>JAYZDB010000278.1:0-9673 GCA_036338025.1 Planctomycetota bacterium
GTTCTATCGCTCTTGCTCCACCATCGAATGCATTGCGAAGATCCTGCGCTCGAAGGCCGCCTGATCCTAGCCTCGATCTTCGAGTGTACCTACGAGGCGATGTCGCGTATCGACCTGCTGCGCCCGGATTGCCCCCTGCGAGAAGCTGGATTGGTGGTACTCGATGATGCTGAGGAGAACCCCGAAAATCTGCTCGGGGCCCGCTTCACCCTCTCCGACCAGAGCCTTGACTGTTTCCGCCAGGAGATCACTGGCAAGCCCACCGACGAAGCCAGGGGTCCCGGTCACCACGACCCGTACGAGAGCAACGGTGAGTTCCTGGTCGATCTTCGGGTCATCCACAATCTGTACCAGCTACGCAGCGCCCGCGTCTTTGCTACCGACCGATGGGGCCGCCTGCACAACGCCACGTTCCAACCGGACCGCGACCTGAATCAGCGGATCCGCCGGTGTTGGGAGAGGGTCCGTGATCGCCTGGGCTCGACTCCCGATTCGGGCAAGTTTCCAGGCGTCAGGCTGATGCGTGAATACAACTTGCGCGAAAAGGAGATGGTGTGCGTGATCCATCTCCTCTTCAAGGAGCTCTACGAAGGCAACGCCTACGCCGATGTCGCCGATCTTCTCAGGCTGATCAGCCGGACCGAAGGCGAGTTGATACAGAACCGCCGGTTCTTGATGGACTACTCCTGCCTGATCAAGCGTGAACTGATCTCAGTCGAACCGTTTCTTGACGGCCGCACCCTGACCGGCGAGGCCTATCTCAACGACTGGGTAGTAAACTACCTGTTCGGTTCTTCTGCCGCGGAGGAGAACATCCAAGACGACGAGCGGATCGACTGGCACATGTATCTCGCCGAGCTCGACGACACCCAGGGGTTCTTCCACGATCTCGGCGCGAATTAACGCTTCGTAGCAAGGAGCGGTTCCAGGGCAGCGACCAGGAGTTCCGCAACCGCGGCGTTGCCCCTCGGGGTCAGATGCCGGTCAGCGTAGTAGTAGAAATCCGTACCACCCTTCTGCCACATTTTCCGCATTCCCGGCAGAAGGTCGACGTAGGAGATCTGGTGCTTCTGACAGATCGCCGCGAGTTCCGCCTGCACCTCAAAATTCAGCGGCTCGATGTTCTTGATGATCGCCGCCTCGTTGACCTGATTGTGGTCCGGCAGGCAGACAAGGACGAGTTTCGTTCCGATCTCCGTCGATCGCACCTTCATCACCCGAAGCAACTCCTCCGTCTTGCGCCAGGCTTCGGCCTTGAGTTGCTCGGTGTGAATGGCCCGTTGCTTGACCCCAAAAACGTTGTAGCGGAACCCCCTGAACCCCTCGCGGACCAGGGCTGAGAGATAGAGCCTCTCGAACGGAGAGTGGGTCTCGAGCACCGCGTTTGGCCGAAGCTCCAAGGGGTCCGAGGTCGGCCTTGATCGATCGGAGCGAACCACCAGCCCGCCTTCACCCACCGTGAAATCGGGTGCCGTGCGCTTCAAGTTGTCTTCCAGGTCATTCCAAAAGAACACATACACCGACACGTCCGGCACCAAGGCTGCGCCGAGATGATCGAGAACGGCCAGGCACTCGCGGGTTGAGTAGCCGTTGGCGCCAGCGTTCACGACCTCGACGCCCGGGTAGGCCAGGTTGAACCTCTCGACGAAAGTCTCTGCGTCCGGTGAGCCAAGTCCGTAGGTGAATGAGTCGCCCACAAACAGCACCCGGGCTTCACTATCAAGAGCCCTCCGCCTGCCGAACACGCGGTGGCCCCGGAGGCCTTGCCGGGTGTTGTGCGCGCTGTGACGATATTCGGGCGTCACGCGCACGCCCTCAATCCCTGGCCGCGGCGCCCATCCATAGACCTCATGGCTCTCAAACAGTTGGTGGGACTGAATCGACCAAGGCGTCCAGACCACGCGCAGGGTGATCTCGGCTACCAACAAAGCCGCCAAGGTCGACCCCGCCGCCAGGCCCAGACGAGCCTTGCCGGAAGGCTTGCGTCGCGGTGTCTCGCTAGGAGTCAGGTGGTCCGCCTATTGTTCGAAGAAGCATGCGTGCAGGGCAGAGACCGCTTTTTTCAGATCGACCTGATCGATCACCAGTCCGATGTTCACCTTGATCGCGCCCTGGCTGATCACGCGGACCCTCACCCCAATTTCGGCCAGGGTTCCAAGCACCTTGGCGGCGACACCCTTGTGTTGGGCGATGCCTTGGCCAACGACGCAGATCAACGCATGGTCGGCCTCCACGGATACCTCACCAAGTTCCGCGAGTTGTTCGCAGAATGCTGGCAGGTGGTCCGCTCGGTCAGCGGTCATGGTGATCGAGACCTCTGAGGTTGCGACCAGATCCACGTCCACTCGGTGTTCCGCTGCAATCCGAAACACCTTGGCCAGAAAACCATGCTGCTGCAGCATCGGCGGTGACACCAGGTTGATGAGGTGGATCTGCGTCTTGTGAACAACTGCACGGACTGGTGTGCTGGTCTCGTCATAGACCGGCAAGATCACCGTCCCGGGGTTATCCGGGTTGTGGGTGTTGAGCACGCGCACCGGGATTGACTTCTCCATCGCGGGCTGGATTGTCGCTGGGTGCAAGACCTTGCCGCCGTAGTAGGCCAGCTCGCTGGCCTCCCCAAAACTCATGGTAGGAATCGGCCGGGTTCCTTCGACCAGACGCGGGTCAGCAGTCATGACACCATCGACATCCGTCCAGATCTGGATCTCGTCAACATCAAGGGCGTTGCCAAACAAGGCCGCGGAATAATCCGAACCGTTGCGGCCCAGGGTGGTGATGTTGCCGCGACCGTCGAGTCCCAGGAATCCGGTCACGATCGGAAGTCCATCAATCTCAGCGAAGTTCTTCGCAATGCGTCCGTCATCGGGCACGGGGTGAGCACGCCCAAAATTGCTGTCGGTCCGCAATCCAACCCTGAAGGACTCGACTGCCTGGGCCGGCACGCCCGACTGAGAAAAGTACGCCGCCAGCACCCGGGTCGAGCAACGCTCCCCAAAACTCAACAGCAAGTCGAGGGCGCGTGGGCTCGCTTCGGAAACGAGTTCCATGCCACGCACCAGACCGGTCATCTCAGCGTGCTGGGCATCGAGGAGATCCAAGGGCAGGCCGAGGTCTTTCAGCAAACCGATGTGGCGGTCCGTGATCGCAGACACATCGGCTTGGCCAGCTGGCGCTGCCTCGCCCAACTCGACCAGGGCGTTGGTGACACCAGCATGGGCCGAGACCACGAGCACCGGGTTCAGGTGCGCGCGCTCTCGCACGATGTTGAGTGCGTTCTGGATGGATTCGGCGGTTCCCACAGAGGTTCCGCCAAACTTCATGATGATCATGACTCGTACGCCCCCTTGGGGGAATCACTGCTCTCTCGGGATCAGGTAGGTGAGATGCTACAATCCACCGCCATGCAGCGCATCGAAGACCTCATTTACGATTGGAATACGGATGGCGACGATTTCCAACCCAGCAAACCAGTCGACCTGAATGATGAGACGCTGCGCGACGGATTACAGTCACCCTCAGTCTCCGATCCCAGCGTAGAACGAAAACTGGAACTCCTACACCTCATGGAGAGCCTGGGGATCGAAGGGGTCAACCTGGGCCTGCCCGGTGCCGGAGGGCGGCCACGCGAGGACATTCTGCGGCTGGCGCAGGAAATCGCGGATCAAGGGATGAAAATCCGTCCCAATGTCGCCTGCCGCACCCTCATCCACGACATCGAGCCGGTCGTCGAGTTGACCCAACGCGCCGGCATCGCCATCGAAGTCGCCGCCTTCATCGGAAGCAGTTCGATCCGCCAATTCACCGAGGGCTGGGAGGTCGAAAAACTCCTCGAGCACACGGACACCTCGTTGTCGTTCTGCCGCGACAATGACCTGCCGGTCATGTACGTGACCGAAGACACCTCAAGAGCCCAGCCCGACACCGTCCGTCGCCTCTACACCCTGGCGATGGAGCTGGGTGCCAGGCGCCTGTGCGTCTGCGACACGGTGGGCCATTCGACCCCGGCTGGTGCCTATGCGGTCATCAAGTTCGTCGCGGACCTCGCCGCGGCGGTGGACCCAGAGATCCAGATCGACTGGCACGGCCACCGTGACCGGGGCCTGGGCATCGCGAACTGCCTCGCCGCCATCCGGGCCGGCGCCGACCGCATCCACGCCACCGCCCTGGGGATCGGCGAACGGGCCGGCAACGCCGAAATGGACCAACTGCTGGTCAACCTGCGGCTGCTGGGCTGGATCGACAACGACCTGGCCAGACTCAATGAGTACATCTCCGTATCGGCGGACGCGGTCGGTATTACGGTGCCCAACAACTACCCGGTGTTCGGGGACGACGCCTTCGAAACTGGCACCGGGGTCCACGCCGCAGCGGTGATCAAGGCCTACAAGAAGGGCGACTCCGAGCTCGCCGACATGGTCTACTCAGGGGTCCCGGCTGGCATGGTCGGCTTGCAACAGAAGATCCGCGTCGGCCCGATGAGCGGTCGATCCAACGTCAGCTGGGTCCTGGAGAGGATGGGAGTCGAGGCCAGCGAAGAGGTGATCCAGAAGGTCCTCGACGCTGGCAAATCCAGCAAGCGCTTGCTGACCGACCAGCAGATTCGCGACCTCCTGGACTGACCCGGGCGCGCTACCCGCCGTAGCCAGCGTCGGCTGAGGCTTCGCGAATCTCGGGTACGACGGCGCTGTCGCGAAGGTCTTTCGTGTCACCCCGCGCGGCAACACCATTGCCTGCGTGCGGAGCTTCTACAACCACATCGGCCGGCTGCGTCGCCGGGCTGACCGCACCGTTGGTGCCGTTGGTGGACGGCAAGGTGAAATCGGCGGCCTTGCCGCCGAACTCACAGCGGTGGCACTTGTGATAGAAACCACGCTGACGCTCCATGCACCGACCACTCGCTATCGAGTGCGTGATCAGGGGGCGTTCATCTCCTCTGAGGGTCGGGCACTGCCGCATGCGCGTGTTCTTGATGGCTGGGGGCTGGTCGGGGAGCGAGAGGAAGGCCAATGCGCGCCCCCCTCGAAGCCCAGACCACGGGACGCGCCTACGATAGTCAGACCCCCGGGAACGTCAACGGTGCCCCTTTATCCCGAGTTTTCCCAAGTCTCCCGGCAGGCCTGCACCGCAGTCGGCGCCAGGTGGCTCGATCGAGACAGTTCAAAACAGACAGGTCCCTTGTAACCCGATTGTTCTAAAGAGCTTCGGACGGCCTGGAAGTCGACGTCCCCGGTCCCGGGGAGCAGATGTTCGTGTACGCCTCGACGAATATCTTCCAGGTGCACCTGGGCGATGTGGTCCGCAACCGCCGGGATAACTTCCCCCGGTTCGCCCTCCCCGGTGACGTAGAGGTGCCCCACATCCAGACATAGCGATGGCGCGGCGGTGCCGAGCTGCTCCGACAACAATAAATAATCAGCCACCGTCGATACCGCCATGCCCGGTTCGGGTTCGAGAGCCGGCACCAGCCCTTCGGCCCGGATCCGCTCGCAGGCCGCCTCGACCCCGGCGCGTAGGGTGGTCTCGGTGTCTGCCGGACCACCCCGGTCGACGCCAGACCAGAACGACACCACCGCCGCCCCCAGCTCAGCACCGACCCGGGCGGCCCGGCTGTAGAACTCCAGGCGGAGCTGGCGGCCAGCCTCGTCACGGGTCATCAGGGTCGGCTCATGCTTGTGGTCGGGATCCAGGAGGAAGCGGGCGCCCGTCTCGATCACCACCGCCATTCCCAGGGACTCCAAAAGATCCGCGATCTCACGGACCTGCGCCGGCGAAACCTGGAACGGATCCAGGTGTTGGACATCCAGCGTCAGGGCTACCGCCTGGTAGCCATGATCCGCGAGCAGCCGCAGGGCGTCGGGCAGCCGGTGGTTCTGCAGGCCATTGGTGTTGTAACCGAGCAGCATGGAGCGCCTGGTGCTGTGCTATTTCTTCTGGCGGTTGCCCTTCACACGGCGCAGGCGGCCGCGGAGCTTGTCGTACACATTGAGCCGCTTTTGGAGCTTGACGTAGGCGGGCGGCAGGCGCCAGTCCTCGAGGTCTGCCTCTGCGAGCCAGTCCGTGTAGGTTTCGAGACTGGAATCCAGGGTTTCGAGGGTGTCCCAGCTGTCGTTGATCAGCCGGTTGAATTCCTTGTTGTCGCCAGTCGCCTGCGCACGCCGCCCATCGTCGTTCATCTTCTTTGCCTTCAAGTAATAGGCGTCGGCCGTGGCCCGGTCCCCGACCCGCAGTTCGGGCGCCGGCCTGGCCGGTTCCTTGCCGGCCTTGGCTGGTGGCAGACTGGGGTCCTTCGTGGGTTGCGGCACCGGCTTTTTCACCGCGTTGGCGGAAGGCGCTGGCTTGCCCCCCGTAGCCGGTGTGTTCGATTCGCCAAACATCGTCATGGCCACCACGAGGACCACCACGAGGACAACACCGCCGCCGACAATGATGCCGGTGGTGTTGGTCGCCGGTGCAGAACGGGAGGACGCGCGTCGGCCACGGGCGCCGCTGGAGGATCTCGGGGTTCTTCTGGCTGCCATGGGGCGGTTTCTATAGCAGGAATCGGCGCAGACCGAAGCCTGAGACCGTACTCCGAGGGGGAATTCCCGGCCAGCAGGTATCCCCGCTAGTTCGGTCAGACCGAAGCCAGCCCCGCAAACCCCTTCGCACGGGAACCCTGGTCAACAGCAGCGGAAGAGCCGCTGTTTCGAGTCGGCTAGGTGTTTCGCAAGGTCGCCACGTAGCCGCCATCGCAGCCGAGTGGTTCGGGGATGGTAAGGCGGTCAGAGACCACCTCCCAACCCGGGTGCTCCGCCGCCACCGCATCGATCACGTCGCGGTTCTCGGCGGCATCGATCGAGCAGGTCGAGTAGGTCACGGTGCCACCTGGCTTGCAGAACCCCAGCGCCTGGCTAAGCAACGAACGCTGGATCTCCGCCAGGCCCTCAAAAGTCGAGGGCCGCAGCCGACGGCGAACCTCGACACGGCGCGACAACACCCCGGTGTTGGAGCAGGGCACGTCCACCAGCACGCGATCGACCGGCCCCTGACCTTCGAGGGTCTCGAGCACGGCAGCCCTGTCGCTGAGCTTGAGACGCTCGAGATTCTCGAGGATGTGCCGGCGCCGTGGAACATCCGTGTCAAACGCCAGCACCTGGCCACCCTCCCCGACAGCCTCGGCAAGCACTGTTGTCTTGGTGCCCGGGGCCGCGCACAGGTCGAGGATGGTCTCGCCCGGTTGCGCGCCGACGGCTTTGGCTGCCTGGTAGGCGGTCGGGTCTTGCGCAATGAACCAACCCTTCTCAAAAGCCGGGCCACGAAACGGGTAACCCGATTCGACCACCAGCAGGTCATCGATTCCGGTCGGTGAAGTTTCGACGCCTTGTGCGGCGAGAGCGGCCGCCAAATCCTCGCCGCTACACAGCCAGGTCGGGCGCAGCACGACCTGCGCCGACAGGTTCGCGGCAATACAGACCATCTCGGTATCGGCAAAGCCCAGTGCATCGACCCAGCGTTGCACCAGGAAGCCTGGCATGCCGTGGCGGGCCGCAAGGAACTCCGGTGATCCAAGGGTCGGCAACGCCGGCTCGTCAAACACCAGGCTGCGGGCACCGCCCGTCCCCTCGGGCAAGGGGATCTCGCGGTCCGGCCTGAGTGGGTCGGCAGGGCTATCGTGAATGCTGTGCGCCAGCTTGCGCAAAACTGCATTGGCAAACCCTCGGTTGTTCTCCAGGAGGTCGACTGTTTCGTTAAGGATCGCGTGCGGGGGCATGCGTGAGAGGTTCAGGAGTTGGTAGGCGCCCAGGCGGAGTACGGAGAGAAGCAGCGGGTCTTTGGGCAAGGCGCGGTCCACGAACTTGCTGAGGACGAAATCGAGAAACTGGTGAGTCCGTTCCGTGCCCAGGGCAAGCTCCCACGCCAGACCGATGTCCTTGCCTTCGAGATTGCGGCGATCCAACGCCGTGCGCAGGCGCTCACTCTTGCCCTTCTCGACCGCGAACAGGGCGTTCAGGGCTGCGCGCCGAGCAGACCCGACGGGGCCGCCGGTCTTCGGCTGCGATTCTCGCCTGGCTGTGGGCTTCATCCGAAACGGGCGTCGGGGGGCAGCGGGTGTCCCCGCACCCATTCTCCAGCCGTCATGTTGCGGCCGTTCTCCGGCTTGATGCGAATAATCCGGTAGAGATCCTTGCCGGTACAGACCCGAATGCCTTCCTCGCCAGCAGATTGAATCGCGCCAGTGATGCCCATGCCATAGAGGTCCTGCTCGACCTCTCCCTCCATCACAATGAAGCGGCGTGCACCCAGACGGGTCTGGCTGCCGGGCTTGGGTGACATGGCCCGCACCAGGAGTTCGATCTCCACAGCTGGCCTGGACCAATCGATGATGCCGTCTGCCTTCTCGATCTTGGGCGCCATGGAGGCTGAGGCGTGGTCCTGCGGTGTGTAGGTCTCCGCACCTTCGGCCACCATCTTCAGCGTCGTGACCAGCGCCTTGCCGGACAACTCCGAGAGTTCCTTGCGGAGGACGCCAGCCGTCACCTTCGGGCTGATCTGGTGTTCCTCGACAAATATGATGTCGCCGGCATCGAGTTCTGCGCCGATCTTGATGATCGTGACACCTGTCCTGTCATGCGCATCGCGGATCGTGGGCTGGATCGGAGCCGCCCCGCGGTACAGCGGGAGCAAGGAAGCATGTGCGTTGATGCAGCCCTTCTGCGGCATGTTGAACAGGGCCTCCTGCATCACGACCCCGTAGCTGATCACCACCCCGATGTCGAAATCCATCGACCGCAACTTGTCCATGAATTCAGGTGCATGAACGTCTTCGGGCTGCTCGCAAGGCAGCTCGAGCTCTTTGGCCTTGAGCATGACCTCTTGCGGGTAGATCTTCCGTCCCCGGCCACGCGGCGCATCCGGCTTGGTGACCACCAAGGCCGGCGGCAGATCTGCGTCCACCAAGGCCTGCAGACTGGGGAGGGCGAAATCGCTAGTGCCAAAAAAGGCGATCTTCAAGACTTTCGAGGGTTGCTTGCGGGAGGGGTGCCAGGAGTATCGAGTTGGATCCGTTCGAGAGCAAGGGCGCACACGGGTTTCAGGTTTCCAGGGCATGGGCGGTTCTGCCCAAGGAAACTGCCCAAGCTCTGATTGACCTTGGCTAGGGTGTACTATTCATGGCTACGGCCATCTGTCACAAACGCCCTCCTGCTTTGCCCATCCCCGATACTCCTAGAGATCCGTTTGCCCTCGTGCCACAACGGCTACTCAATCTCGCTGGCGGTCGAACCGCTACGGTATTCGGGGCACCCGTCGAACTGGTCTGTCTACCAGACCGGCTCAAGCGCGGCAGTGTGCCCGGCGGCGAGCGGCCCGGCTTCCTTCCCGATCGGGCTGCGAGGATCCTGCGTGAAGAGGAGGTCTGGCGGGCGCCCGGAGTTGCCATGACAGGCAACGCTTTTCCATTCACCGATCGCCAGGTCCTCCTCTGGGCGACCGAACAGCGCCGAGAACCGAGTGTCGAGATGCTGCAAGCGGCCTACGCAATCGAGGACGAGGTGGCGGGCACAACGATCGTCAACAGCATCGGCGCGGCTGGCTCGATCACCCGGTCGCATATTCACCTGCTCGGCGGCAACAACCAGTTCTTCCAGGCCTTGCCACAGAGCCGGATCAGCCCAGATCAGGTCCAACTCGA
>JAYZDB010000279.1:0-3883 GCA_036338025.1 Planctomycetota bacterium
ACCTGGGAGGACGATCCAGTGCCTCCCGCCCTGCGGATCAGTTCCCGGCTTCCAGATCCTCAAATAGGAACGGCTTGGGCAAGATCTCGGCCAGGCTCATCGTCCTGACCACCTCCGAAGTCCCCACCAGCACGATCTCCATCGTCCGCCCAAACTCGGCCAACACCTGCCGGCAGGCCCCACAGGGCAGACCAGGCTCCGATAGCGGCGTGTAGACCACACAGCGAACGAATCGACGGGCGCCCTCCGCGACGGCGTGACACACCGCGTTGCGCTCCGCACACACGGTCAGGCCGAAGCTGGCGTTCTCCACGTTGCAGCCGACGAAGACCCGACCATCCTCGGCCTCCAGGGCGGCACCGACGGCGAAATTCGAGCCAGGAGCATAGGCACGGGTTGCAACATCCTTGGCGGCAGCTATCAGGCGATCGAGGTCATTCTCAGCCATACGGACAAGGTATCGGGAAACCACCCGACCACGAGCACATCTTTCACGCCGGAGGGAATCGCCGGCTTGTCCGGTGGATGCCGGGATGCTACGAAGCCCCCATGACAGCCGAAGACCTGCTCGCCCTGCTAGAGCCACTCACCGCATCTCTGCGCGATCTCTCCCTGGCGGACCCCGCAGCCGCCAAGGCAGAACTCGATGCAAGGCACGAAATCGACAGCCCACAGATCCAGGCGATTCGTGCGGCCATGGCCGCTGGTGTCGAAGATGGCTGGTTGCTGCCGCGGGAGAGTGGTCCAGTGAAATTCGGGCGGCTGGCGAAGGAACAAAACGGCTTCAGCCTCGATGTTGTCTTGTCGGCTGGCGATGGCCCACGCCACAAGCACCCCCTCGGCGAGATCAACCTGATGTTCGCGTGGAGTGGCGAACCGGTCTTTGACAGCTGTAAGCCCGGCTGGGCGGTGTTCGCACCGGACTCCGTACACGTCCCCGGCGTCACGGGTGGTTCCATGTTGATCCTGTACCTGCTGCCGGACGGTGCGGTAGAATGGGTTTGACAGACCTGGAGATCCGTTGATGCACGCGCTTCGAAACGCAATCTTGCCGGCGTTCGTAGGCAGCCTCGTCAGTGGCAGTACGGCGCTGGCGCAGGACGGCCTCTCGCAGTCCGAGGTCACCGCCTGCGAGGCGAAGATCACCCGGACAATGAAGGCCAAGTCGATTCCCGGCTTGAGTGTCGCCATCGGCCGGGCCGGCAAGCTGGTCTGGACCCGGGGATTTGGCCACGCGGACCTCGAGAATCAGGTTGCGGCGACTGCTGACACGGTCTACCGCCTGGCTTCGATCTCCAAACCAGTTACCGCCGTGGCAGTGATGCAACTGGTCGAGAAGGGCAAGTTCGATCTGGACGCCCCGGTGCAGTCCTACGTACCCGAATTTCCCAAGAAGCGCTTCCGACTCAGCACCCGCAACCTGCTCTCTCACCAGGGCGGTGTACGCCACTACCGAGCCAAGGAGATCTTCAGCACCCGCCACTACGACTCGGTCACCGCAGCTCTCAAGATCTTCTCCTCCGATCGGCTGCTCCACGAGCCGGGTGACAAGTATCACTACACCACCTACGGCTACAACCTGGTCGGGGCCGCGGCGGTCGGCGCCAGCCGCACGGGGTTCGTCGACTACTTACAGGCCAACATCTTCGACCCCGCCGGCATGACCAAGACCCGCGAAGACAGGCTCGACGCCATCATCCCACACCGCGCCCAGGGCTACCGCCGCGGACCGCGGGGCCGACTCCTCAACGCACATATCGTCGACACCAGTAACAAGATCCCCGGCGGTGGACTGTGTGGAACGGCTGGCGACCTGGTACGGTTCTGTCACGCCCTGCTAGCAGGCAAACTACTGAAACCGAGCACCCTCGATGCGATGTGGACACCAGCCCAGACCAAAAGCGGCAAGCCGCTCAAGTATGGTCTGGGCTTTCGCGTGCTGAAGGCCGACAAGCCTCGCATGGTCGGCCATAGCGGTGGCCAACCACGGGTCACCACGATGCTGGTGTTTCGACCGGACGAAGGCATCGTGGTCGCCCTGATGTGCAACCTCCAGAGCGCAGGCCTGCTCGGGCTGGCACGCCAGTTGAGCGATCTGGTCGCGACGCCCCGGTAAGTTACCTCACTCGGTCAAGAACCGCCGTTCGTCTGCACGAGGCACTCCCGTACCCCACGGCCTTCCACCTCGATCACCACCAGGCGGATCGGTCCGTGCATCACGGTATCTCCGACCCGCGCCGGTCGGCCGAGTTGCAGCAGGACCAGGCCGGAGACGGTTTCGGCGTCGGTCGGTGGCAGCACCTCGGTAACCAGCGCTGACTCCGGGTCAGCCTGTGGATCCGGAGCGAAACCAGGAAACTCCTCCTGCAAAACCTCTGCGAGTTCATCGATCCGTAGGGTACCGAGCACGTGCATGCGGCCGTCCTCGTCGCGGAACGCCTCAACCCGTCCCTCGCGCTCTACCGCGCCCTCCTCGATCTTGCCGACGACCTCCTCAAAGAGATCCTTGACCGTCAACAGGCCGGCGGTGCCACCCTGCTCGTCCATCACGATCACCACGTGGATTTTTTCTCGACGCATGGTACCCAGTACCTGATCGACCGGCATGGTCTCGGGCACGAAGGTGATGGGCCGCACCACCGCCCGTTCGAGTGACTGCGAATGGCGCAGCAACTGCATGAGATCACGGATGTGCACCATGCCAATGATCTCATCGAGACCTTCCTCGTGGACCGGGTAGCGAGTGTGCTGACCTTCCTTGAGAACTTGACGGATTTCGTCGGTGGTAGCACCCAGCGTCAAACCGTGGATGTTGACCCGCGGCACCATGACCTCTTCTGCCTTCAGGCTCGCAAAGTCGAACATCTCACTGAGCGCCTTGCCAGATTCCGACGTCAACTCGCCGCCCTCCTGGCTGGCCCGCACAATTTGCATCAGGTCTTCTTCGGTGTGCAGGTGCGCATGCGCCTCCGATCGGTCGATGCCGAATAAGCGCATGATCCGGTTACCCAACCACTCCAGCAGTAGGACCAGTGGCAGCAGGAGGAACTTCGTCGTCAAGCCAATCGAAACCGTGAACAGCACTGCCGAGCGAGGGTTGGCCAGGGCGATGGACTTCGGAACCATCTCGCCCAGGACTACGTGCATAATCGTCATGAAGCCGACCGCCACGATGCTCGCCAACACGTGAGCCGAAACCCAGGCGCTCTCACCAAGCGGTTCGAACCAGACCAATAGCTGGGTCGCTATCCTCTGCTCCCCGTACATGCCGAGTCCGAGACTGGCGAGTGTTACCCCCAGTTGAGTAGCCGCGATGTAGCGATCCTGTTGGCGAGGATCACGCAGAATAGCACGCACGCGTTTTGCCGTCCGATTGCCCGCCTCGACCTCCGCATCGACGGATGCCCGCGACACCCCGACCATTGCAAATTCGCTCGCCACGTACAGGCCATTGACCAGCACCAGCGCCAAAACGATCAGGACGATCACTACACTAGTCATCGTCACGCTCCTCATCCTCAGTCACTTCGGGTGGCCTGGACGACTCAGGAGTCGAAGTCTGGATCTCTGGATCTTCTTCCGATCCGGATTCAGGCTCCGGCAGCGGTGTTGCGATCACCGATGTCACAACGTGGCG
Source organism: Planctomycetota bacterium (assembly GCA_036338025.1). Classification (GTDB taxonomy): domain Bacteria; phylum Planctomycetota; class UBA1135; order UBA1135; family UBA2386; genus JAYZDB01. Next base: position 3,638 of record JAYZDB010000279.1, read on the forward strand.
TGAAACTTCTTCGACAACGACTTCGACACCGTCAATCGAAAGCACTGAGCCAGGCTCAGGCAGTTGGCCAAGGCGCTCCGTGATCAACCCGCTAACGGTGTTCGACGCACCACGCCACTCGGTACCCACCCACTCGTCACACTCGTCAAGACGCATGCGGCCAGGAAGTCGCACGGTTCCATTCGACAAGCGCTCTGCATTTTCAGACGTCTCGCTAAATTCGTCTTCGACTTCCCCGAATACGTA
>JAYZDB010000280.1:0-17071 GCA_036338025.1 Planctomycetota bacterium
ATGAGTCGGTCCTTTCAGAAGTGCGCGATGTTCACTCGTCGGTACGCACGGCTGTCGAGAAGATGATGTCCTGAGGCGATCTCCATGGTTTCACCCCTAGCACTGATCATCCTCGATGGTTTTGGGGAAGCTGCAGCGTCGCCCTCCAACGCGGTCACTCTTGCTGAACCACGTTTTCTCCTGGATCTCCGGCAGCAATACCCCACGACTTTCCTCGACTGCAGCGGTGAGAAGGTGGGATTGCCGTGTGGGCTGATGGGCAACTCCGAGGTCGGTCACCTCAATATCGGGGCTGGACGAATCGTTTGGCAGGAGATCACGCGGATCGACAAGAGTGTCGAGGACGGGTCGTTCTCGCGGAATCCGGCGCTCGTCGGCGCCATCGCGGCGGCCCGTGAGTCGGCTGGCACTTTGCACCTGCTGGGTTTGTGTAGTGATGGACGCGTGCATAGCTCTGACCGGCACCTCGAGGCAATTTTGCGGATGTGTCATTCGGAGGGTCTGCGGGACCAGCAGGTTGTTCTGCACGCCTTCCTCGATGGTCGCGATACGCCTCCCCGGTCGGCCCTCCAGTACTTGGGAGAAATCGAACGGGTGATGTCAGAGCTTGGCCTTGGGCGCATTGCGACGGTTTGCGGCCGCTACTTTGCCATGGACCGAGACAAGCGCTGGGATCGCACCAGGCAGGCCTACGATGCCCTGGTACGCGGCACGGGCGCGTGTCACGCTACCGTTCAGGATGCGATCCAGGTCTCCTACGCTGCCGGCAAGGGCGACGAGTTTGTCGAGCCGGTGATCATCGGCGAGGCCGCTGCAGGTCGGATCCGTGATGGTGATGGCGCGATCTTCTTCAACTTCCGGACGGATCGTACCCGGCAACTCACCGAGGCACTGACATTCGAGGATTTCGAAGCTTTCGATCGTCCGGTGCGACCGGCGGTGCACATGGCGACGATGACGCGTTATCGCGAGGACTTCACTTGTCCGGTGGCATTTGCGCCGAGCTACCTCAAGGGCATCCTGCCGCAAGTTGTTTCAGAAGCAGGTATGAGTCAGTTGCGGATCGCTGAGACCGAGAAATATGCGCATGTGACTTTCTTCATGTCTGGCGGTGACGAGAAGGAGTTTCCCGGTGAACAGCGCATCCTGGTCCCGAGTCCAAAGGTCGCGACATACGACCTGAAACCGGAGATGTCTGCCGATCTGGTGACGGACAAGTTGCTCGAAGCGATGGATCAGTCGCCACCCGACCTCACCATCCTCAACTTCGCCAACGCTGACATGGTTGGCCACACGGGGTCGATCGAGGCTTGTATCGAGGCGGTGCGCACCATCGACCGATGCTTATCCCGGATTGTCCCCAGATATCTGGAACTTGGAGGACATGTTGGGATCACTGCAGATCATGGGAATTGCGAGATGATGGTCGACCCCGAGACCGGCAATACCCACACCGCCCACACGGTCAATCCCGTGCCATTCATCGTGGCTGGACCGGAAGTTCGTGGAAAGCACATGTCGTCCGGTGGTCGGTTGTGTGACATCGCGACGACTCTGCTACCTTTGCTGGGCCTCCCGGCTCACCCCACCATGGAAGGGGCCAATCTACTATGACAGCGACTGTCCTGACGATGTTGCTCTCCGCCCTCCCTCCCGGCTCAGCTCCGATCGTGGATCAGCAACAGGTCCCGGACATCGAGAGCAGGATCGCAGGGATCCTGGCCGCTGTCCGCGCCGAGAACATGAAGAAGGTGAACAGCAGCCTGGTGTCCTTTGGCACTCGGCACGTCCTTTCTTCAACGACGGATCCGAACAAGGGCACTGGCGCGGCTCGCGTGTGGTTGCACAAGACCTTGGAGAGCTTCGTTCCCGCGAGTGGCGGTCGCCTGAGTGTGAAGAGTGAGGTCTACGAGGTGCCGAGCATGCGCCTGCGACAGACGGTAAAAATCGTCAATATCGTGGCGACCCTCCGTGGTGTCTCGGATCCAGATCGCGTCTATGTAGTCGGAGGCCACTACGATTCGCGCAACGGTCGCGGTACGGATGGCGCGAACCGCGCTCCCGGAGCCAACGATGACGGATCTGGCACCTGCGTCGTGATCGAAGCGTGCCGCGTGATGTGTAAATACCCGTTTCCAGCCACCATCAAGTTCGTGTGCTACGACGGCGAGGAGCAGGGTTTGCTGGGATCCGAGGCCCACGCCAAGGCGCTCAGCGACGCTGAGGTCAACGTCGATGGGATGGTCACGAACGACATCGTTGGCAATACGATGGGCATGGACGGCAAGCGCCGACGGGGCTATCTCCGGTGCTTCTCCTACTCCGCGACCGGTAACGACTCGTTGGGGCGTAGCCTCGCCCGGGTCGCAACCTACGGTACACGTCGCCACGTACGGGACTTTGAGGTCAAGATGATCTACCGCGGGGACCGCTACGGTCGCGGAGGGGACCACAAGTCCTTCAACAAGCGCGGCTACCCGGCGATCCGCTTTACCGAACCCCGTGAGGACTACAGTCGTCAGCATCAGAACATCACTGAGCGTGATGGCAAGCCGTATGGGGATCTGACGAGGTTCGTCGACTTTGACTACATGACGAAGGTTGTCGGGGTGAATGTCTCCTTGCTCGCCCACCTGGCTTCGGCCCCGCCGGCCCCGCGGCGTGCTTCGGCAAGCGGTGCACGACAGTCGTACGACACCAATATCGCCTGGAGCAAGGTTGAGGGTGTGAGCAGTTACGAAGTGGTGTGGCGACCTACTACCTCATCTGATTGGGAGGGTGTGAAGTTGGTTGACCAGCCGACTGAATCAAGAGGGCGCCGTTCGCGTGGGATGTACGGGTATGCTCTGCAGGGCGTTTGTCTGGACGATGTAGTGGTCGGGGTTCGGTCGGTCGGATCTGATGGCAGTCGGAGCAGGGTGGTCACGCCGCCGGAACCAGACTCTTTCAACCAGCGTCGAACTCGTAGCAGTTCCGGCGCCAGGACTGGAACCGGCAAGGGGACCGGCAAATAGCTACGTTGATGAACAGGACTCGAATTGTTGTAGGTGCGTCTTGGGCCGTCGTCGTTCTGACTGGGTGTCATCAGGGTCGGGGATCCGATATGGGGCCGAAGTTGGGTCCGGTCTCTGACTATGACTACCGGGTAACGGTTCGTGATGATGCCGGTAGAACTGTCACGGGGGCGATGGTTCAGATCGCAGGAATCACGGCGGCTGTTGCTACGGCTCGTAGTGGTCGAGCCTTTGTGCCGACGGCGATTCATGGTTCACGGACCATCACGATCGATGGTAGCCACGGCGCGGCGACCAACTCGAGCATCCTCGGCAGCTTGACCGTGTCCGCTACCTTGCCCGGTGACAACGAATTGGACTACGTGGTCTACTTGCCGGATGGTGCAACCAGCCAGGTAGAGACCCTGGCTACTGGAGTTGCGCTGGGGACCGAGGCGAAAGTCGACAACAGCCCTAGCGGGGGTGCCATCCTCACTATCGGGTCGGGGGACGTCATCACGTCCCAAAGTGCTTCGAGCACTGTCGCCTTACGAACCGGCAAACTCTCGATCGGACACCTGCCACCGACCCTGTCTGATTCCACCGGCACGCCGATGATTACGTCCCAGGGTGTCTTCGTGTTCCCGCTCGATATTGAGATCGCGACCGGTGGCAAGTTGTCTGTGCCGAACACGGACCTCCAGCTAGCGGCCGGAAAGACCGCGCAACTCTACCGACTTGATTCCGTGACCGGTGTGTGGACCGATGTCGGTTCTGGAAGCAAGGCGGGGGGATCGATCGAGGCTGGTTTTGGCTCGGTGCGTCGCGGCGGCCTCTATTGCTTTGGTGTTCCATCTACGGACCTTACGACGGTACGGGGCCGGCTTATCGATGAGGATCTCCTGCCGATCTTTGGTGCGCTGGTGCGTGGTCCCCAGGCCTTGGCCAAGACCCTGGGTGACGGACGGTTTGCGATCGATGTGCCGCGAAAGAACGCCAGCCAATCGGATCGCACGGTCACCCTGGAGGTTACCGGTGGGCGGTATCATCTGCCTGTCACCATGAGTCTTGATCCGGTGAGTCTGAACTCTGCGGATGTCGATACGGGTACAAGCGAATTTCAGACCCGGTATGCCACCAACATACGGACTCTAATGACCCACAAGGGGTACATCGATGAGTCTCGGCGTTTGCGGCTGAGCAGCCTGCAAGGACTAACTGGCGGTGGGGGTAACGGGGGCGTGAGCGGCGAGGTTCATGTTCAGGACATCGCGGCTGAGTCGGTCGGGTTTCTGGTCACGCGGCCAGTAGATGAGTTCTTGATCCAGCGAACCTGGGGCAGGTTCTACATGTTTGCCTTTGCCGTCGACAATGCGATACCGGTGTTCTCTACCCAGGAGCTTTGGCGCTCCTCCAATCATGGCGGCACCGTGATTACTGCGGTCGACAAGTTCGGTACTGGACCGATTTTCGAGGTCCATGCCATGTGGGGGAATGACCCGACACGCGGCTATTTGGGGATGACGGACTTCAATGGATTCCTCGCGGCCGCCGTTGGCCTGACCAACGATCTGACTCTGTGCATGGAGACCCAGAGCGATGGTCGGAAGGTCGTAAGTGCATTTACGATTCGCGGCACAGCGTCTGGTCGGGTGGAGGTTCCCATCGAACGTGCATTACGCTCGCTGGGAGTGTTCCGGAGGTTCGGGATGTACGAGGGCAATCTCACCTCATCGGGATCGACCTCGGGCGACACCAGGCAGGTGCGCGCATCCGGTGGCCTGGCGCGGCAGGATTTCTATGACGAGGTGTTCCTCGGAAGTTCCAACAACCTCGATGCACCAGTGCAGTTGGAACAAGTAATACTACCTTATGGGGCCGGACCGCATTATCGGCTGGGCATACCGCAGGGACTCGGGCACCTGGTAGCTGTCGAGGGCGACACTTCGGGTGGACGCCTCAAGCTACTGCGGTTCGGTATTGAATCGGGACTCGACGTAGTGGAAGGAACCGGGGCTGTCCAGGACCTTGATCTGGATTTGACCGGGGATACGGACTTCTTGATTTCCGGCGGGGATACCAATCGGGATGGAGCCTTCACGGATGCCGACATGAAGTTCGATATCGCGGCCGAGCTTCCAACTGGGTTGGTTGTCAACATCGCTCGCAATGCCGAGCCGAACTCAACCCCGGGCACTCCGGGGATCGCCCTGCCGGGTTTGGATTCTTGGAAGGCAGATTTCACCAACTACATCGTTGGCTACGGAGCCAGCAGGACGTTTGGTAGCGACACGATCTCGCAACAGGTCTTCGCGCGACTGGACGGCACGACTGTTTCCCACGTCGGGCAGTTGCCGGTTCCAACGATCAGTCCTGATACCAGCACACCGATCATCGGTTTCAAGGTGCAGATCACTGCCCCAGCGGCAGCCCACTACGTGGTCTTGACATTGCGTCACGAATCCTCAACCGAAATCCGTGACTGGACGGTGGTGCTTCCGTCGGATGTTACAGAGTACACCTTCCACCAACTTCCTTCGCCGATGCCGAACGTGCTCGATCATGGGTCTTCCAATCAGAAGGTCTGGACCTTGACCGCTACCTGTGCACGCATCGACGACGGCCCCTTGATCAGGCCGTTCATTACCCACGATGAGGTCTTTTACCGGGTTCAGGCGAATTGGGTTGGACTCAAGGAAGCCGATCGGCAGGTGGCGGCATTCTCTAGCCGCAGTATCCAAGTGACTACAACCAACTGATCCCTTGCATCGCCTTCGCTACGTCGCCCTCTTACCGGTCTTGATGATCGGTTCGGGGTGTGCATGGTGGATTGGGCGAGCCGAGGTTGCGTCATCGTTGGATTACGTCAGTGCGGCCACCGACGAGTTGCATAAGGGCCATTTTGACTCTGCGTTGGATGTCTTGATGCGAGCACGTGGTCGGTTTCCTCGCGATGAGGCAGTGCTGCGCTGGAACGTCGAAGTACATCGGATGCAGCGGCAGTACCGAGAAGCCCTGGCGTTCTTGCTCGAGTTGTCCCGTGCTGAGCATCTCCACACGGTCACTCGGCGAGAGGTGGCGGGCCAGATCGGGGACCTTCTATTTGAGAGCGGGGACTATGGACGTAGCGCGCACTTTCTCTATTCGGGGGTGTCGGGTCCGGCGATGGTGCACCGGCGCGCGAAGGCCGACATCACCTTGGCGCTGCCTTACATCCGCCCGCAGATTGACTATCGGCCGATCGATGCCAAGCTCGTTGCTACGATCTGGCCATCGGTCTTGTGTGGATTCCGTGGCAAGGACCGTCTCTGTATCCTGGACACCGGATCCACCATGAGCACATTGTCACGCAGTGTTGCGGAGCTTGTCGGAGTTACCGATGTGCGGGATTTCGGCATGGTTCGCGATAGCCTCGGCCGCAAACATGGTGCTCATATCGGTGTTCTCAAGAGCCTGTCGATGGGGGGGGTCAAGCTCAGTGTGCTGCCGGTTTTGGTGGTTGAGGATGAGCGACTGGCGCTCCGTGACCCGTTCGGTGGACCCGAGAACCCTCCGATGGTGGTCCTCGGTCTGGATGTGCTGTCGAGGTTTCGCGTCGTTTTCGACTTCTCCCGCGAAGTTGTCCGGTTTGACCGCCCGGGTGGAATGGTCCCGGGGCACGCTGAGGATAGCCTTCTCGTTGAAGGGTGTCTGGTGTTTCCAATGCGGGTCGACGCGGTCGACATGTGGTTCATCCTGGACACTGCATCCAGCCACAGCTCTCTTACCGAGGCTGGTCTCGCTGCTCTACCGGGGGGTGAGAGACGAGTCGTGCCGGACTACCGCCGTCCGAAGAGCCTGGCGGGGCGTGGTTTCATCTCTCGCAAAGTCGAGAGCATGGTCTTGCAGTCTTCTGGCGTCCGGTTTGCGGGCGTAGAGATGCCGGTTGTTGAGCGTTTGACTTCTGGGGTCTTTCCTGTGCACGGGGTCCTTGGCGTTGACCTTCTGCGGCATTGTCGTCTCACGATTGACAGCGGCCGGATCCTGCTCGAGCAGGTCGGGTCATTGCCGAGCGCAAAGTCCGACAAGCGCTAGTTATCGAAGACCAGGGGTGGTGGTGGCTAGATGCCTCGGTAGAGCCAAACAAACCCCAGCGATCGTTGTCGGGGAACAAGTGCGTCCAGTTCTTTTTGCAGTTCTCCCCGCCGTTTCGTGAGCCGGTCGTATTTCTTGCGATGGAAGGCGAAAGTTGAACGCTTGTCCTGGATTCCTCAGATCATTACAAACCCATTCAGGATCAGTGCATGCATGGGGACTCGCTGTCCTCCCGACGCGGCACGGCATCTACTGAATTTTTGCCATGGAAACTTACCTCGATCTTCTTGATGAGGCTGTCGGTTGGATCAGTGAGAATGGTCTGCTCGAAGCGCGCAACGAAGCTATGCGCAAGTTTCTGGACGTCTGCGGTGATGGCAAGGATCCGGCAGAGGCTGCTCAGGGCTGTCCGGTGCTCGACCTGCCGTTCCGTGCCGCGGATCGCGCGATCGTCTCAGATTTTCTAGCCGGCGATTCTGATTGCTTTCAGGCGGAGATGGGTATGACGCTCGCCACGGGTGAAGCCTGCATCCGGATGGCGGTACATCGCGAACCGAGCGGTGGCTTGTCGATGGTGGTACAGGACCTCACTGAGCCGCGTCGATGGATGGCCCGTGCGCTGCGAGGCGAGCGATTGCGCGTCGTTGGAGCCTTGGGCGAAGGGCTGATCCATGACCTCAACAATGTCATGGGATCGATGATCGGGGTCGCGGACTATCTGACGGAATCAGAAGCCGACGATGAAACGCGGGAGTTCATGCACACCGTTGTCGACGGCACCCGAAGTCGGGCCCAAATCTTGAGATCGCTCTACCAGTTCCTGCATGACCAAAGAGTGGCCAGGGTGCGAATCAACATGCGGTCTGTCATCGGCGACCTTGAGAACATCTTCCGGAAGACCGCCCTGCAGGCCGGCATCGACTTTGAGATCACCCATGCCGAAGAACTTCCGGATGTCCATATCGTTCCGGAACATGTGATGCACGCGGCCTTGTCGATCTTCGTGCAGTCGGTCGAATCCAAAGCTGGCCCAATCAGTATTGAGATTACGACTGCGACGCTCGAGCAAGAGGGTGGCCCAAGCCGGCCTCACGTCGTGATGCGAATCCTGGACCACGGGGAGGATTGGCCGATCAGTGGGTTTGGACGGTGGCAGGAACGCGATTCCTTCAGCATCGATTCCTCGGCGCAGAGCCTGTTGCTTGCTGTTGCTGCCGTGCAGGTCCATGGTGGACAGGTTGATGCTGGTCGGGATCCTGACGGCCGGCGACAAATTTCGCTCTACTTGCCGTGCCTGCCAGCGAGGGTTTCAGAGTGATCGCGAGAGTGCGATTCAGTGTGAGAGTGTCGGGGTGTGTGCAGGGAGTGGGATTTCGTTACTTCACGAAGACGGTGGCGGGTCGTCTTGGTGTCGATGGCTGGGTGCGTAACGAGTCGGACGGTTCGGTATTCTGTGAGGTCCAGGGTGACCTTGAGACGATCGAAAAATTTGTGGGGGAACTTCGTCGCGGCCCTGGATACGCGAGGGTCGACGATGTCGTCACTGAACCGATCAGCATGGTTGAAGAGGACGGCAGCGGCTTCGCGATTTGTTAAATCAGCTACCGCTCTTTCCAGGCTGGCCGGTAGCTCCTACCGAGGCTCAGGATTTTCTGGAGGAGTTCTGGGTATTGCAGTCCGGTTTGCTTTGCCGAAACCGCGAGATCTTCATCACTGCATAGGTCCGGATTCGGATTTGCTTCGATGACGAATACCCTGCCTTCTTCTGTGAGCCGCATGTCGATCCGCGCATATCCGGACAGGCCCAAAACCCGGTAGATTCGCTTTGCCAACTTGCTGATCTCCTCTGGGAGTCCATCTGGTAGGTCCTTCGCCGGGCCGGTTTGGATTCCGAGCTTTGCCTGGTGTTTGAAGTTCCACTTCACCCTAGAAGTCGCGATGTTCTCGCTGCCGGGAGGCAGTTTGTGGAAGAACATCTCCCACACCGGGAACGTCTCCAACCGTTCGTTGCCCAACACCCCGATGGTGACCTCACGGCCTTCGATGTACTCTTCTGCAATCGCATCCGTGCCGACGTGTCGGTGTATGAACTTGACGCGTTCTCGCAAGCTGTCGTCGTCGTGCACAATCGAAGCCTGAGCGATCCCGACCGAGGAATGCTCGATGGCCGATTTCACAATCAACGGGAAGTTGAGCCGCTTGGGTTTGGAGATTCGGCTGCGTCGTAGCCGGTAGACTGCGAACCCAGGAATTGGAATCCGATGGTAGGAGAGGATCTTCTTCGAGAGTGGTTTGTCGCTCGACAGCATGATCCCGCGTGGATTGGTGCCCGTGTAGGGCGTTCTGAGCAGTTCGAGGTAGCTGACGACGTGTGCGTCGTAGATTCCGATGTCCAGAAAACTGGTCAGGAGATTGAATGCGATGTGCGGCTTGTGTTTCTCAATTTCCGATTTGATAGGCGCCAATTCTTGTTTGATCGGGACGGGGATGACCTCATGGCCGAGTGCTTTGAGTGTCTTGAGAACATCGAGTTCGACCTTGAACGGGTGAGTCTCTTCCTTGCTTAGACCAGCGGTCGATTCCGGTGGTACAAGGTGTTCATGCATCAGCACCAGGACACGCAACTTCTTCATGGCATCCTCTTGTGTGTCATCTTCGGTACTGGGGTTTCTTGTCGTGCACGAAGTGCATCGTGAGAATAGTGATCACGATTGTCGCGTTGATTCGATTCTCACTGCCTGGAGCCGTTACGCGTAGGTCGAGTTCTCGGCATCGGAGAATCAGGACGTTTAGAGCCTGCTCTACGAGGTACTTTGGTTGGCGCGTCAGCGATGCAACCCGGTTGCGTAATTCGGTCTGAAACCGTCGTAGGAAACTTGCTGCGGTTTCTCGTCGGCGATAGGTCCTGTCGCTGGAAAACAACTTGTGCAAATAAGGGTCGACAATCTGGTCGTCGCTGTCCTGCGTGTAGGTCTGCTGCTTGTCGGCGTAGTACTCGCCCAGCGTCATACGAATTGTGGACAAAGAATCGGGGCGGGACCTGCTTTTGACCGCTAGCTTGCTTCGCTTCACGGACGCCATCAGTTCCTCGATGAACTGGAGTTTTGAAATTACCGGCCAACCCTCGTATCGGCTCCGCCATCGTCCGCCGGGCCGTAGCCAGACGGCGAAACTCTCAGCGAAGTCCTCCGCTGGGTGGCTCTGTGAGTACCAGTAGCCTAGGTGTTGGACGTGATTGCGGCTGGCGGGATTGGGGGCGTAGGTATGGTGGTAGGGTTCCGAGAATTTTCCGAAGGTCTCACGCCACTGCTTCTTCCAATGCAGACGGTAGGCGTTGTCAATTGCGTGCCCAGTTTCGTGGCGTAGGAGTTTCATGCACCATGTGTGGTTGCCACCTTCTACTTCGAGCATCTGACCATGTTCGATTCTGGCCAGGCGAGGGTGTGCGAGAAAGAACGGGACGGCAAAGCCGATCACGCCGTCCGGTGTGAACCAGTCAGTGGAAAGCCATGTGTGTGGTCGAAACGCAATCCCGGCGCGACGCAGTTCGTCATACAATTGGTTGATACGACTCTGCAGCGCGGTTCCTGGGATCTTCAACTCAAGGTCGCAGATTCGGACGTCGAGGAGATCCTCGTTGGAGAGTTTCTCCCACCAGAGGCGCCTGCCCCGCTTCTTGCGGCTTGAGGTGCGGATCGATGCTCGGCGTTTCTTGCTCGCCACGCTTCGCACGGTAGACCGCCGGACAAGTCGCGGCAAGCATGCAAACGTCCGAGTATGAAGTGCTTACGAAAGCAGCGGTCGATCGGTGAGAATGGCGTTGAGACCGCTGCGGATCTCGACTCTCGATGCCAGTCAGTTCGAAAGCGTGCGGGCTGTCTCTAGACCGGCGAGAAGGGAGCCTTGACGTTCGTTGGTCAGGCTCTTCTGGCCAAACCGGACTTGCTGGTATGAGTCGAAAGCGAGCCGTAGTGCCGGTAGATCGGCATCGATCTGGCGATGCTCCAACAGACCCGAATATTGTTCGAGGGTGGCATGGGACTTCTTCGGATGACCGTTTCGAGACAAGACGGCGAGGATCTTGTCGAGCAATTGACGAGCCCGTAGCGCGTCCGGCGTCGGTTTGTTGACGCCCCTGTTTTCCTTTGGAGAGTGGGAGCCTCGCTTTACCACCGTGATGAGACTCACGGTGACGAGCGTGAACACCACGAGGAGGAACAAGAGTGGTCCGAGATGCCGCATGGGATCGCGAAGGCTTGCGAGGGGATTGCTGAGGAGGAGCGACAACCCGGTCGCCGGGTCACCATCCTTGGCGGCGTTGTCGCTCGCCACAGTTACCGCATTTTCGGCGTTGGGATCCGGCCAACCACGACGCCCCAGACTTGTGCCAGGCGTTGGATCGACAATGACCCAGTCGAAAGTGACGAGTGGAATCTCGACCCATGCATGGGCGTGCTGAGATCCAAACGTGCGAGACTTGTCGCTGTTGGCTGTGCCGCCCTGGAAGCCGACCCCGATTCGGCACGGTACGTGGTGGATTCGCAGCATGATCGCCAGTGCTGTAGCAAAGTGCATGCAGTATCCAGTGCGGCTACCAAACAGGAAATTGTGTATTGGGTCGTTATACGGCCCTTGTGGGTCCCTGAGTTCGTATTTGCAGCGCCGCTGAAGTGCTCGCGCAATACGTTTCGCGAGCTGCATGGGCAGAATCTCTTGTGGCCGCGGACCACCGAATTCGTGTGCGAGCGCTACGAGTTCATCGCTGCGAAGCGAGTCTGGCAGATCGTCGAGTCGGTTCAGGAGTGCGGTATTGCGTTTCACGCTTGAGCGACTCGCGTACGTCCGCATCTGTTGATACGAGATCCGGTAACTTCCTTCTACCGGACCTGCGGAGCGGTAGTGCCCGACGATGTTGTTGAATTCGAGGTTTCGGACGCCCTGGATGCCGATTGTCCCGGGTGGAAGATACAGTTCGCCTCTAGGGGACGGCGTCTTGCGCTGGATCACGAGGTGCTTGCGTGCACCGCGATCTCTCCTGAATGCTTCTTTGCACCAGAAGGGCTTGCCAGGGTCTTGCTGTCGCCGGATAGAAGTGAAAGGCCAGGTTCGCCACTCACCGATACCAGGTCGGTCGAAGAACATCATCCTCAGGTACAAGTTGTCCGGAACCTGTCCACCGAGTGGGTCACGGACGTTCAGGACCTCGTCGGTTGAGACATTGAGTGGAGACCCTTGGCCTCCGGTGAGGTTAAATCGGTTATTGAGTCCGACGTTTCGGTTGTGGTGGGAACCCGAATTCCGATTGTTCGCACGTTTTCGTCGCTCCTCTCCGGGTGAGGGAATCAGTCCCACGACGAAGTAGGTGCACAGTGCGACCATCGTCATGGCGATGATGACCTGTGTTCGTCGGAGGGCCCGGGTACCTACCGGCATTGTCTTGCCGCGTGTTGAGTGGCGTCGCGAGAGACTGCGGTTGGTGGACTCAATTTGCATTGCCCAAGGGCAACTCACCAGAAATACCAACAGCGTCCAGTCTGCGGCATCGTTGTTGAGCATGATCCCGATCAACAGGAAGCAGAAGCTCAGGAACAGCGACAAGCTGGTATCGGACGGTTCCCGTCTCAGGGTGAAATACGTGAGTGCGGGCAGCAGACTGCAGGCGAGCGTAGATTTCTCGTCGAGAGGACCGAAGTAGATGAAGGCAATCCAGGCGGCGGACCCCTGGAATCCCGCTGACAGCACGACGCGCAACCACGTGGGTACGAAGCGCCGCGCGGTAGGGAAACCGAGACTCAGGAACAGGATCGAAGGGACAATGAACGTAGCAAGCCAGCCGGGATGGATCAGACCCGGAGGTAGTGCAGCGATAGCGCTACCCGTGCAGACGATCTGCAGGAGCATCAGAAACCGGGAGCTGTGCGGCCGTCTGGAGGATGTCACCGGATTTCCTCCCACTCTGTGACCAGGATCGGCTGTTGCATGGACTCGCGATCGATGCTCGCCTTGAAGCCTCCGGCTGGCACCCATAGACAAGTGTCGAATCGTTGGGCTGCGTCGAGGAAGTCTTGTTTGAGAGGTCGGTGGGCGACTGGTCGTGCCTCGGAGAGGTGGGCCAGGAAGTCCTCCGCTCGTTCGGAGCTGTTCAGGACCCAGCGTTCGTCGCGGTCACCAATGACCAGGCACGTCAGAGATGCTGCTCTCAGTCTCATCTCATCGACAACTGTGGCAGTTGCACCGAGACTCCATTCGAGGCGCCTGGATCCGACTCGTATGCTGCGGCCTGGTGGGCGGCGCATGTCCAGGATCAAGCATGCTTCGTGGTGTTGTTGATTGTGCATGACCCGACGAACGAGAGTCCCGGTAGCGGCAGATCGCATGGCGTGTACGAAGCGGGCATCCTCACCGATGGCATACTCACGCAGGCTGTGGAACTCACTTTCACCACTAGCTTTCAGAGAGGTTTCTTCGTGAGTGTCACGTTCCAGTGCGTGCATTACATGGTTCGGAAGCGGCATGCGAGAGGGTTCGGAGACCAACTCAGTTTCGGCCCGCAAGACCGTGCTGCGACGGATGAGGCCAAGAGGGTAGCTGCTGACGGCGACGACCGAGCGGGTGTAGACCCGTCCCCGTGCGCGGGTACGCGCAGGGACACGCAGGGCCTCGGCTTGTCCCGGGCCGAGGTGATGGATGTAGAGTCCTCCCGCATAGGTATCGGTACGGGGTTCGCGAACGTGCAGGTCCACGACCGATCGGCTTGGTGAGAGATTCTGCAGGGTGAACAACTCGGTGAACGGTGCGCCGTTCTCGGTGCGCCGACGCCGCATGATCAGACGCATTGCGGGTAATTGCAGCCCGCCCCAGATCAGGTCGACGAGGATCGGCGCCACCAGAATGGCGGACGCCAGTTGTGCGCTACTTCCCTTGTTGATCCAGGCCGCGAAAGTCGCAAGGACTCCCAACAACAAAAGCACTCGGCCTCGGTAGGTGACCTCCAGGTTGGTGTTCATCAAGCGGGGAGGTTCGTGCTGTCGAAGATCTCGGCGAGGATTGCTTCGCATGCGCTGTCCCCACCCCGAGTCCGCATACGGTGCGCGTAGACTGGCCGGGTCAGAACCCGGATGTCTTCTGGGGTCACGAAATCACGACCTTGACAGACTGCGCGGGCACGGCAGGCGCGATGCATCGCCTGGGTTCCGCGCGCGCTGACACCTAGGATTACGTCACCAGATGTGCGAGTGCGGTGAGCGAGGTCGACCATGTGCTGGATCAACTCCCGGTCGACGGTGACCTGATCGATGAGGGCGCGGGCGGCGTTGAGTTCATCGACGGTGGCGATGGGCTGGATACTATCGACAGTGCGGTGGCCGTCTTCCCGGGCGACGATCTCAAGCTCGTCCTCGGCTTCTGGATAGCCCAGGCTGATCCGCATGATGAAGCGGTCTAGCTGGCTCTCTGGGAGCGGATACGTACCCGAGAAGCTGAGTGGGTTTTGAGTGGCGACGACGAAGAAGGGCTCTGGCAACTGATGGCTGGTGCGATCGATCGAGACCCTGCCTTCTTGCATACACTCGAGGAGTGCTGATTGGGTTCGGGGCGGAGTTCGGTTGAGTTCATCTGCGACGAGGACGCTGGTAAACACCGGGCCTTGGTGAAAGGTCAGTTCGCCAGTCTTGGGGTGGTAGACCTGTCCGCCGAGGATGTCCGATGGCAGAAGATCGGCGGTACATTGAACACGCTGGAACGGCAGGTCGAGACTTCTGGCGAGAGACCGGGCCAGCAGGGTCTTGCCGACGCCCGGTCGATCCTCGATCAACAGATGACCGCCGGCTAGCAGAGAGGTGACTGCGAGACTGATCGCGTGGCGTTTGCCGATCAGGACCTGCCCGACGTTGTCTTGGATCCGGGTTGCGAGACTTTCCATACGGGGTCTTCGGGCCTTGCGTTCTAGAGGGAGGGCCAGCGGGTCGTGAAACGACCAATCTGGGGAGTGCGAGTCCTGCCGGATGATACCGCAGGTGGGACATCGTCGCCCGATTCCGTGTAACGGGGTCAAAACAAGCTGGATCAGTCCTTCCGGGGGATTGACTGGCCCTCGCCCCGATTTCTCACGAATCGGCGGGATCTGGCCGATATTCCCGATGTGATCGAGACCTTCCTGATGACCGTGGCGGGACTTTTTCCGCAGGGCGTGCCTCCGATGTCTGAGGCTGTGCTGCTGGGCCGGTCCACTCGTGATGGCCGTCTGCAACTATCCCAGTTGGCGCTTGGGAGTGGTGGTGTGCGTAGCCGAGAGGTATCCGGCCGCAGCAGGCAGCGGAGTTCAAAGCCTGGGTGGGCGGAGACCGTGGGTGGTGTGCGTGTGAGCGCCAGGGAGGAAGGCGTCAAGCTGACCTTCGTCTCGGGTCGCGAACTCTTGATCACGCCGAGTGCGCGCATTCATCTTCGATCGGGCGAACAGACGCTAGCGTTTTTTGGCGGTGTGCGTTTGTGTCTGGCCGACGGCTCGGTGGTTACCATCAAGCGTGGAGCCAGTTCCAGACTTCCTTTGGCATCCGTGGTTGTCGAACACCTCGGAAAAGTGCGGCGTATCTGGGCGGGTTCGCGGAGGGTGGTCCATACGAGTTACTCACGAGCCTTTCGGGGTTCTACCCTGATGGTGCTCGGCGACGGCGGCAGCCTCTATCGTGCGAGTGTCGCCGGGCCGGTGATGGCCCTGTCCAGGGTGCTCTGTCCCGCAGATCAGGTTCATTGCTTGCCGGCCCGACGTCTGGCGATCGTCGGGGATGTCCTTGCCAGGTCGCTTGGACTCCTGCCGGGGCATGCGCCGCGCAAGTCTGTGCAGTTTCCCCAAGTAGCGGAGGCGGCCCGTCGCTTTGCGGCTCTCGAACCGCTGTTTGCCAGGCACGTCGCGCGGCTTCCGGGTGCGGTAGGGCAGTTATGGTTTTCCTTGGCGGACCAGTATCGACTGAAACTCTCGAGTTCCGACTCAGGAGTCATGACCATCGGTTTGTATCGAGGTGCCAGCGGTATTCCGGGCGTAGAGTGGATCGTGGCATCGCGCACAACGATCCACTTCGTGCGCCCCGATGGAGGTGAGAGGGGAGGCCCCCGCTACTTCATGCGTGGCTTGGACCTCCACGATCTGGTGGATGGCTTGCTACCGATCCCGAACTCTGCTGCACAACGTTCGCAGGTTGTTCGAGTCATGAAGGCAATGGGTGGGCAGGAACCGAAGAAGCTGAAGATCCGGGTAGCTGGTCGAAGCCGGTAGGGTTTCGAGGACCGCTCACTTTTTTGGCCTCAGGTGCTGGATGGTTCTCTCAGCGGTCCGGGCAGTAGCCGTGACGCGATGGTTTGGGTAACTTGGTGGCCATGAAAGCTCTCTTACCCGTCTTGTTGTGCCTGGCCGTTGTAGGAGCGGGTTGGTACATGTGGACCGATGATGACCCCATTGTTCCAACGAAAGCTACCGGCCCTGTTTCGGGATCGTCGCCAGAAGGCACTACACCTGGTGAGATTGTCAACCCCGATTCCGGCAAGGCCACCCAGCCTGGTGCCTTGGATGAAAATAAGGTCACTGGAGCCAAGCCCAAGGCAGCGGTTCCACCCAAGGCACCGCAATCCGAGTTTGCCCGACAGCTCGGACTAAGCGAGGAGATGGCCGACAAGGTACGAACGTGGCATCGCAAGCTCGCGACTTCACAAAGTCAGTTCGGTAACGAATTCGACGATGGTGCGGATGGCCCGACCTTGGCGAAAGAATTCAATAGCGTGATGTCGAAGCAGCGCAAGGCTCTGATTGCCTTGGTCGGGGTCGCAAGTGCGAACAAAGCACTGGTTGCATTACCGGTCTACGAGTTTGACCTCAGCGGGTCCTGGCATCGTGTGAATGCCGAGGGGCGAGCCATCCTGTTTACCGATCCCAACAAGGAAGACGTCTGGCGGAACTTCCAGCGCAAGCAGCGCCAGTCTTAAAGCAGATCGGCCGCCAGGCGAACCTGACG
>JAYZDB010000281.1:0-4166 GCA_036338025.1 Planctomycetota bacterium
TGTGAGTGGCGGGTGGGATACCCACACCAACAACTTTGAGAAGATGGAAGACGCCTGCCCGAACCTCGATCAGAGCATCGCGACTCTGCTCGCGGACCTCGAGGCCCGCGGTCTGCTCGATGAGACGCTGGTGGTGTTCGCCACCGAGTTCGGCCGCACGCCGGACGTCGTCAACAATGGCAATGGCCGCAACCACTTCCCGAAGGCCTTCTCTGGCTGGATGGCCGGTGGTGGCATCGTTGGGGGCCAGAAGTACGGCAAGACTGACGCTCGCGGCGCCGAGGTGATCGAGAACCCGGTGTCGGTGCAGGACTTCAATGCGACGATCGCGTACGCCCTGGGTCTGCCGCTTGACTTTATTGTGCACTCGCCCTCGGGCCGACCGTTCCAGGTCGCCCACAAGGGCAAGCCGGTGCGGGCACTCTTTGGCTAGATCAGACCCCTCCACCAAGATGCGAAACCAGACGATGATTGTGCTGGGTGCTTTGGCACTCGGCTTCCCGGTCGCCCTGTCCGCGCAGGGCAAGGTCAGCTTCCAGTCGCAGATCTATCCGATCCTGCAGAAGAGCTGCATGAAGTGTCACAAGGCAGCCTACAAGGATTCCGGTGGCCGCACCCGGAAACCGAAGTCGGACCTGCGCCTCGACGGCAAGGGTTGGATTCTCAAAGGCGGAAAGAATGGCGTCGCGGTGGTGCCGGGCCATCCCGACAAGAGTCCGATCTACCACTTGACGACCCTCGACCCGGACGATGATGACATCATGCCCGCCAAAGGCGCGCCCTTGTCCAGGAAGCAGACCGACCTGATCAAGAAGTGGATTGCAGACGGCTGTGATTTCGGCAGCTGGGTTGGCAAGAAGGGGCCCAGCGAAGAGGTGGTCGCCAAGGCCCAGGCCGCTGCGAAGTCTGTGACCTTGTCGACATCGCGCCTGGAGGCGTGGGCAAAACTCGGCAAGGGTCTGACGCCACCGCTCCCGCAAGCTGTCGCACGGGCTGCCGGCCAGAAGTGCCAGGTCGTCCCGGTTACACCGGGAAGTGCCCTGCTACGTGTCGCTTTTGTCTCGAACGAAGGTTCGGTCAGGGATTCGGATCTTGAGAATCTCATTCCTTTGGCTGGCCATATCACCCAACTCGGACTGGGCAAGACGCGAATCTCGGATGCTGCGATGGAATCGGTTGGCCGGATGAAGATGCTTACGCGCCTCGATCTGAACCGCACCGGTGTTACCGATGAGGGCATCCGGAAGCTGAGTGGTTTGTCCGAGTTGCGTTACCTCAATTTGCATAGCACCGCCGTCACTGACGAGGGCATCCGGGCCGTGGGCCAGCTCGCCAACCTGGAAGCTGTCTACCTCTGGAATACGGAGGTTTCCGCCGACGGAATCCGCGCACTTCGCAAACTCCTGCCGAAGACCAAGATCAGTTATCAGCTGCAGATACCGACAGTAGAGAAGGGCCCCCGTAGTGGGTCCGATAGCCGGCGCCGGAGGCGCAAGAAGTAGATCCTGACCTGGGCAGACCCAACATGTTGATCACCGAGAGCCTCTTGGTTGTTTGCGCCCTCTTGATTCCTCAAAAGGACGCGCGCGTTGAGATATCGCCCACCGCCGCCGCCGGCAAGGTAGCCAAGGCGATCAAGGCGGGGCCCGGGCCCGCAATGGAGGCGATCAAGTCCCATGGGAAGATCGCAGACCCGATCGTAACCAAGGCTGTCGGCAAGGCACTGCGGAGTCGTGACGTTGACATCCGGATGGCAGCGATCAAGGCCTTGCGGTTCAATGAGGATGCCAGCGCCGTCTCTGAGTTGCTAAAGGTCTGCAAGTCCAAGAACGTGGTCGAGAGCGTGGTGGTCGGGCCAGAGTATTTCTTCGCGTTGGGGCAACACGGAAATCTCAAGGCGTTTCCGGTCGTGGCGGCTAGTTTCAAGTCCGCTCGGCGTCGGGACCCGGTCCTTCGGGCGCGTGTGCTGGCCATCGGCAGGATGCGGTCACGATCCTCGATCGATCTCCTGATCAGGAACCGGCTTCTCCTGGTCAGGCTGCGTGTCAGCGGGGAGGTGCGGATGTCGCTCGCAGCACTCACTGGCCGGGATCCCGGCAAGGATTGGCGGGCTTGGGGTGAGTGGTGGGATGAGGTCCGCAGGGGGTTCAAGATCACCCCGAAGGAGAAGGCTCTCCCGGTATCGCTGGCTAAAGGGTGGGACCGGGTTTGGAACGAGTCTGCCTCGGGGGTCGCGAAGAAGCCGCGCAAGCGTGCGGGTGGCGACCCGCCGATCGATGACGACGGCAGCGGTTTGGACGCGGATGGGCGCAAGAACAAGCGCCGCATCCGTCAAGAGGCCAAGAAGAAGAGGCAGTAGCCCGACCCTGTAGAGGGTAGGGCCCGAGCGCGTTCTTGCGCGACCGCTGTGATGCGATGGATCGTTTCGGGCTGGGTATGTGCGTGAATCCGGGCATATCACTTAGCATCGTCCACACACGTGAGCATTCTCGATTCCACCGACGCATGGCGGCGCATCACGGATCCCCGCTTTTCCCCATTACTGACCGAACTCGCACAGCTCGGCGAGGCGGATGTGGACCCGGCTCTGGTGGCGCGGCTCCGGCGTGACTTTGATGCGGAAGATCTGGCGGTAGGCTTCGAGTTGACCGCGGCGCGCCGCCGTGCCCGCAGCAAGTTCCCGTCGGCGGATGAGATGTTGTGCGATGTGGAGGGGGTCGCCCAGGCATCCGGGGCAAGCGTCGCGGCCCATAAGGCCGAACGTTTCCGTGGCGACCGCCGGATTGTCGACCTGTGTTGTGGGATCGGTGGCGATACGATGGCGCTGGCAGACCTTGGACAGGATGTGTCTGGCGTCGATAATTCACCGGTCCGTGCGCGGATGGCGGGACACAACGCCGATGTTTCGATCGAAAATACCGACGTCGCGCGGTATCCGGTCGAGGGGGCGCTGGTGCACATCGACCCAGGTCGCCGGCGCGGGGGGCGTCGGCTTTGGCGCTACCAGGACCTACAGCCGGGTGCAGATGTGGTTGAGCCCCTCTTGTCGGCGGCAGATGGCGCGGCCCTCAAGCTTGGTCCCGGGGTCGATTGGGATGAAGTGCCGGACCGTTCCAAGCGCGAGTGCGAAGTGATCGGGGGTCGATCCGGCCTGCTGCAGGCGGTGATCTGGTGCGGCGACCTCGTTCGCGTTGGAGGGCAGCACACGGCCACCCGCCTGGAGAGTGGACTCAGCTATTCGGCAGTGCCCGACCAGTTCCTGGCTGTCGCTGCAAAGCCAGGTCGCTTCCTCCTGATTCCTGATCCCGCCCTCGAACGTGCGCGCCTGGTTGCACCGAGGATCGATTCTCGCGATGTGTTTGAACTCGCTGCCGGGCTGGGTTGGTTGACCAGCGACGAGGCTCTGGGTGACCCGTGGTTTGAGGAGCACGAGATTCTCGCCACCATGTCCTGGCGACCTCGCAAGATTCTCGATTGGTTGCAATCCCACGATGGTGGAGTCGTCACGGTGCGGACCCGTGCTGGTGCTGTTGATACGGACCGGGAGCAACAGAGTTTGCGCGGCAGCGGTTCGACGGCCTACACGGTTTTTGGTGTGCGCGAGGGCAAGCGGATCGTGTGCTACATCACGGGTGGGGCCGAGGATTCGTCCGGGTGAGGGCGAAAGACTTGAATACCAGCTTGGGATGGTGAGATAGTTCCGGCTCCCTCGCATCCCAGCCTATCGCCTATGCAGACCCTTCCGTTCTTGGCCCTTCTCGGTGTTGCCTCCGCCTTGCTTTCGGGGTGTTCGTCTGGGCCTGCCCCTGCCAGGGAACCGGCCCGACCCCCGAACTTCATCGTCCTGTTCGCTGACGATCTGGGCTACGGCGATCTGGGTTGTTTCGGTCACCCGACGATTCGTACCCCCAACCTCGACCGGATGGCCCGCGAAGGTATGCGGTTCACCCAGTTCTACGCTGCCGCTTCGGTATGCACGCCAAGCCGTGCCGGTCTCTTGACTGGTCGATTGCCGATTCGGAGCGGCATGTGCTCTTCACGCCGCCGTGTGCTGTTTCCGAATTCAAAAGGCGGCTTGCCCGCCACCGAGATCACCATCGCGGAGGCACTGCGCGAACGCGGCTACGCGACCGCCTGCATCGGCAAGTGGCACCTCGGGCATCTTC
>JAYZDB010000282.1:0-6357 GCA_036338025.1 Planctomycetota bacterium
ACCGAGTCCTTTCCCGAACTGACCGCCGAAGAACAGGCCTTCCTGGACGGCCCGGTGTCCGAGGTTTGTCGCATGACCAGCGCCTGGGAGGTGCAGCAACAGCGCGACCTCCCGGCAGAGGTCTGGCAGTACCTGAAGGACAAGGGTTTCTTCGGCATGATCATCCCAAAAGAGCATGGCGGCCTCGGGTTCTCGACGCTCGCGCACGGTGCAGTGGTGCAAAAACTTTCATCCCGGGCCATGCCGCTGGCGATCACCGTGATGGTCCCCAACAGCCTCGGTCCCGCCGAACTGTTGCTGCACTTCGGGACCGAGGACCAGCGTAAGCACTATCTTCCACGCCTGGCCCGCGGCGAGGAGATGCCGTGCTTCGCGCTGACCGAGCCCGGCGCTGGCTCCGACGCCGGGTCGCTCACCTCGCGTGGCGAGGTCTTTCGCGGCGATGACGGCGAACTCCACCTACGGCTCAACTGGGACAAGCGCTACATCACGCTCGCAGCGGTCTCGACGGTATTGGGGCTGGCCTTCCAACTGCACGATCCTGACAACTTGCTCGGACACGGCAAGAACCCAGGCATCACCTGTGCCTTGATTCCCACCAACACCGCCGGCGTCGACATCGGGCGGCGACACGACCCGCTCGGAGTTCCGTTCTACAACTGCCCCACCCTGGGGGAGGACGTTGTCGTACCCATCACCGCGATCATCGGCGGCGCCGATGGGGCTGGCCACGGATGGAAGATGCTGATGGAGTGCCTGGCTGCCGGACGTGGCATCTCGCTTCCGGGCACCAGCACGGGTGGTGCGCAATTCACTGCCCGCGTGGCGGGAGCCTACGCCGCAGTACGCAAGCAATTCGGCCTGTCGATAGGACGCTTCGAAGGGATCGAGGAGCCGCTGGCCCGCATCGGCGGCTTCACCTACCTGATGGATGCCGCCCGTCGTTACACCTGCGGTGCGCTGGACTCCGGCAACAAACCACCCGTCATCACCGCAATCGCCAAGCTCAACTTCACCGAACTGTTTCGCAAGGTGATCAATGACGGAATGGACATCCTTGGCGGTGCTGCAATCTCCTGTGGCCCGCGAAACCTGCTCGGCGCTGGCTACATCGGATCGCCGATCAGCATCACGGTCGAGGGCGCTAACATCCTCACCCGCACCATGATCATCTTTGGCCAAGGGTCCATCCGCTGTCACCCGTACGCCTTCAACGAGATCAACGCCGCCACCAACGGAGATCTCGACGCCGTCGATCGGAATATGTTTGGCCACATCGGCCACGTCATCCGAAACCTCTGCCGTTCCGTCCTGATGAGCGTGTCTCGCGGCTACCTCACCGTGTCACCTGCCGCCAACCCCACCGCCAAGTACTACCGCAAGCTCAACTGGGCTTCGGCCACCTTCGCGACCATGGCCGATCTCGCGATGGGCACGCTCATGGGTGACCTCAAGCGCAAGGAAAAGATCACCGGCCGCTTCGCTGACGTGTTGTCCTGGATGTATCTGACATCTGCAGTACTCCGGCGTTTCGAGGCAGAAGGCCGCCGGCCCGAGGACCGGGCCTTCATGGAGTGGGCTGCGAGTTACGGATTCCACCAGATCCACGAGGCCTTCCAGGGGATCAATGCCAACCTCAATGTGCCGGTCCTAGGCAGACTCCTGCGTGGTCCAGTTGCACTCTGGAGTCGGGTCAACCCGATCGGCAGTCCACCATCCGATCGCCTCGGCAGCCGGATTGCCCGAGCCCTGCAAGAGCCCGGCAATCTTCGCAACCGCTTGACCGAGGGAATCTTCATCCCCACCGATTCTGACGACCAGCTCGCCACGCTCGAAACCGCCCTGGTCCTCCACCACCAGGCCGACGAGATTGTCGGCAAAATCAAGGACGCGGTGCGGGCGCGCAAGCTCCCCAAGAACCGACCGGAGTCTCTGATCCCGCAGGCGGTCGAAGAACAGGTAATCACCCCTGAGGAGGCCGAGTTGCTCAAGACAGCAGAGCGTGCCCGCACTGAGGCAATCACCGTCGACAGCTTTAGCCTGGCGGAGTATCTACAGACGGCCGTCCAGGCATCGAAGGTTGATCAGAACGACGGTGTCACGACGACACTGGGCTAGGGTTGCGAGTACCGCGAGTCAATCCCGGCCGCCTCGCCATTGCCTAACCTGCCGCGGTGCTCCGGTTGCTTTTCCGACGACGTCGCTTGCTGAGGATCGGAGCCAGCCAGATATAGGTGCCGCTCCCCACCATGAAAAACAGTGCGCAGGCAGCCGTGGGCATCAGCCAGTCGTGAGTCCAGGCAGCAAAAAACGAACCGTCGTGTATCTGCTCGATCCAGTCCGAGTTCCTGACATCCGTGCTTAGCACCGCACCGGTGACGGCACAGACCTGTATTTCCGTGTAGTTGCGCTTCGACTTCACCTTGTGAAGCCGCTTGTCAGGTCGAAAATCAACCCTGTCGATATCGTCCACGGAACGAAAGTCGGGGTGCTTCTCGGCGAGGATCACGTCGAACAACTGCCGGATCGAAATACAGTCCTTGAGTTCCCCCACAGCAGCCTGCTGGCTGGGCGGCTGGATCCAGGCGTAGTCCTTCTTCAGGAGCAGGAAAAAACCCGTGATCGCCAGGTTCAGGAAGACCAATCCGAGGGTAAGACCGATCCACTTGTGGGTGTTCCAGAAGAACTTTAAGGGCTTCATATCTGTGCGAGGCAACAACCGAGACGCGAGTGATTTGGAACCATACGCCCGAACCCGGGCTCCATGCAAGCAAGCCCAAGGTAAACCAACGGGTTCGTGGACGAACATCCGGCATGGCGAGTACAACCAACAATCATGCTCCGACCCCTCTGTTTCTTGGCCGTCCTGCTGGCCTCCTGCAGCAGTGTCTCACCCCGACCGACCCACCCCTTCACGATGACTGAGTTCCCGCCAACAGCCCAGCGACGCCCACACCTAACCGAAATCCACGGTGAGCAGAGGCTCGATGAGTACCACTGGCTCCGCAACAAGACGGACCCCGCCGTGCGAGCCTACCTCGAAGCCGAAAATGCCTGGGCAGAGCATGAACTGGCACCTATCAAGCAGCTCGAAGACAAGATCTTCGCGGAAATCAAGGGACGCATCCAGGAGACAGACATCTCGGTCCCTTACCGCATTCGGGACTGGCTCTACTACAGCCGCACGGAAACCGGCAAGCAATATTCCACGTACTTTCGGCGCCCAAGCTCCGGCGACGGAAAAGAACACCCCTACCTCGACGTAAACCAACTCGCCGAGGGCCATCAGTTCATGGGCATCGGAAGCATGGCGATCAGCCCAGACAGCAAACTCCTGGCTTATTCGACCGACAACACCGGATTCCGCCAATACACCCTGCACATCCTCGACATCGCGACCGGCGAGCACCGGGCAGACACCATCCCGCTGGTCACCGCAGTGGCATGGTGTTCGGACAGTCAGACCTTTTTCTACGTCACTGCGGACTCATCGAAACGACCCTACCGGCTCTATCGCCATACCCTGGGGACCGATCCTGCGACCGATCCGCTGATCCACGAGGAACCGGACGAACGCTTTCGGGTTTCGATCTGGCGCACGCTGAGCGACGGCTACCTGTTCCTGGATATCGAGAGTCACATCACTACCGATCTTCGGTTCATCGCCGCCGACCAGCCAAACTCTGAGTTTCGTGCCATCGCACCACGCAAGCAGGGGCACGAGTTTTCGGTCAGCCACCGCGGAGATGAATTTCTCATTCGAACCAACGACAAGGGTTCGAACTTCCGACTCGTGACTACCCAAGTGGCAAACCCCGATCCTGCCAATTGGATTGAGATGTTTCCCCACCGCCCCGATGTCATGCTCGCCTCCGCGCAGGCTTACGAGAAATTCACCGTGCTCGCGGAGCGAAGCGACGGCCTCCTCAATCTACGCTTTCTCACCCCTGATCGCGTGGATCACTACCTGCAACTGCCCGAGGCCGTCTACGAACTGGCACCAGGCGACAATCACTCCTTCGATCTGGATGAGTATCGCTTCAACTACCAGTCGATGATCACACCGCCGTCGGTATTCGAATACGACCCGGTGTCGCGCGAGAGCGTGCTGCTGAAAGAAACACCTGTGCTCGGCGGTTACGACAAGACGCAATACACCACCAGCCGGATCCAAGCCGAGTCCACCGATGGCACTGCAGTTCCGATCTCCTTGGTGCACGACCGGAATACCCCGCTTGATGGAACAGCGGCCGTGTTTCTCACGGGTTACGGGTCCTACGGATACCACTACCCCGCCCACTTTTCACACGCACGCCTCAGTCTCTTGGAGCGAGGGGTGGTTTATGCGATCGCGCATGTGCGCGGCGGCGGCGAGATGGGCAAACCCTGGCACGAGAGCGGCCGCATGAGTCACAAGATGAACTCGTTTACCGACTTCATCGCCTGTGCTGAGTTTCTGCTGGCAAACGACTACGGTTCACCATCCAAACTCGTGGTGCAAGGCGGCAGTGCGGGGGGACTGCTGATGGGTGCAATCTCGAACATGCGACCAGACCTGTTCTGCCTGGTAATCCTCAATGTGCCATTCGTTGACGTAATCAACACCATGCTCGATGAAACACTGCCTCTAACAGTCGGTGAATTTGAAGAGTGGGGCAATCCGAAGATCGCCCAAGATTACGCCTATATCAGCAGGTACTGTCCGTACACCAATCTCGGCAAACATGCGTACCCAGCGATGTTGGTCAAGACCTCGTTCAATGACTCACAGGTAATGTACTGGGAACCCGCAAAGTACGTGGCGAGACTGCGCACCATGAAGACGAACAAAACCCCCTTGCTGTTCAAGACCAACATGGCTGGCGGCCATGGCGGATCCTCGGGCCGCTACGATTCATGGCGGGAAACCGCGTTGGAATACGCCTACTCCCTTTGGATGACCGGTACACGGGAACCAGACGAATCATGATCTTCACCAAACGGTTCCGCTACCGGTTCGGCGACATCGATGACGCTGGCATCGCATACTACCCCTCGTTCTTCCACTACTTCCACTGCGCGTTCGAGGACTGGTGGAGCGATGGTCTACAAACTCCCTACGACACCGTCCTGCACCAGGAGAAGTTCGGACTGCCGGCAGTTCACATCGAGACGGATTTCCTACAGCCAGTCCGCTACGGCGATGAACCCGATATCCACCTGGGGATCCTGCATATCGGCGACACCTCGGTGAAATTCGGCTACTGGATGACACTACCCAATAGCGACAAGCCATTGTGCAGGGCGCGTATCACGACCGTAAGCGTCAACATGGATACCATGACCAAGCAGTCGGTACCCACAAAATGGCGCGAGGCATTCCAGCAATACCTGATTCCCGAAGGGCAGTTCCCCACCACCGAGTGAGCCAGTACGACGCTACGGCCTGAGGGCTGCTAACTGATCCCAAAGCCCCAACTGTACTCCTTTCGGATGAACTCCTCGGCCTTCGGACAGTTGGTTGCACGCAGATTTACCGAGTCCCAGTGGATCTTCTCTGCGGCGCGGATCGCGACGTTTCCCAGCAACACCGTCTCGGTCAGATCGGCAGCGTAATCAAAGCTGGCCATGCACCGCGGCCCTCCCTTGCAGTCATCGATCCACTCGTTGTAGATCTTGTCGCCGGTTCCACCGCGCGCTCTTGGCAACGTGGGTGCCGGAGGCTTGTAGTCCTGAAACCGTTCCTTTGGCAGCAGTTGGAAGGTTCGACCGTAATCGTCAGCCGAGTACATCACGCCCTTGCTGCCGACCATGATGGATCCGCCGCCCGCCAGCTTGGTGGCGCCTGGCACCAGTTCGACCGGCGGTTTCTTGCCGCCATCGTACCAAGTGAACTTCACCGGCGGCAACTTGCCGCGCTGTGGGAATTGGTAGACGACCTTGGACCACAACGGCGCCGAATCGTCGGTAGCCCCGACGCTCTCTGCCTCCACCCAGCTCGGAGCACCCAACTCCAGAGCCATGAACGGCATATTCAAGATGTGACATCCCATGTCCCCTAACGCGCCAGTGCCATAGTCCCAGAAACCGCGCCAGGAAAACGGTGCGTACTTCTTCTGATAGGGACGGTACGGGGCTGGTCCGAGAAATAAATCCCACCGCATGGTGGCGGGGATCACATCGATCTTGTCATCGCGTTTCAGACCCTGCTTCCAATAGCCGCCTGGACGGTTGGTCCAGACATGCAGTTCCCTGACCTCACCGATCGCGCCCGCTCGCACGACCTCAACCGCCTGCCGCAGGCCGTCCAGTCCGGTGCCCTGATTGCCCATGGAAGTCGAGACCTTGTGCTTCGCCGCCAAGGCCTTGAGAACCCGC
>JAYZDB010000283.1:0-4819 GCA_036338025.1 Planctomycetota bacterium
TGAAGCGTTGCCCATTCAGTTGCTGCAGGACGCCGAGACGCTCAAGCGCGATATTGACTGCCGGCACCAACGACTCACCGATCTGGAACCGCGGGAATCCCTGCCGCTCAAACAGTCGGACCGAATGTCCCAACCGGGCAACCAGAGTCGCCAGCGCCGCACCGCCGGGGCCTGCGCCAATGACAACAACATCGGTCTGCGGCATCAGACGCTCACCTCGGCGAAACGTAGGCGCGGAAATTCGATCGAACTCACGGTCGGTAGCAGGGGTCGGGGTGCGGGTGGTCGGATCGTGATCCGATCAGACATGGTTAGGGCTTTACGGGAATTCAACATACGAATACGACTCCCGCCCATGCAAAACGAGTACCATTAATATGGCACGTGCCGGGCACGGCCCTTGCGACGCGGCAGGGCAGCAAAACTCAAGATGACCAGCGATTCCCATAGCAACGGCGATCAGAACCAGCCTGATGACTCGGCCGCAGGATCCAACGGGTCGACCATGGTCGGTAACTATTTTGTCGCCAATTACCCGCCATTTTCGTTTTGGCGAGCCGAGGACACGCCGGCGGTCGACGCCCTCCTCGACCGGCAGGCGCCATCAGACCGCCCGCTGGGCCTGTATATCCACATCCCCTTCTGTCGGAAGCGGTGCGACTTCTGCTACTTCCGGGTCTACACCGACAACGATGCCAAGCGGGTCAACCGATATCTGGATGCGGTGATCAAAGAGGTCGCCAGCTACGCCAATCGTGCATACCTCCAGGGCCGCACACCCCAATTTGTGTACTTCGGGGGAGGCACTCCGTCCTACCTCTCCGTCGACCAGATGTCCTACCTCTTCGAAGGGCTGCAAGAGCACATCCCCTGGGATGAAGCTCAAGAAATCACCTTTGAATGCGAACCCGGCACCCTCCAGGACAAGAAGATCCGCAAGCTCCGCGAGTTGGGCGTCACCCGTCTGAGCCTCGGGGTCGAGAACTTCAACCCCGAGATCCTGGAGCTCAACAACCGCGCACATCGCGCCAAGGAAATCCACCAGGCCTACGAGTGCGCCCGCGAAGTCGGCTTCCCGCAGGTCAACCTCGACCTGATCGCCGGCATGGTCGGCGAAACCGAGACAAACTGGGCCGAGTGCATCGAGGAGACCCGAAAGCTGGCGCCGGAGAGCGTGACCATCTACCAGATGGAGATCCCGTACAACACGACGATCTACCGCCAGATGAAAGACGGACAGAAAATCAGCGCACCGGTCGCTGACTGGCCGACCAAGCGACGCTGGGTCGACGAGGCATTCACCGCCCTGGAGCAAGACGGCTACCTGGTGGGAAGCGCCTACACCGCCAAGAAGAATAACGCCGTGCAGTTCCTCTATCGCGACGGACTCTGGCACGGCGCCGAGATGCTCGGAGTCGGAGTGGCTTCGTTCTCGTACCTCGGGCACACCCATTTCCAGAATGACCACGACCTTGAGCCCTATTGCGAGCGAGTCGAAAGCGGCACGCTACCGATCCATCGGGCCCTGCCGCTCTCCAACGAAGAGCTGTTGATCCGCGAGCTGATCCTGCAGATGAAGCTCGGGGTCGTACCGCTCGGATATTTCCAGGACAAGTTTGGCGTCGACGTCCAACAACGCTTCGAGGCTCCGATTCGCAAGCACATCGACGACGGTCACCTGACGCTGGAAGGCGACAGCATCGTGTTGAACCGCGGGGGCCTGCTGCAGGTCGACGTCCTGCTTCAAGAGTTCTTTCTGGATGAACACCGGGGCGCACGCTACGCCTAGCAACCCATGGCGTACGAATACAAGACCACGCGCCTGGTGGAGTTCGCCGACACCGACATGGCGGGCATCCTGCACTTCTCGAACTTCTTCCGCTACATGGAGGCCACCGAGCACGAGTTCTTCCGGTCGCTTGGCCTCAGCGTGCACAGCGACAGCCCGGACGGCACCTGGGGAGCAGCCCGGGTGCAGGCGGAATGCGACTATTCAGCGCCCCTGCGCTACGAGGATGTCGTAGAGCTACACCTGCTGGTCCGAAACAAGGGCCAGCACTCGATCTCCTACGAAGTGGTGTTTCGGAAGATGGTCGACACCGCGCCCGGCCCGGAGGTTGCCCGCGGCAAGATGACGGTGGTGTTCCTCGGCAAACCCGGGGCAGACCGCCAGCTGGTGTCGATCCCGATTCCAGCGGCAGTCGACGCACTGTTGGAAATCGCGCCGCAGTGAAGCCCGCTGGCGGGCGGGCACACTCAGCTGGACAACGCGCGCAAGACCCCGACGCTCCGGTACTTCAGCCACACGGTCTGCAAGATTCCGGCGATGGTGAAGGCGCACAGGGCGAATTCGATGCCGCGCATGCCGCCCCAGGCAATCCCGACCGTCAACAAGACCGTGCTCACCACCAGGTACAAACCCACCGCCTCGGTCACCCCACGGGTCTTGCGGCTGTAGACCAGCGCACCCTGGTAGAAACTCTGCAACACGGAGTAGCCTGGCATCAAAACCGTGAACATCAGAGCGTGAACAGCCACTGCCGTCAGGGCGGGCGAGAGCCTGGTAATGCTGCCAAACCACACATCTCCCAGGGGAGTGAACGCGATCACGCTCAGCAACAGCACCATCACCACTCCCATCCCCCAAGCCACCCGCCGTAGCACCCGAACCCCCCCGGGCGCCCCAACCAAGGTCACGACTACTTCATTGAACGCGAAGCCCGCCGAGCGGAGCATGAAGACCAGGCCGTAAACCGAGGCCCAGGTCGCGGTCGAGGCCATCTTCTCCGGCATGCGGTTCATCGCTGCCGCACCGATCGCCTGCAAGATGATGCTCATCATCGGAGTCACGGCGAGCGGTATGTAGAAGTGAAAGAAGTGTCCCCAGGTCAATGGTTCGTCCGCAGATCTCGCGGGCCTCACATGGTCGCGAAGCACCTTCCGGGTCCGGAGGCTGGCATAGCCCGCCTCTGCTACCACGCCGGCCGCGATCGCCAGGGTGCCGACGGCGATCCCCGATAGCGACTGGGTCAGGTACCCGACCGCCAGCACGCTGGCGCCGGTCACCAGGCGCACGATGGTGCCTTCCACCACCGCCCGCGAGCGCTCAAACCGAATCAGGACTCCCTGCTGGAAGCGACGCGAGGCGATCGCCCAGGTCCATGGAGTCATGATCTGCAAACCAACTCGGCCAGGCTCGATGACCGATGGATGCACGTTGATTACCGTCTCCGCGAGGCTGTCGTACAACGGCGTGAAGGCGATCAGGATGTGAAGCAGGGTCAGCAACAGCCCCAGCACGTGGGTGAAGCGGCGCAGTTTCTGGTAACTGGCCCAGTCGGTACTCAACGCCGTCGAGGCGGCCAGGAGCATGATGATCGGCGCCTCCACCATCAGGGAGATCGGGTAGACCAGCGAGGAGAGGGCCGCCAGATTTGGCTCCGCGTTCTCCATGCGAGCGATGATCGCGGCGACCAGCGGCAGCTCGGCACCCATCATCAGCCAGCTCAGGGCGAGCGGCCACCACAGCGTTGCGACCCGACGTCCTGTGACCGGGCCAGAATGTGCAGGATTCGTCACGGAGTGGTCGAGGAGTTCATGCGGCGCGCACGCTACCCAAGGGATGACCCGGCGTCTCCTAGACTTGTCGAAGAACTTGGCAAGGCATCTCCCCGCGATTGCACGGTCGCCGACAATCATCGAGGGCCGTTTCGGCCAAGAAAGATACAATCGGCTGCTGTAGAGCGCTACGAATGGTAGCCCGATGGGAGACTCCTACCTCGCCTACAAGCGATCGCAGTTCTCGACGCGATTGCCAACCGACCGCTACTACACCAAGGCGCACGTCTGGGTCGCGGACCAAGGCGACGGCACGGCCCGGATCGGTTTCACCCGATTCGCGACCAGGATGCTCGGGGAGGTCGTCGAGTTCGAATTCGAGACGAGCCTGGGCGCGAACATCGAGGAGGGTCAGTGCATCGGTTGGATCGAGGGCTTCAAGGCCGTCAGCGATCTCTACGCCCCCTTGACCGGCCGATTCGCCGGCCCGAATCCCGATCTGGAAGACAGCATCGGCGACATTCATCGTTTTCCGTACGATCGTGGATGGCTCTACCGCATTGAGGGTGATGTACCAGGCGATTGCATGAACCCGGATGAGTATGCTCAATTCCTAGACGGCACCATTGACCGCATGATGGGCAAGAGTTCATGAACGACCCAGACGTCCCAACCAGCCCCCGCACCCCAGCCATCGCTCGCTACGTGATGATCGGTGGATTCCTCGGGGCTGGCAAGACAACCGCGGTCCGGCAACTCGCCGACGCTTTGTCAAAGCGCGGCCAGCGCGTCGGTCTGATCACCAATGACCAGAGCACCGGTCTGGTCGATACTGCGCTGCTGCGTTCCCATGGATTCTCCGTCGAGGAGATCACCGGCGGCTGTTTCTGTTGTCGGTTCGATTCCCTCTCTGCCGCCGCCGACAGTCTGTCGCAGCAGGCCCGGCCCGAGGTTTTCATCGCCGAGCCGGTCGGCAGTTGCACCGACCTCCTGGCGACCGTCAGCTACCCCCTGCGCCGAATCTACGGCGACCAATTCCGGATCGCACCGCTCAGTGTGCTCGTCGACCCAAGCCGAGCTGCTCGCATCCTGGGGTTGGCTGAGGGTCGGTCGTTCTCTCCGAAGGTTGCGTACGTCTACAAGAAACAACTTGAGGAAGCGGACCTGATCGTCGTCAACAAGTGCGACACCTTGGACGAGACCGCGCGCGAGCAGTTGGTCGAAGTCCTAAGACGAGAATTTCCCCGGTCAGAGGTGCTCT
>JAYZDB010000284.1:0-7414 GCA_036338025.1 Planctomycetota bacterium
TGGAGTTTGGCAACCTGCTGCCTTGGCTCCTCGCCCTTGTGACCTGGTTGGTGGCGCGTCGTGTTCTCCGCATGTTGGCGACCAGGCCTCACCACCCGACCGTGTGGATTGCGGACCTCCTGCTGGGCATGTGGATTTTCCATCCCGCATGGGGCATGAACTGGCTGCTGGCGGGCCGGGTTCGAGAGTTTCTCCCGCTCGCTGCGTTCGGTCTGGCGCTCCTGTCGCTGAACCGGAGCAGATCATGGAGTCTGTGTTGGTGTGGTGCCCTGGCTTGGATCGTGATTGCACAGGCCAGCCACATCACCGGCCTGCTCGCCTGGTGTGCGATCGGCCCAGCGGTCTATGGAGCAGCACGGTCGCACGGGGCCCCAAGACCGTGGCGGTCCATGTGCTGCCTGCTCGCCTGGGCAGCCCTCGCGCACGTGGTCGTATGGCAAGGGTTTCGAGTGGGTGTTCCTGCTCCGGGCCTGGTCGCTTTTGCGACCCGGGACCTGGGCGACTTGGTTTCGTATCTGAGTCAGCTCACGACGACCGCATTTCCGACGCCGCTGTCTAGCCATGAACCGGAGCAGACCGCGGTCATCTGGGGCGGATGCTGTGTTCTCATCATACTTGCATTACTACGTCGCCGTCCGATAGACGCAAGCGGAGGTAGCCTGGTGTCCCTCGCTATCTACGGAGCATTGGTGTTGCTGGTAGTGACGGACATGGACTACCGGGGTCAACCGGGAGTAGGTGAGCAACCGCTCGAGTTCGCCCGGGAGAGTACGATCGGCGCCGTCGCGATGTTGATGGGCGGGTATGGCCTGTTTCGCGAGTGGCTCCCGCGGGTTTTTCATGCGGTACACGGGCTGTTCCTCGGGGCCTTCCTGGTGATCTTCGCCTGGGATTGGTATGTCAGCCTGGAGCACCTTGAGAAGAGTCGATGCTTGTTGCGCTCAGAGGCCGCAGAACTGGTTTGGGAAGAGGTGATGCCTGGGATGGGTGTCGGCCGCAAACCACCGTCGTATTCAAGCTTGAGAGCGTCGCTGTTGGCGCCAGATGATCTGCAGGACCTACGAGAGCGCGGCTTGTTAGGGCACCTCCCCTTGCTCCCGGGGACCGACCTTGAGGACAATTATCCGTCGCCCGGTGTCGATTACTGTGGTGAGTTCCACGGGTTCGTTGGGGCGGAGTCTCACTCGGTGTTGAGCGGATCTGTGTTCCGGCCGGCGCCAGGGTTGGTGTTGATCGCGCGCAAGCGAGGCAAGTCCTTGGATGTATTGGGCGTGATGCGGCCCAGGTACGATCAGGGCTTGGAGCACATCGTAGCCACAGGTGCCGCGCCTTCGCCCGAACTCCTCCGCCTGGGGGATCGGCTGCAGGCTTACGGTTTGGAGGTCCGACCATTGGGTCTGCGGCCCTTGCGCGGAGTGTTCGAGGTTCGTGAATCAGGACTCGTTCGACTGGAGGATTCACGGAAATGAGTCAAGCCAAGACGTACACCGGGTTACCGCTCGGAGGTCTCTGGGTCCTGTTGGTGTTGGTCGTATTCCACGCGATCGCGAGCTTGCGGGCGTGGGGTTGGGACTCGGTGGACTTTGCAGACACCTACTGGCGGATCAGCCCAGATCTATGGGTCTTGCTGACGGTGGCGTCTCTGCTGTGCCTGAAGTTTGGCTTCCGCTGGTATTTCGGACTCGCCTTTGCCGTGGCGCTGGCGTGGATTCCGTTGTACCGCGTCCCTTACGTCGTGTTCCCGGAGATGTTCGGCAAGACCTTCGTGCTGACGGAAGAAGTCGGTCAGGTGGGTGGCTTGTGGATAGCGTTGTTCGATGGTGGTCCCGACGGAGTGTCAATCTGGACTGTCGTGTTGGTAGCTGGGATAGGGCTGCTCACGTTGGTGATCCTCTACCTGCTGTGGAGGACCTTAGGACGACAGTTGGAGAAGGCGGCGTATAGCCTGTGCTTGTTGGGAATTGCTGCGGCCGTGCTGGCGACTTCTTTTGCAGAGAAGTCGCGTGATCCCGGGCGGGAGAGTCGCCTGTTCTCGCGGAGCATGTATGCGTCGACTCTGCAGCAGTTGAATTTCTTTATTGGCAGAGCTTCCCTGGAGCCGAGGATCAAATACGCGCACGATCAGGTCTCTCGCGCGCCGCAGGACCTGGGGCGGCTCAAGCGCGCGGACTTGATCTTGGTGTTTGTCGAGAGCTACGGGCGAAGCCTCCTGGCGCACGATCGCTATGGGCCGGTCATGCGTCAAATCCTCGCCGATGCACGCGCCACCTTGGAAGCTGCTGGGCACGGAGCCATCAGCTGCTGGATCGAGTCTCCCGTGACTGGAAGCCAATCTCAGGCAGCCCACGCGTCGTTTATCAGCGGAATACCCATACGCAGCTATCGAGATCACGAGATGCTCATGAACTACGACGCACGGATGCTGACGCACATTCTTGGCGATCTTGGGTACCACTGCGTCAATGCACAACCCAAGTTGGAGATCCAGTGGCCCGAGAGCCATGACGTCCTTGGATTTCACGAGGATCTGTTCGGTGTGCACACTCCTTACCGAGCGGACGGAGGACCGATCTACCACTGGGCCGCGGCACCGGATCAGTACCCCTTGGCACTGGCCATCGAGAAGTTCATGAAGCCGTCCGACAAGCCGGTGTTCTTGCAGTTGATTGCCGGCATCAGTCATGCACCGTACAGCCTCATTCCACCGTACATCGAGGATTGGCAGGCGGCCTTGGATCCGAAGGCCTACCAGCCGGTGAAGACATACCCATTCACCTTCCTCGACTACCACCGAGGAAAAGGGGTGGAGGATGCTTACATCGCCACCTTGAACTACACCTTCGAGATGTTGGCGGGATTCGTCAGTGCGCTACCGCGTCCGGCCATCGTGATGATCCTCGGTGATCACCAGGCTCCGCGCACTGGATCGATCTCACCGGCTGTGACTGACTACGCCGTGCCATTTCACATCATGAGCAACCGTAATGAGCTACTGGATCCAATCCGGACCGCGGGGTTTGTGGAGGGAATGGTCCCCGGTGGCAAGAAGGTGCCCCCGATGCACGAGTTCTTGCACGAATTCTTGCGTGCCTACCATCGAAAGTAGCGCACCCTCGACGATGCAATGACCGCGTGACTGACTCGTGGACTACCGGAGAGTCTCGAGGAAGTGCACACACCAGTTGTGTAGTGCCGTTTTGTAGATCGAGGGTGTTGAGTCCGAGTCGCGCAGGTTGCCTCGGGCTCCGGTCACGGGGCCGCTCTTGGCGCCCGAAATGCCATTCCATGCGTAGCCGAGGTACTTGACCGCAGCCGGACTCGGAATGGCGCTGAGTTGAATCTCGACAGTGTCCTCGTCGACCAGTGAGACTGACTTGATCGATGGGGGTGAGGTGCTTGAGTCTTGGTAATTGAAGCCAAAGTTCCCGGGATCCTTGACGGCGGATGTATCTAGTACCAGAGGTGGTTCCGGGACGTGAAATCTCACGCGGATCGAAGCACCGTTTTGTTTGATCGACAGGGGACGTAGTGGTTCCCATGTCCCACCCTCGAGGAAGATATGGCTGTAGACCTTCCCGTAGTATTCGCCCATACGTCGGTATGCGGTGCTAAGCAGGTGGATTCCGTCGATGTACTCGAAGATGTACTTTGGTCCGACCAAGGGGATCTTGCGCGGGTTGGCCACCGACGCAATCAGTTGTTCGCGAGGAATGAAACTCCATGAGGTCGAGAAACTCGTAAAGCTGCTTAGCTGCGTGTGGAGCATCGGGATCGGACGAGTTTGTCCGCGTCTCTGGACCTCCGTCTCGTAGTCCTTTTGCCATTCCACCAGGTCTTTGGAGTATTGGTAGTTGATCCGCTGATGGTCTTCTTCGCCGTGGACTATCGTCACACACCGAACCGTGTAGTTCTTGGATTGTGAGTCGACAATGAACTGAGCTAGCCGGTGCTGGTTCATTCCATCCGTGAAGGCCGGCGTGCCTCGCTTGAGTTGCGTGTAGGCGGACCCCGGTTGCGCGTGAATGCTCACCAGCACGTCATGAGTCTGTGGTGGTTGGGATCCGTTGTTGTTGTATTGGAGTTTGTGCAGTTCGCTGATCGTGTTCGACATGCCACTGCTCATCGTCTCCCAGTAATTCTCGACTAGCGGAGCCAGGCGTGTGCTTTGGCTTCGTAGACCAGCGTCGAACATGCAGTTCTTGTAGTTCTGGGTCTTGCTGAGGACCGGTGTGCCGAGGCCACCCATTGCAAGGCTCTGACCTCCCGAGAGGATATGGTTGACGTCGAAGTGGTCGTAGGGCAATGCACTGGCCATCTTCGCCTCGAAACGAAGTCCCTTGCTGAAGTGCAGACCCGGCGGACTCAGGGTCACGTACTGGATCTTGAGGTCGAGAATTGTCGTCTTCGGGATTGGTATGAGGTTCGTGATGATTCTGCCGACTGCGTCCGTGCGGGTTGGCATGATGATGTCCGCAGTGTTCAAGAGCGGGCAGATTGCGCTTGGCAATGGGATCTGGATGCGGCTTAGCCCAAACAACCCGAATGCAGAGGCATTCGGCGCCGCGTTGTCCACAACAAGTCGGGCTACCCGCTTGCCGCTTTGGGTCCATGAGATTCCATAGACGTCAGCGCCACAGATTGGGCCATATGGCGTGAACGAGGCAACGACCCCTTGCACAGGCTCGAACGACACGTCGAAAGTCATCGCGTAAGATGCTGCCGACATTCCGGTCGAGGTGAGCAAAGCAGCTGTCTCG
This sequence comes from Planctomycetota bacterium, assembly GCA_036338025.1. GTDB lineage: Bacteria > Planctomycetota > UBA1135 > UBA1135 > UBA2386 > JAYZDB01. Next base: position 4,758 of record JAYZDB010000284.1, read on the forward strand.
ACCTTGACGTCAAGGCTCCCGGAGGCACCGATGGTGACCGCTTTGTTGCCGAGGAAACGTCGGCCATCCAGAGGTCTGTCGAATTCGAAGGTCGAGTCATTGCCGACGTCGACGCGAGCATTGCCGGTTGCGACGGATGCGCCGGAGAGATTGCTTCGGAGTCGGATGTGAACGCGAACGCGTTGACCAGGAGTGCCGCTGTGCTGAATGAGCCATGCGTGGGGTTGCGCGACCGTGCCGACTGTTGTTGCGGCCCCGCAGGTTCCAGAGGCACGCTTCTTGACGGTTGGAATGGCGGTGATGAACCCAGACTCATAGATCCGCAGCGCAGGTAGATTCTCGATCAACCGCAGGCTGGCCTTGGTGCGGGCGTGGCCGACCGTCGCGTTGCCATCGGTGACTTCTGCCAGGACCGCCAGCGGCTGGCTCCTGGTGACAGACGCACTGTTGGGCAGGGTCGAGAACCTGGGCTGATTGCCCGACAACTGCGCAAATACGCCCATTTTCGAAATAGGCGTCACAGTTGTGCTCTGAGCGGCGCTGGCTGAGGTTAGAGCCAGCAGGCTGAGGATCGAGGTGAAACGCATGAGGCAAGGCCCGCGCTGGGATGCTACCACATGGCGTTGGGCTGAGATCTGGGCATTCGACCCGTCCGGGCCGTTTGCTTGCCGACATCCGATGGCATCGGTACTTACGGTGTCCCGATCTGGGTCGATTCTCGGTGCGCGTGAGCCGACAGGCGGTGGCGCGGAACAGGCCTCCGCAACGGGAATTTGGCTGGGCCGGTTGCGAGGTTTGACGGCGGCCCGTGGGTCGCTTTTGATAGGAGCATGCCAGGTGATGCCAAGAGGGGGCTCAAGCCGCCGGTCTACGTCGATACTGAAGCGGCCCTTAGCAGGCTTGCTGACAGTCTTCGTAACCAGTCTTGGATTGCGGTCGATACGGAATCCAACCCGCTGTTCGCCTACCACGAGAAGCTCTGCCTGATCCAGATCAGCACCAAGACCCGCGACTACATCATCGATCCGTTGGCCGGAGTCGACCTCAGCGTACTCGTTCCGGTCTTCGCGGACCCGATGATCGTGAAGATCTTCCACGACGCTGAGTTCGATGTCCTGATGCTGAGGCGAACTTTGCCGCTGCAGATCCTCGGGATCTTCGACACCAAGGTGGTCGCGATGGCGCTTGGTGCCGAGGCCGTTGGGTTGGCGGCCATCCTCAAGGACTCTTTTGGCGTCACCCTCGACAAGAAATACCAGCGGAGTGACTGGGGGATGCGTCCCCTCACCGAGGGTCAGTTGGACTATGCACGGCACGACACGCATTTTCTGATCCCATTGGCAGAAGACTTGCGCAGCCGCCTGTACGAGTCGGATGAGATCATGCAGTTGGAAGTCGCCGCGGAATTCCAGCGCCTCGAGCAGCTGACTCCGGAAGCAAAAGTGTTCAACCCTGATGACTTCACCAAGATCAAGGGCTGGGAGCGGCTTGACCCCGCGCGCCGCCGAATTCTCAGAGAATTGTATGTCGCTCGTCACGGTATCGCGGACCGATCCGACCGACCGGCTTTCAAGGTGCTATCGAGCGATACACTGTTGAAACTGGCGCGATCACAGCCCGCCGACATCGCTGTCCTCAAACGCGAGAGGCTGTTGACTCCTAAGTTGTGTGAACGATATGGCGATATCGTCCTCGAGGCGATCGCTCGCGGCCGGCGCCTGGCCCCGCTGCCTGACGGGAGGATCAACCGGACCAAGAAGCCCGTTGAGCAACTGAGCGAGGAGCAGCGTGGTACTTATGAGAATCTCCGTGGGTGGCGCAAGCGTACAGCGGTAGGTCGCGGTGCGGATGCATCACTTATCCTGCCCCGCACCATGATGCTGGCGTTGAGCCAAATTCGAAATCGGCCCACCGATATCGATGAGCTCCGCAATTGCGGAATTTTGGAGCCTTGGCGAGTCGACTATTACGGAGAGGGAATCCTGACCGCGCTGCGTGGTTCGCGGAACGCGGACCGAGGCGGAGGACGGACGCGCAAGGCCGGCCGGAAGCGTTCGGCGAAACGCAAGAAGGCTCACAATCGTGCGGGCAATCCGAACCCCCACTTGGGCTGATCTGCGAGTTCTAATAAGCTCGATGCTGATCTTGAGGAGCCCCTCGTATTGCTTAAACCTGCAGTCTTTCTTGAGCGGGACGGCACGCTAAACAGCCTCGTATTCGACGAAACCCGGGGCGTAATGGCCGGTCCGCTCCAGCCGGAGCAGCTGTCGTTGGAGCGACAGGCTGCCAATTTTGTACGTGGGCTCAACCAGCGCGGTTTCTTGGTGCTTGTTGTCACGAGTCAGCCGACGGTCGCGCACGGTCGTTTGGACTGGATGGGCCTCGACCGGATCCATCAGCGGCTGCGTGCCAGTCTGTCCGAGCGGGGAGCTCGAATCGACGGCACCTTTGTGTGCCCGCACGATGCGGACGCCGGGTCGCTGCCGGGTACTGCGGTTCGGTCCGATCTGGCGATCGCGTGCCAGTGTCGTCGCCCCGCGCCGGGTCTTCTCTTGCGAGCAGCCGCCGCCCACCAGGTTGATCTGCCCCGCTCGTTCATGATTTGCAGAAACCTCAAGGACGTGAAGGCGGGTCGATCGGCGACGGTTGAGACAGTG
>JAYZDB010000285.1:0-9682 GCA_036338025.1 Planctomycetota bacterium
AAAAGAACTCGGTGATTTCCACCTCCGGTCGGAGCGGGTTTTCCGCGTGGGACTGGTGAAGCCCTGATCACCAAATCAACCCATCGAACTGGAAATACCATGAATACCAAGAATCTACATATCGCGACCTTCGCTCTTTCAGTGACCGGCCTGCTCGCTGGTTTGCCCGCCAAGATCGAGGTTTCCGGCAGCGCCGCTGACAAGAAGGCCTGGAACGACAAGGTCGAGCACTGCCGCAAGTACAACGCCTGGTTCAAGGCCTGGTACGACAAGATTGCCAACAGCCCGAAGGTGGTGAAGGTCGTGCTGGTGCGCAGCAAGAAGGCTGTCATCATTGACAGTTTCGCCACCGACGAGGTTGATCTCGATGACATCGATGTCTACCCGGAACTCGATCCGCCGACCACCCTGGACCAGTGCCAGCAGATCGTGCACATCCTCGAGGAGAGGTTCCAGGCGGTATGCACTCCCAGGACAGCTGCGCAGACCTGGCGGCAGTGGTTCGAGGCCAGCCACGCCAAGGCCACCAAGGCCGAGAACGATTACCGGGCTTCGCTGGGATACACCGACAAGATCGTCGAGGCCACCCTCTCAGCCGATGGCAAGAAGATCTGCTACGAGTGGAAGCTGAAGAATGGCGACACGGTGTACACCTACGTGCCAATCGCAGATGGTCGTACCGAAGGTAGGGTCCGGCACATCGGTGGCGGAACCCTGTCGGATGGTCGCCGCTACTTTGACGTCGAACCGGTGCCTGGGAATGCGAACGGCACGCTGACCCTGCCGCCGAGCCTGGGTGGTGAGACCCTGCAGTTCAAGGCTCCGACTGGACTCATCCGTTTTGCCGTCAAGCAGAGTCGCGAGTTTCCCGCCTTCAACGAGGTCGAGCTCATCGCTCTCGATCTCGTAGCTCCCCCGACCAGGCGGCCTTCCGGTGGTCCCGTCGGCTCGACCTGGACCTTCATGCGCAAGTCGGTCTACGGATGGCATCATCCGGCGACCGGTCAACTAGTCGTGGCCTATGATGGTGTGCTGGCGAATCAGTCCTTGCTGACGGCGAACACCTTCGACGTGTTGACTGGCACTGTCGACCTGAACAGCACTGCGGATTTCGAATTCCACATCGCAACCGCGCTGCTGATCAACGAGGCCACCCACGCGGTTCCGACCATCAAGATGATGGCGCCGCCGCGTTTGGGAACGAGCTTGCCGATCATGGTTGAGAGTCCCGTGCAGCCTGGCATGGCGTACCTGACCCTGTTCTCCTTTGGCGACGTGCGGCGGCCTGAGCTTCCGGACGGTCGGCGTCTACCGATCGAGATCGATGCCCTGACGCTGATGTCCTTGGAGCCCCGTGGCCTGTTCCAGGGCGTGATCGGCAATCTGGACGCCAGGGGCAGGGGCATGACAACGGTGCAGCTACCGTCCATCCCGAGCCTGTCCGGGCTGGAGTTGATGAGCTGCCTGGTGACCTTCGATGACCTGCCGAACGCGGTAGTCGCGGACGTTTCCAAGCCGATCTCCATCCGCCTCGTGCGATAGAGCTATGAGGAACGAAACCAGAGTCGAGTCTCAAGGCCCTGCGCGGACGACGGTCTGCGCGGGCCTGTTCCTTTTGCTTTCGCTGCAGTCGGGCGCAGAAAGATCGATCGCGCAGCCCAGCGACGTCGCGCGCCTCAAGAAGTGCAACCTCGTCTTCGTGGGGGAGGTCATCCGCCTCGGGCCGGCGCCGACGTTCCGGACTGGCCGCGGCGGTTGGGCGCGCCAGCAGGTCGGATACAAGGTCCGCAGCGTGTTGCAAGGGAACCTTGGTGACAAGGAACTCACTGTGCACCATGGGCTTCTCCGTGGGCCGACCATGGACTTCGCCAACAATCGTTTGTCCGTGGAACTGTTCAAGCCGGGCCGGCAGTTGCTGATCGGGGTGTCTCTGGCGGTAGCCCCGGAACTCGAGTTCCCGGGTTACTACAAGCTGGTCGACGACAGCGAGCGTGCTTGCGTGGTGGAGAAGGGCCTCGTGCGCTTCGACAAGACAAAGGCGTACCCTCTGGCGGCTCTGCGCCGGGCGCTGCGCGGTGAGAAACCGAAGTGATCTCGAGAGGACACCAGCCGACCGTTTGATAGGGTGGAAGGCATGGCGAGTGCTCTCCACCTTTCTGTTTGCTCAGCCTGGCTGCTTGCAGGCATGCCGGGGGTGGTGATCTGCCAGGGATCCGACGGAGATGTTACCCCGACCGGCGCGACGTCTCCGGGCGTTCGTGAGCAGGCCTGGCAGCAACACATGAGCATGGCCAAGGCTTCGCCATTTGCAGAACTATCATGGCGTAGCATCGGACCGCGGAAGCAAGGTGGTCGAATCGAGGCGATTGCCTGCCATCCGAGCAAGACCTCGGTGATCTACGTCGGAGCCGGATCGGGCAATCTCTGGAAGTCGGTCAACAATGGCACCACGTGGCGCCCCGTCTTCGACTCCGAGTCGACCTTCGCCATCGGCGATGTGGCTGTTGCTCCGTCCAATCCCGATATCGTCTGGGTCGGAACGGGCGAGCGGTTGATGGCCCGGAGTTCGTACGCAGGAACCGGGATCTTCAAGTCGACAGACGCCGGCAAGTCGTGGACGAACATGGGCCTGCGCGATTCTCATCACATCGGGCGGCTGGTCATCCATCCGAAGAACCCCGACATCGTCTACGCCGCCGTCATCGGGCACATGTATTCGTTCAATGAAGAACGCGGGCTCTACCGCACGCGCGATGGCGGCAAGACCTGGAAACGAATTCTCTACGTCGATACCAAGACCGGCGTGATCGATGTGGTCATGGATCCGTCGGATCCCGACCTGCTGTTTGCCAGTACCTGGCAGCGCGACCGAAAAGCGTGGGGTCACGAGGCCTATGGTCCTGGTAGCGGCCTGCATCGGACTTCGGATGGCGGTGACAGTTGGAGCAAACTGGCGGGTGGCTTGCCGGTTGGCGAGGCGGTCGGGCGCATTGGAGTGGATATCGCGCGATCCGATCCGAAGCATGTCTACGCGGCAGTCGACGTCGCGCGAGGTAGTCCCGGCGAGGGTGTCTATCGATCCGTCGATCGTGGTCAGACCTGGCGCAAGGTCAACCAGCGCCCGGTTTCGCTTGGCTACGACTTCTGCCTGATTCGAGTCTCTCCGGATGACCCGGATGAGATCTACCTGCCGGGGCAAAAGACAATGCAGTCGACCGACGGCGGCAAGACCTACTGGCAGGTGACGGGGACGTTGGTCCACTTGCTCGAACACGGGTCGAAGGTCCTTCACCTGGATGCCCACGCCCTCTGGATCGATCCAGGAGATTCCGCACACCTTCTTCTGGGTAACGATGGCGGATTGCACCAGAGCTACGATCGAGGCGAGTCCTGGCTGCACCTGAACAACATCCCGATCGGAGAGTTCTACGCCGTGGGCTACGACATGGCGAAGCCGTATCGAATCCTCGGTGGCACTCAGGACAACGCCGCGTTGGTCGGAGCGAGCGACCAACAGTCGGTGGATGGCTTGCCCGATGCCTGGCAGCACGTCTACCTTGACCCGTGGGGCGGCGGTGATTCCTACTTCACCATCGTGGATCCAAGCGATCCCAACACGATCTACTACGAACACCAGTTTGGTGCGCTGCGACGCAAGAACATGCTGACCGGCAAGACGGTGTCGATCAAGCCACGCTCTGCGCGCGGTCTACCGCGTCTGCGCTTCAACTGGATGACGCCGTTCTTCCTGTCGCACTACGACTCCAAGACGGTCTACTACGGAGCCAACCGGCTCTTCAAGTCGGTAGACCGGGGAGATACCTGGAAGGCGATCAGCCCCGATCTGTCCAAGCGCCCCAAGACGCAGGGCAATGTACCCTACGGCACCTTGACTTCTCTTTCTGAGTCGACCCTGGCCAAGGGGATGATCTACGCGGCGACGGATGACGGCAACGTCCAGGTCACCAAGGATGACGGGGCTAACTGGACCAAGATTGACGCCGGCCTGCCGGCGAAGTGGGTGAGTCGGGTGTGTGCGTCCCGGCATGTCAGGAGCCGCGTGTTCGTGAGCTTGACCGGCTACCGCGAAGATGACTTCTCGAGCTACGTGTATCGCTCCGATGACGCAGGCCGTACCTGGACGTCGATCAGTTCCGGCCTGCCTGGCGAATCGGTCAACGTCATCGCTGAAGATCCCACGCACCCCGACGTGCTCTACGTCGGGACCGATCTTGGTTGCTATACCTCTGTCGACGGGGGCAAGCGATGGCATTCCCTGCGGTCGGATCTTCCGACAACCCCGGTGCATGATCTGTTCGTGCATCCGCGTGCGGGTGAACTGGTTATCGGCACTCACGGCCGCAGTATCTACGTGCTCGGAGTGGAGCCGATCCGCAAACTTGCTCAGGCGAGGTAGCAGGGGTCGATTCCAGCCCCGGGTTTGGGGAGGATTGGCGCCATGCATACCCGAGAGCTTGCCGCCCTTCTCCTTCTTGGACTGTCTTCCTGTTCGCTGGCGCAGGAGAAATCCGGCCAGCAACCTCGTCGACCCAATGTGATCCTGGTGATTACGGATGACCAGGGCTACGGCGATGTTGGTTTTCACGGCAACTCGATGATCCAGACGCCGAACATGGATGCCCTGGCAAAGCAGAGCGTGCGTCTCACCGACTTCCATGTCGATCCGACCTGCTCGCCGACCCGGTCTGCGTTGATGTCGGGTCGTTACTCGACCCGCACGGGAGTCTGGCACACGATCATGGGTCGCTCGCTGATGGACGGCGACGAGTTGACCGTGGCGGAAGCGCTCGCTGCCAACGGCTACCGGACTGGCATGTACGGCAAGTGGCACCTGGGCGAGAACTATCCGCTACGACCCTTGGACCAGGGCTTCCACACGGCAGTCCACCACGGTGGTGGAGGCGTCGGGCAAGGCCCGGACTACTGGGGCAATGACTACTTTGACGACACCTACTGGCGCGATGGAGTAGCGGAGAAGTTCGAAGGCTACTGCACCGATGTGTGGTTTCGCGAAGCGATGAAGTTCGTCGAAAGCAGCAAGGACCGTCCGTTCTTTTGCTACTTGTCCACCAACGCTCCCCACGGTCCATATCTGGTCGACAAGAAGTGGAGCGAGCCGTACGTCAAGAAAGGTGTCGCCGCGAGCCAGGCGAAGTTCTACGGGATGGTTGAGAACATCGACTGGAACCTCGGCAAGTTGATCGCACAGTTGGACCGCCTCGGTATCGCAGACAACACCATCCTGATTTTCATGACGGACAACGGCACCGCCGCCGGGCGTGTCGACCAAAAGCGGGTCCGCGCCGGCAAGTGGGGTGGATTCAACGCCGGCATGCGGGGCAACAAGGGATCCGAGTACGATGGCGGCCACCGGGTTCCCTTCTTCATCCGCTGGCCCGCAGGTGGCATCGGTGGCGCAGGCAAGGCACGCGAGGACGGTTATCTTTCGGCACATATCGATGTCCTCCCGACCTTGATGGGCTTGTGTGGTGCCACCAAGCCCGATGGACCGCCTCTCGACGGCATCGACCTGAGCAAGCGGCTCCGCGCCGGCGGGACAGTCATGCCGAATCGGACCTTGTTTGTGCACTCGCAGCGGATTCCTGACCCCCAGATGTGGCGCAAGTGCAGCGTGATGACCGAGCGCTGGCGCCTGGTCAACGGCAAGCAACTGTTCGACATCCAGTCCGATCCCGGACAGCGCCAGGAGATCTCTGCCGAACATCCGCAGGTCGTGCAGGTATTAACCGGTGAGTACCAGGCCTGGTGGAAGAGCCTGAGCACGGTATTCGATCGGCCAATCCGGATTGGTCTGGGTTCCGATGCGGAGTTGGTGACCCAGTTGCATCCTCATGACTGGCAGGTCTCCTCACAAGGCAAGTCGTCTTGGCACCAGAGTCACGTCAAGCGCGGCCACATGGGCCAAGGCCGTTGGTTTGTTGATGTGAAACGGGCCGGCCGGTATCTGATTGAACTACGGCGCTGGCCGCGACACCTCGACAAGGGGCTCGAAGCAAGCGCGGCGAAGATCGAGATCGGCGGGCGAGAAGAGGTGAGGGATGTGCGGGCAACGGACACCAAGGTCACCTTCACGGTGGACTTGAAGGCCGGGCCGACCACATTGCAGACCTGGTTCACTTTGCCGAACGGCAAGACCCGCGGTGCGTATTTCGCCTACGTCACCCGCGGATAGGCCTTCGGAGGTCGACACTCCACCTACCAGCCCCTGGTTTCTTGAAACGGGATGGCATCGAGGTCCGTGTGCATGCGACGATTGCCTTCAACAATGGAATCCTGGTCCATCAAGGTCCATAAGGACTATCTGAAGTTCAGCGCCGCGCACTTCCTCATCTTCCCCGACGGCACCGCGGAGCGCTTGCACGGCCACAACTACAAGGTCTACGTCGAAGTTCACGCCACGCTCGACGAGCACGGCCTGGTGCTCAACTTTCAGGACATCAAGCCGTGTATCAAGAACCTGGTCGACGAACTCGACGAGCACGTCTTGTTGCCGGGCGAGCATCCTGGGCTGAAGATCGAGGATACCGGAGGATCACAGCTGGAGGTGCGCTACCAGGACCGGTTCTATTCGCTGCCCAGTGCTGAGGTGATCGTGCTGCCGATTTCCAACAGCAGTGCCGAGAATCTCGCTGGCTACCTTGCCCATCGACTCCTAGATGTTCTTCGCAGCGATTTCAGTGATGCTTCTTTGCACACCCTCGTCGTCGGTGTGGAAGAGACCCCCGGCCAGCAGGGTGTGGTTACGATCGAGTTGTAGAAGCGGCAAAGCTACCGCAGCCATTCAGACTCGGGCTCACCAGGGAGAGTGTCTCACCCCGGGGGTCTAGCGGTTGTGCTGCAGCCACGACACGACGCAAGCTGTCATGGACGCTGTGCCCGCGTCCGAGAACACGTGGTCGACACCTTCGAGTTCGACCAGGTCTGCACGGCCCTTGGTTGCTCCCTGTGCCAGGCGGGAGTCCTTGGGCAGCACGACTTCATCAGCGCTGCCGTGCACCAGGAGCCACGGGATTTCGATCTGTTCGGCCTGCGGTAGCACGGTGGCGACACTGCGCATGTCATCGGCGTACGTCTGCGACAGGGGGCATTCGGGTTTGTCCCACATGTTGCCAGCGCCGGGAGTCAGTTCTTCGAACTTGCGTTCGAAGAATTCGGCGGTGTCGACCATGCCAGCCAGGGATACCAGGGTCTCGATGCGCTCGTCGCCAGCTGCGCGTAACACGCCGACCGCGCCGCCCATGCTGTGACCGACGTAGCCGATGCGCCACCCAGCGAGCGCGTCCAGCACACTGCCCAGGTCGGCGACCTCCTTGCTGATTGTCGAGTCCTCGAAGCTTCCTTCAGACTCGCCGTTACCGGAGAACGAGATGCGTAGCGATGGGATGCCGGCTGCTGCGAGTGCTTCGGACAGGGCGACCAGGGCCGGGCGGTCCTTGTTGCCGGTCACCCCGTGTCCGATCACCAGGATCTCACGGCAGTCATCCGAACCCGGGTGGAAGGTGTGGTCGAGGCGCTCGCCCTCGGAATTGCGGATCTCTGGGATCATTGCGAGGTCGATGTCTCAGTCGAAGGTGATCACGGACCGGATCCCATCCTGGTTGTGCATCAGGTCGAATCCCTTGTTGACGTCGTCGAGCGGCATGTGGTGCGACACGAACATGTCGAGCGGTAGATCTCCGCGCATGTACATGTCGACCAGCTGTGGCACGTGGGTGCGTCCCTTGGCGCCACCGAAGCTGCCGCCTTGCACCTTCCGCCCGGTGATCAGAAAGCGTGGGATGATCTCCAGTTTTTCACCCTTGCCAGCGACGCCGAGCAGGGTGCAGATACCCCAGCCCATCCGTGCGGCTTCAACCGCCTGGCCCATCACTTCGACCAGGCCGGTGGCTTCAAAGGTGTAGTCCGCGCCGAAGCCCCCGGTCATTTCCAGGATCGCATCGACTGCGTTGGGACCGCCTTCCATCACGTCGGTTGCCCCAGCTTGCTGGGCAAGTTCGAGCCGCGAGGCCGAGGGATCGACGACGATCACCCGCCCTGCACCTTGCAGGCGTGCCCCCAGCACTGCCCCGAGGCCGACCATGCCAGCACCGAAGACTGCGACCGTGGATCCCTCTTCGACTTCGGCCTTCCAGATTGCCGCAGCGATGCCGGTGGTGGCGCCACAGGCTAGCATGCAGATCTTGTCGAAGGGTGCTGCCGGATCGACCTTGGCCAGGGCGATCTCGGGCATCACGGTGTACTCCGCAAAGGTGCTGGTGCCCATGAAGTGCTTCATCGGTACGCCGTCGCGAGACAGGCGTGGGGTGCCGTCCGGGAGGTGGCCCTGGCCTTGTTGTTCTCGGATCGCCAGGCAGATGTTGGTCTTGCCGCTCTTGCAGTGCACGCACTCGCCGCATTCAGGCGAGAACAGGGTGATGACGTGATCGCCGGGGACCAGGCCCGCGACTCCATCGCCGACTGCTTCGACGACGCCGGCACCTTCGTGACCGAGTACGCAGGGCGTGTAACCGGACGGGTCGGCTCCACTGGCGGTGTACATGTCGGTGTGACAGATGCCACAGGCGTGCACCTTGACGAGTACCTCACCGGCCTTGGGGTCGGCGATGTCAAGATCCTGGACGACGAGGGGTTGCCCGAATTCTTCGAGCACGGCGGCGCGTATCTTCATGAGGTCAGAGGGTTCGTGACGAGTCGAGTCGTGAAGGACGAAGAGGTGCAGGTTCTAAGTCGAAGGGCCGGGGGAAACCATCTGGTTCTCAGGGAGCGGGCCCTGCCGGGCCTCCGCGATGCTACTGGATCTGCGCCGCGATGCGTCGAACAAGATCCCGTTCGGCCTGGTTCCGCTGTGCCGAAGGCCGGGCCAGGCGCGTTCCGGCGGTGCCGTCGCTTCCTGGCTGCAAAAGGGCATGATAGGTACACCCGCAGCTCATGGTGGGTCCGTATGATCCGGTGTTCCCCCTACCTCCCTTCAAATGCCCATGAATCCGTCGTCTCCCCGGTTCTCGGTTCTCGCGTCCCTGCTGTTTGTCCTGACGCCCTCGATCGTGGCCCAGGTCAAACCTGCCCTGACCCATGACGACTACGATCGTTGGCCCTCACTCCGGTCGACGGCGTATTCCGTCGATGGCAAGTGGGTGGCCTACACCGTCAACCCGAGCTGGGGCGATGGCATGCTGTATGTCCAAGAAGTCGATGGAGAACGGCGCTTTACCCACGCGCGCGGCTCTCGCCCGAGCTTCTCCGCGAATGGTCGCTACGTGGTCTTCTCGGAATCGAAGTCCGCGGTCAAGGAACGCAAAACGGAACTCGCCAAGTTGCGCGGGGAGAAGAGCGCGGAACTCGAGGCCGAAGCCAAGAAGAAGGCCGCAGAGGAAACGAAGGCTGCAGAGGAGCGACGCCGCGAGATGATGGCGAGGTTCTCACGCGGCCAGCGCAGTACGCGCAGCCGCGGGCGATCCAGGGGTCGGTCCGGCTCCAGCGGTACGGGCGCCTTGTACATCCTGGATCTGCAGACTGGCAAGAAAGAGAAGATCGAGAAGACCAAGGGCCACCGACTCGCAAAGGAGGGGGAGTACCTCGTGTACCATCTACCCAAGCCCGAAGAGAAGAAGCCAGCCGAGAAGAAGCCAGCCGACAAGAA
>JAYZDB010000286.1:0-11109 GCA_036338025.1 Planctomycetota bacterium
CCCGATGAGAAGCGGGAAGAAGCAGGCGTTGATCTTGTACTTGATCCCGACTGCGACCACCAAGACGCCGAGAATCCCATACAGGATCGCCTTGTTGCGGAGTTGTTGGATCGGGTTGGGCACTATCTCGAAGACTGCTTGAGGGCTGTGAACATCAGTTCAACGACCGGACCCGCAGGAATTTCTCGAAAGGTCGAGAACTGCGCGTTGCTCGGATTCACGGAGTGCTGGTCGGAGAGAACAGGGCTTTATTCAGGTGTTGCGCGGACCGCAAGATCTTCTTGTGATACGCGTAGCCTGCGATCAGCGGGAGGGTGACGGTCGCTTCGCCGTACACCATCTGTTCATGGGTCGTTGACACCTTGCCCCACGAGCAGGCCTCCTTGAGTGTGGAACCCGACAGCGCTCCGTCTCGTTCATCCGCGACCGTGAGTTGCACGGCGTACTTGTGCATCGACACGTCTTTACCGAGCACTTCCGCGGCCACCACGATGTCCTGGGCGAAATTCTTCGGGACGCCACCACCGATCATCAACAAGCCGGTCTCGTCACCGTGGAGTTTGATCCGGGTCAATTCCAGGAAGTCCTTGCCGGAGTCGATGCTCGATGTCGGCTTGCCCAGCAGGTTGTTGTCGTGCTGATGCTTGATCACGCCAAATCCGGCGCTGCAGTCCGAGAAGGCTGGGCAGAAGATGGGCACGTCCTTGCGATACGCCGACAGGACGATCGACTCCTCGATCTTGCCGTGCTGATCCAGATGGCGCCCCATCTCGTAGATGATCTCTCGTGAGGAGTGCGGTCGCGGTTCCAGCGCGTGGAAGATCTGCGTCATCGTCTCGTCGCAGATGCGCAGCTCGTCCTCGTCGATGAAGGTGTCGTAGATGCGGTCGATGGCCTGCTCGCGCAGTACATTGTCATCGACGAAGGCTGTACCGATGTAGTGCGAGAACCCCAGGCCCTCGAAGAAGTCCTGGTCGACGATGTTGGCGCCGGTCGAGACGATGGCGTCGACCATGTCGTTCTCGATCATCTGCCACAATACCTTCTTGAGGCCCGCGCTCACCAGCGAACCGGCCAGGCACAGGATGATGCTGCACTGCTCGTCACGCAGCATCTGCTCGTAGATCTTGGCGGCGCGTGCCGTGTTACGGGCCTGGAACGCCATCTTCTCCATCCCCTCGATCAGCGGGGTCGGGTTGAAGGCGTCGAGGTCGAGATGCTCGATCTTCTCCTGCAGCAGGTCTTTCTTGTGCATCAGTCGATGGTGATTCGTAGGTTGAGGCTACCGCCTTTCGAGTCCAGAGAGATGCGTAGTTTTTCAGGGGAGTCTTCCAGCCCGTCGAAGGGGTTGCCGGCAGGGCCGATGGTATCGAGTAGATCCATCAACCTGACATCTACAATCGCCAGAGCATTGTCGGGCACGGGCTTTCGTTGGATTTTCTGATCCAGGGACGCGTCGATCAGGGACTTGATCTTCGCGGGTTTGAAGTTCGTTGTCGAGATCAGGTGCCTGCCTGCCACCGCTGAGAAGCTCACCTGGTCGCCCGAGGGCAGAGTAGGCGTGATGTCGTGCTCTGATATGATAGTAGTTTTCGTGACTGGGACCTCCCGATGCGAAAACGAAATCCTCTCGACCTCGGCGTCGAGCGTCACCAAGCGACTGCCCCTGCCCACGGCAGTCATGTACTCGGCGTAGTCTCCGCCCTTTAGGAAGTCGGCGGTAACTTCGGGATTTCGAATACCCGCGATGGTGTAGACGCCGCCTCCGTACGGGTTGCCACTGCTGGTGAACCGACCGTCGAATTCCCGAAACAATTTATTGAGGATCGACTCGTTGTTCGTCCGCTGCTTCTTGTTGCGTGCCCCAACTTGCGCGAACACGCTGGTCAGTGGTGAGATCAGGTCCTGCAGACCGCTGGTTTCGACGGCACAGGACATCGCCAGCATTGCGTTTTGCTTCTTGAAGGACAGGGCGCCCTGCGGGTGGGGGCGCAGCCTTGCTGCGAAGCCGCTGAGCCATGAGCCCTTGGTCGGCCGTACCTGCACACCGACCCGCATTCCCGTGACACGGGTCAGGGGATTCTGGGACACTGTGATATCGATCGCCTGGATCTGTTCGGGAAAGGTCCGTACGCCCCGCATGAGGATCGCTGCCTGCTTGGCGCTGATCCCGACCTGTGTCAAGCCAAGTGCTCCGCTATCGCGGATGGTCTCCCAACTCTCGTCGATCTGCTCCTGGTAGAGTTTGAGCAGCGCGTTGGGGTGCAGGGTGGCTTTCAGGTACCCGATGTCGCCGGACCTGGTCTCGGATTTCAGCTTGCCGTCACTGCTCAGCACGAAGGCAAAGTGGTGATCGAGCGGCAGGTCCGGGAGCTCACCCTCGCCGTTGTACTCGGTGTGAAACCCGATCCCGATCGACGGGTCGGTGGTCGCCAGGACGATGGCCGGCGAAACCGCCGTGGTGGTGGAGTTTGCCTGCTCCTGACCGGTTGCGTGTGCTGGGAGGAAGGTGAGCGGACCGAGGCTCAATGCGAGCTTGAGGACGAAGGAAGATTGACTCGTGGTTTGCATGCTTTGCGTGGCTATTGGTTTGGGGTCCGGTGCGGTCAGGCTTCCGATCAGGACCCAGGGAGGTGCCCCGGGGTGACGCCAGGGGGGCGGCACTATACCGATACCCCGGCGGACCAAAGGCGCTGGAGGGGGTTGTCCCCAGCATTTTGATGAGCACCCGGTGGCCAGCGCCGCCTCGATCCTGCTGATCCGCCGACTGAGAATCTTCCCGGCTTTCGCCTGGTCAGGAGGATTCGCTGAAAAACCTCGTAAACAGCGTTTCGACACTGTCTGGGGTCAATCCGCTCGGGGTGAGCGCCCGTGAGATCTGGCCGTAGGCCTGCTGGCTGGGGATCCCGTGGTAGAGCTCGGGGACCGGCTCGTCGGGTGGATCGAGGCACCACTGACCACCGGTTCCGGTGTCGGCCCGTGTGAGCTCTTCCATGGCGGCCAGTTCGTCCGCCAGGATCGACAGGTCCAGGCGCGGCGGCGGGGAGAAGCTCTGCACCTCGAACCAACTCTCGGTGCGGTCGTGGTAGCGGTATCGCGTAGCTCCTGGCTTGGACTGCGTGTGCAGCACGCGGTAGCAGCTGCCGGCAAGGGTATTGAGAACCACGCGGTGCACGGGTCCCGGGCTCGTGACGCGTGCGAGTCCGCAGTGCCCCAGATTTCGACAGGCAATCGTCGAGTCTTGCAGTTGCTGTTCGACGAGATCGAGTTCGTCTTGGTAGAGCGCCGCAAATTGCTCCGGGTGATCGAGTATCTCGACGGCGTGATCTAGCAGCCATCGATACCGGGCATGGTCCTTGTCCGACCCCGACAAGCCCTCGAACTCGCCGCGGATCGGAGAACGCTCTCCCGCCAGGTTGAGGACGATGCGATCGATGGCAAACCCCCGCTGGCCATGAAACGACTGGTAGTCGCCGGTCGCGGCGGCCTCCAGCAGCAGTTCCTCCCGTTCCAATGCGATCTCGGGGTGCAGGACCGCCAGCAGGCTCAGGAATCCGTCGGTGTCGTAGTGGTCGTTGACCACCACGGTGGCACCGTCGAGGAATTGCAGGCGTTGGTCCAAGGGGGCCCTCGCAAAGCCCAGGCAGATCCCGGTGCTCAGATCTGCCTTGAAGTCTGCCGGTGTGCGGTTGCCAGGCCAGTGTGAGAGGTTTGGTCCCTCGGGCGCCATCCCATCGACCGATAGTACCCAGGTCGGGGTGCCGGGCAGGTTCAGATTGCCGAGGTGGAGATTCACGTGGTAGTGGGCAAGTGATGGGAACCGGGGCTCCGCATCACCGTAGGAAGGGGGGTTGAGTGATTCACTGCGCTTGGAAGGGGAGATGCAGCAGACAGGGACCGGGCCTCCCGACCGGTAGCCGCGCATCCCACGTTCTGAGTAGTTCGGGTGGATGTCGGCCGTCCAACCTTGGTTGGGCGGCCGACTTTTGTACCCGTAGTTTGGATGGAAGTCCTGGGTTTGCTTGGAGGATGCACTTGGCGGGCCTCTGGAGGGGGGATTGGAGGGGCAGGCGCTTGCATCCTCCTGTGGGCTGGCTAGGATTCCGGCCCCAAACGTGGGGACGTAGCTCAATTGGTTAGAGTACCGGACTGTCGATCCGGACGTTGCGGGTTCGAGTCCCGTCGTCCTCGCCACTGAAGGTCGTAGATCCAGCAAGGGTTTACGGCCTTTTCTCATGGGTGGGGGGGCATGCCGATGAGACCGGGCAGTGGGTCTACCCAGCCCCAGAGGTCGAGCAGTCCCAAAGGTCGAGGCCCGCTTGTCCCGCGACTAGCTCTCGAAGCGAATCGCGACGCGCATGCCGATCAGCAGGGCGATGGCGGTGATCGAGACAACGAGCGGGTCACGCACGACGAAGGGTGCGGTCATCATGAGCATGCCGACCACCAGCTGAGGCAGGCGTTGCTGCTTCTTGCCAAACAGGAAGAAGCTGAATCCCACCGTGCTGATGGCGAAGGCTGCGATGATCTCTTCGGTAGACACCAATTAAACTTCGGCACGGGAGGGCGTCGAGCTTGAGAGCCGGGGGATTTGCACCCAGATGTTGTAGCACCCGGCAGATTGACACCGGTTTGGACACCATTGCAAGAACCCTGCGTCGTTCGTCCTCGTTGCGTAACACCCATGCAGTGTTCGCAAAGTTGACATGCACATGACGATCAAGTAAGCTCGGCAAGTCTGGGCGGAAGATAGGGATCAGGTCGAAATCGGGGATATGTCTGGTAGTAGTCGCAGCAATTGGCAGTTGCTTGACGCTCGCGTTGTTCTTGCTGGGACCAAGCGTTCCGGCGATTGCACTGAGTCTGCCGCCTGCCCAAGAACCGACACCGCGCCGCGCCGATCCTCTTGCCGGTACCTCCACGGTCGATGAGCACGAGCATCGCGTGCTGGTCTCAACGGTGGATCCCTACCTCCAAGATCCCGAACCCCTCGTAGAAACCGAGTCTCCCGAGGATGCCGAGTCTTCCGAGCAGTTGCAGACCCGGATCGAGGCACTCATCGCAGATCTGGAGGACGATGATGTGGCGTGGAACGCGATGAATGCCCAACGGGAACTCTGGGACCTTGGCGTGACGGCGAGCCCGTTCCTCGAGGGTGCCTTGGATTCCCCCGATGAGCAGCAGCGCCACCTGGCGGCGTCTATGTTGCGATCGCAGGCCTCGCTCGAAGTCAGCGACCGGCTGCTGCGAGTCTCGGTTGAGGCGCTGTCCTCTAACTTCAACCTGACACGCATTGCGGGCCGGCATTTCAAGTCGCATAGCTTCCACTTCCTGCTCCGCCATGGCGAGCTTGCACGGCGACCGCTGCAAGATGGCTTGTACAACGGTGACCGTCAGCAACGGTTCCTCTGTGCCTTCCTGTTGGCGAAGACCGGTTGTCGGGATCCGTTTTGGGTGATCGCGGAGACCTTGGTCCCACACCTCCGCCACAACAACATCATGGGCGATGGAATGATGGCGGCCCACGGGCTGTACTGCCTGGGATCCGCGGTCTTGACCATCCTCGATCGATCCGGGATCGCCGCCGATGGGCAGGCCAGCCGCTTGCTCAAGTTGATCGAGTTGGACCTGCTCTGGGCACCGCGCAGCAGGAGCGAATTGCGGGCCCGTGCGCAACGGCTGGGGATGCGCGACGTCACTTCGCTCTACCACGATCCGGTGCTCGAATACGATCCGACCCGCTCGCTGTTGCCGTCCATGTAGCTGCGGGTGGGAAGCCCGAACCCGCATTCTCACCACGCAAGCCGGTGATTTCCAAAAACAGGAAACCTGGGCTCGCAGCGGACGTAGTGTCGGTCATGAGCCACGCGAAGGACAAGCGGTGCAAGCTGCTGATGATCGCCCTGACTGTTGTGGGCGCTGCCGGAAGCGTGTGGTGCTACTTCAGCCACATCTGCATGGTGGGCCACATGCACCACCCGCCGTATCCCCTGTGGCACCATGTCCTGGACATCTCCTGGGGTGGCGCCTGGCTAGGTTGCGTCACCTTGTCCCTGTTCGTCGAAGGAAGACGCTGGAAGTTCCTCGGCGGCGTATTGCTGCTGCTCCTGGTCTATCGCTTTGCCCTGGGGAGTCTCGGCGGGCTGCTGCCTCTTCCGATCTGAGTCCCGGTCTCGTGCTGGGCAAGCATCCGTGTGCGGCTAGGGTTGCTTTGCTTCCACCGGCACGAGGTCGAGCAGTGCGTGCTTGTGGTCTCGACTGGCCCGATAGAACACCTCCACCACGTAGCGGCCGGGCTTGAGCGGGCCGAGGTCGACCTGTACCTGCTCGACCGATCGCTTTGGCCTGGCAGTCCGCGGCGCCTGGCCGGTGACCGTGACCCGGACCCGGCCTTGCGGGTTGGGCTTGCCGACTTCGTTGACCCGCAGTTTCCACCCGGTGCTGGGGGTGCGAAACCCCAACGCGAGTTTTTGTCCCGTCTTGGTTGCGACGAATCGACTGGTCACCGGCCGCTCGCGCACCTTCAGTTCCCAGGCGCGAGCATCCTTCTTGATGGTGAAGGTCCCGTGTTTGTTGGTCGCCGCCAGTAGCAGGGAGGTCCGGTACCGATAGGCGCCCTTCTCGGTGTCTCGCCAGTGCACCTCGAGCAGGTACTCGCCGACATTGCAGTAGCCGATCAAAAACCGGGCCTCCTTCTCCTCGATCACTGCTGCTGCCAGCCCCCTGGGCGCGATTGCCGTGACCTTTGCCAGCATGCGACCCTGCGGGTCAGGCTTGCTGAAACTGTCGACCTTGATCCGGTAGCCGGCGGTTGGAAATCGCAGCTTGGCGATCACCGCGAACTGCGGCGGTGCCGACTCCATGACCCGGATCTCGAATTGCAGTGGCTCCTGAAGGACCGCCAGGCGAGTCGCCTGCGGTTCGGCTACCTGGCAGGTCAGGCCGGTGGTAAGGGCGAATACGGATAGGACGAATTTCATGATCTGCTTGGACCGCGAGCAGGATGCAAGGTTCCGGCCGAGTGGTGAATTTGTCGCCCCGCAAGGCGATTTTTTCTTCGGGCACCGAGGCCTACGTCGGCTTGTGCCCGGTTTTGACAGCTTGTGAGATTGTGCGTTTGGATTGCAGACCCTCGGGTAGCATCCGCGCCCTATCCCAACAGGAGCCCACCGATGTCCCGAGACTGGAACCGACGCCGTTTTCTCAGCACCTTTGCCGTAGCTGCCGCGGTCACTGTGGCCGGTGCCTGCTCGAAGCCGGGGGACGTGGCTGGCGGCCGGGAATACTACGAGCTTCGCAGTTACCGCGTTCAGACCGCCGAGAAGCAAAAGGCACTGCTCGCCTACGTCGAGTCCGCCCTGTTGCCGGCCTTGAATCGCATGGGGCTCGAGCGCATCGGTGTCTTCACCAGTCTCGACAAGGCTGACGACCACGATGTCCGCGTGCTGATCCCCTTCCCGACACTGGATGCGTTCTCCGGCCTGACCCCCAGGCTCGAAGCGGACCCTGCCTACCTGAAGGCGGCCGCCAGCCATTTTACGGGGCCGATGAAAGATCCGCCCTACACCCGCATCAGTTCGCAGTTCATGAAGGCCTTCGTGAGCATCCCGAGCATCGAACTGCCAGCCCAGACCGCCACCAGGCAGCCTCGTATCTTCGAACTGCGTACCTACGAGAGCCACAACGAAGACGCCGCGCGCCGCAAGGTGCTGATGTTCGACGAGGGTGAGACGCAACTCATGCGCGACGTCCAGCTCGGGCCGGTGTTCTTTGGCCAGATGCTGGTCGGCCATGACGTGCCCAACCTGACCTACATGCTCAGCGCCACAGACACCAAGGCACACAAGGCGCACTGGAAGTCCTTCTTGGGCCATCCGAAATGGAACGAGATGAAGGTGCTGCCGCAGTACAAGGACACCGTTTCGAAGATCACCAAGTGGTTTCTGAAGCCGACGGACTTCTCGCAGATCTAGCAGGATCGGAACTGTGGGCGCTCGGTCGCCTCAGCCCTCTGCTTCGGTCTGCTCTTCGAGGCTCTCGTCTTCGGGCGGTGAGAGCTGTGCGGGTGCAGCCGCGTCGATGTCGTCGTCGACGAGATGGTCGGGGAGCTTCTTGGAAGTCTTGGCACCGAGCTCGCGGAGCTTGTTGGCGCGACCGATAAGGTTGCCCTTGCCGGTGGTGAGCTTGTTCATGGCGCCGTCGTAGGCGGTGTGGGTCTGCTCGATCCGGGAACCGACAGATTCGATGTCCTTGACGAAGCCGACGAACTTGTCGTACAGCGCACCGGCCTGCTTGGCGATCTCTTCGACGTTCCTGGTCTGGTGCTCGCGGCGCCAGATGGTCGCGATGGTCTTTAGCGTGGCGAGCAGGGTGGTGGGCGTGACGATCACGATGTCCCTGGACAGTGCTTCGTTGAAGATGTCCCGGTTGGCTCGCAAGGCCTCGGTCAGGGCGGCCTCGATCGGCATGAACATCAGCACGTAGTCGACGGTGTGGATGCTCTCGAGGTGCTGGTAGCTCTTGCCCGAGAGCCCCTTCACGTGTGCCTTGATCGAGGCGACGTGCGCGTCGAGGGCCGTCTTGCGTTCGCCATCATCCTCGGCCGAACAGTAACGTTCGTAGGCAGTGATCGAGACCTTGGCGTCGATCACGACCTGCCGGTCGCCCGGCAGATAGACGATTACGTCCGGACGCTTGCGCTTGCCCTCGTCATCGGTCTCGCTGACCTCGCGTTGGAACTCGCGGCCTTCTTCGAGACCTGAGAGTTCGAGCACGCGCTCGAGCACCATCTCGCCCCAGTTGCCCTGGGTCTTGCTCTCGCCCTTGAGCGCGAGGGTGAGGCCACGCGCTTCCTCGCCGATCTGGGTGTTCAGATCCTTCAGGTCCTTGATCTGCTGACCCAGCACCGCGTGTTTGCTGGCCGTCTCCTTGCCGTCATCCTCGAGCTTCTTCTTGAAGTCCTTGATGTTCTGGTTGAGCGGTTTCAGGAGGTCTCCGATCTTCTTCTCATTCGTCTCGACCAGGGCCTTGGAACGCTTGTCCAGGATCTCCTGGGTGACGTCCTTGACTGCCAGCAGGAGTTGCTTGCGGTCCGCCTCGCTCTGGTCCGGCTGCTCCTCGAGAGTCTGCAGTTTGCTCTCCAGGCTGGCCGCCCGGGCCTGTAGTTTGCCCTCCAGGCTGGCTGCCCGGACGCTCCTCACCAGCCATCCGATCGCCGCCCCGATCGCGACTCCGGCCAGTGCTGAGGTGATGTCCCATGCCATGAGGACAGACTAGTTCCGGAGGCCAGGGTGGGCCAAGACGACTGTTCCCAGGCGCGGGGCGAGCCTGGTTTTTTCGGTCCCTGTGAATGCCAGGGATCGAAGTGTCCAGCGTGCATGAGCTTTGGGGTAATTCGCCAGGCGTGAGTTTTTTGCACAAACAGCCTCCGCTGCACGCTGTTTCTTACGCGGTAGTGGGTGAAAGGGCCGCCAAGCGGTGCCCCAAGAGACAGTTACATACACATATTCAAACTGGAGCCCCCGATATGTTGCGAATCAGCAGGACCATTGTCTTCCTCGCCCTCGCCGGCCAGAGCCTGAACGCCCAGGAACTCGAGATTGGCGTTGTTCCCAGCGGCAACGACACCGTGACCTATACCTTCGATGTCGGCGGTCCGCCGCGTGGCCAGTACATGTTGTTTGTCAGCCCGAACGCATTCATAGACCCGATTCAACTACCCGGGATCGGTGATCTGCACCTGGATCCAACCTTCATCATCCAGCTCACGCCGCCGCGTCCGCTCGACCCCACTGGCTTCGGCACGGTTGATTTCACGGTGCCGATTCCGATGATCTACGATCTGCCGCTGCATTTCCAAGCGCTGAGCATTGATCCTCGCGGCCCGGTGGCCACGACGAATCTCGTGACGAGCTGGTACAAGGACGACATTGTCGAGTCCGCAGGTCCCGCGACAGCGAACCTGCGATTCAGGATGGGCAGTGGCAGGACTCCCAATGTTGTCATCTCCGGCGAATTTGAGGGTGCGCCGAACAAGACCGTGGAGATCACAGTCTGCAAGAACGGGTTTGGGAACAAGCCGAAGGTGGTGTTCAAGGGCAAGCTCGATGCGAATGGAAAGATGACGTTGGGCCTGGGATTCCCAATGTCGACTTTGTCCGACACAACGACGGTCGTCTTCATCGGTGGCAAACCGGCGGGGATGGTTACATACACAAAGAGTAAGTAGCCCTGACCGACTGCTCGCCTCGATCGGCCGGGCCGGCGACCTGAATGCAGGGCGCTGGTGCGGCCGATCCACTTGACGGTATGCTGGTCTGCATGCCCCGGATCTTGCCACGCCAGGTGCTCGCCTTCACGGTTGTGCACCTGTTCCTTGTGATCACGGCCCTCTTCTTTGCGCTGGAGGGCCTGGCCGCGCTGGACGATGATGATTGGAAGCCGTCCATGCTGGGCCAGGTTGCCGAGGTGGTAATGATCGTGCTCTTGCAGCCCGGGATGTTCGTATGGGCACTCCTCGGCGGTGGGCGGGAGAATCCGGACAGCCTGGAATGGCTGGTGTTTTGCGCCAACAGCCTGGTCTGGGGCGTGGCCCTGGCCTTCTTGCGCGCCTGGTGGCTGCAGCGCAGCCGGGATTAGATGCGCCTGGCAGATTAGCCGACGCCGGTGACCTTGGATGGTGCTTCCAAGACCTCGAAATCGGTAGCCGTGATGTTGACCAACGCCGGGTTGCTCCCGACCTGGCCGAACAGTTCGGATGCCTTGAAGTCGAGCATCGCCTGCCGGTCTTGCCAGACGTAGACGCCGCCGTAGGTGTTGGTCTCCTCATTGGCGAGCCAATGCTTGGAGAGTAGCCCCGGGACCGCCGCAAAGACGGCGGCCAGATCGTTGCAGACGGCCTCGTACTGGTCGCGGCCCAACTCGTGCAAGTTGAAGTTGATGATCAAGATGTGCATCCGGGCAAGCTAGAAAGCCACGGCGAGTCTGTCAAGAATTGCGAGCTACCTGCACCACAACGAAGTAGCGGCGCGTGTGTGAGTTCCCAGCAGCGCGGTTTTGAAAACCTCGACGCCGGTCCCTGCCGATGCGACGATGTAGGGATCGCAGAGA
>JAYZDB010000287.1:0-7918 GCA_036338025.1 Planctomycetota bacterium
TCACAGAAAAGGGCTTTGCGGCCACCAATCTCATCGAGATCGGCCAGCGCGCAGAGGTGACCAAGGGCGGCGTCTACTTCCATTTTCGGGGCAAGGAGGAGCTGTTCTTTGCGGTTGTCGACTACTGGCGTGAGGCCCAGCGTCAGCTCATCCAGGCGCCTGCCGACGGCGAACCCGCCACCCTCAGAACGTTCCTGGTCGGCTACCTGGAGTTCCATTTCCAGCATCCGGAAGCCAGCGGGCTGATGCGGGTGCTCGCTGCGGAGATGCGCGACCGGTTTACCACGCGGGTTCGGGAAGACCACCAGGCCGCCCTGCGGGCCATCCGGTCGCGGATCCGGGAACTCCTCATGCAGGGCACCCATGACGGCAGCCTGTTCACCACCGACCCCGCGATGGCGACCTTCGTCCTGTCGGCGGCGGTGGAAGGGATCCTGGACCTGGTTCAGGGTGCCGGACGGGATGCGGACCCGTTTCGGCATCCGGAGAGCCTGGTCGATTTCCTGCTGGCGCCGTATGAGTCAACGAGCGAGCGCGGAACAGCGCAGACAAGCGGGCGCGACGGGGTAGACTTCCTGCCACCTGTGTGAGTTTTTTCAATGCCGAGAGGCTCAACCAGCCAAACCACCGATGTCCACGCCTGATCATCCCGTGAGCACCGAGCAGATCGAACCACCCGTCGAGGCTGACGCTGTCCAGTCCGGCAACTCGTCGGTGCCGCCCAACCCTCTCTTGAGTGTCGTGATCCCAGCCTACAACGAGATCAAGACGCTCGAGCAGGTCGTAGACCGTGTTCTCACGGTGGGTTTGAAGGTAGAGGTCATCATGGTCGATGACGGTTCCGTCGACGGTACCCGTGAGTTGATGGACAAGCTGGTCGAGAAGCACGATGTTGTCAAGGCGGTCAAGCACGCAGAGAACCAGGGCAAGGGCGCGGCCTTGCAGACCGGCTTTCAACATGCGACCGGCGACCTCGTCATAGTCCAGGACGCAGATCTCGAGTACGACCCCGGGGACTACCACATGATCCTGCGGCCGTTCCTGGAGCAGAATGCCGATGTCGTCTATGGCTCACGCTATCTGGTCGGGCGCTACATTCGCGTGCACCCGTACTACCACTATGTCGGCAACCGTCTGCTGACCTTCATCAGCAACGTCTTCACCGGATTGAAACTGACCGATATGGAGACCTGCTACAAGTGTTTCCGTCGCGAGGTCGTGCAGGATATCAAGATCACCTCCAAGCGGTTTACCGTCGAGCCGGAGGTCACGGCGCGGATCGCGAAGAAGCATCTGCGGATCTTCGAGGTGCCGATCAGCTACCTCGGTCGGGACTATGCCGCTGGCAAGAAGATCGGTTGGAAGGACGGAATCTCGGCGATCTACTCGATCGTGAAGTTCCGGTTCTGGGGTTAACTGCTGCTGCGGACTACTTGTAGTCCGCGCCCGCCGCACTGCTCGAGCATGATTTCTGCCACGCAGTCAGTGCAGCCATCATCCTGGCCTTCACTTTGGGCGACGTCTTCGCGATGTCGGCCTTTTCCTGCCGGTCTTCCGCAAGGTTGAACAGCATCACCTTGTTCTTTTGGATCACCAGCTTGTAGCGGTCTTCCACCCAGGTGGCCTGGTTCCTGGACTGAAACCCGATGCCCTGGCTCCGCCATGCCGTCTCACCGGTGAGCAGCGGCATCAGGTTGATCCCGTCGAGGGGTCGATCGTCGGGTTTCAGTCCGAGGACAGCCAGGATGGTGGGGAAGTAGTCCGAGGTGACACAGGGCGCGGCGATCACCTTGGCCTCCTGGAAGCGGCCCGGCCACTCCAGGAATGCGGGCACGCGGACACCGCCTTCGAACAGGCTGCGCTTGCGCCCGCGCAGGCCGAGGGTTCTGCCGGGGGCCTTGTCCTGGCCTTCGGGGCCGTTGTCGCTGCAGTACCAGAGCATGGTGTCTTGCGCTACGCCTAGTGTTCGTAAGCGCTTGCGGAGACGACCGACTTGTTCATCGAGGGCGGTGATGCAGCCGTAGTAGTGCTTGTGCTGCGGCTTCTCGATCGAAGCGTAGGGGGCGAGGTGCTTGGGTCCGGCGACGACCGGGAGGTGCGGCGCGTGGAACCAGATCACCGTAAAGAAGGGCTTGTCCGCGCGGACGGACGCTTCGATGAATGGGAGCGCCCGGTCCATGATCAGGGCGGAGTCGTCTCCCTCCAGCTCTGCTGTGACTCGCTCGCCGATCTCATTCCAATAGGCGGTCCCGTAGGGAGAGCCCGGCTGCTTCTTGCCAGTGCCACCCGCCCAGCTCGCCGGAGTCTTCATCGGGTCGAAGGTCGGGACCTTGGCTTCTGTAGAAAAACAGCGATCAAAGCCGTGCTCCCAGGGCGGGGCGAAGTGCTTCACGCTCCGCGGTCCGCCTCGGTTCGAGTCCTTGATGGTCTTGGTCAGTGTCCCGAGGTGCCACTTGCCGAAGTGGCCGGTTCGGTAACCGTGTGTCCTCAGGACCTCCGCGAGCGTGTGCTCCTCCGGCTTCATGTGCCCGTTGTTCGCTCCGCGAATTCCGTAGCGATAGGGGTGCCGGCCGGTAATGCAACTGGCTCGTGTAGGCGAGCAAACTGGTGCGGCGGCGTAAAAGCGATCGAACCGGATCGCGGTCTTGGCGAGATCGTCGAGTGCTGGAGTCTTGAGATGCTGGTGGCCGCGGAATGCGACGTCGCCGTAGCCCTGATCGTCGGTCATCACCAGGATGATGTTGGGTCGTTGCGCGCTCGCCTTGATCGGGGGTGCCTCTTGCGCGAGACAGGAGGCGGCAGGGACAAGGGTCAGGAAGAATGGCAGCTTGCTCACGGCGCAAGCGTAGCGCACGCAGGCGGGAGATCTTAATCCGGCAAGCGTTGGGGTGAATTGTGTGGACCTGGCTCCAGATCAGAAGCCTATCGTCAACAGCAGGCCATTCGACAGGGCTAGCGGTAGCGGTGCGTAGGCACCCTGAATCGCCAGCTTTCTTCCAATCAGCCCCTTGCTGTTCGGTATCCCGAGTTCAAGCGACCACCGCGGTCCGGTTGGATGCGGAGTCACGACGATAGGTAGGGCCAGGTCTGCCCAGATACTGCAATCCGAAGCGATCAGGCCCGGTAAGGACATCGGTATTCCGGGCAGTCCGATCACGAGTAGGTGAGCGCCGTTGCTGAGTCCGGAGTATCCGGTGAGTTTTTGATTCTTACCGACTACCGGGGTGCTGGAGTGCAAGCGAGGGAAAGTCGATCCGCAGCCTTGGCCGAGTACCTCGACAGTTGCGGGGAAACCGCTGACAGAGTGCAGCTCCACGCCTTCTTCTCGGGTTTCGGCGACCATGTAGAGACGGCCACCTGCGATAGTGAGTTGGGTTGGTGTGCTCGAAGATACCCCCGGGTACATGTCGCATACCAGGTATGTGCCGGCTCCGGAACCATCGGAGAAATACAACTCGGCCCCTTGCCCCTCGACAGCCGCACTGAAGAAAACACCATTGCCAGCCGCAGTGATGGAGTTCGGTGAGGAACTCGCAGCGCCCGGGTTGAGGTCCGTCACAATGCCGGTCCCGGTGCGGGTGCCATCAGAAGTGAATAACTCGCGACCGATGTAGGACGAGCTTGGCAGGAACGCACTGAAGAAGAGTCTGCCGCGGGCCCAGACCAGGTTGGTCGGTGAACTGCTCGCTCCGCCGTCGTAGATGTCCCTTACCATCTCGGTGCCGAAGGGCGTTAGATCCGACACCCACAGTTCGCGACCGTTGACTCCGTTGTGTGTTACGAAGAAGAGGCGCTCTTCCGCCTTGGTCAGCAAGTCCGGCAGTCCATTGTTGCTGCCAGGCCTGGTGTCGTAGAGGAGCATCGTGCCGGCTTCGGTTCCATCCGAAATCCATGGCTCAGTCCCGTGAATTCCGTCGTTGGCGACGAACACGAAGCAGTCCCCAAAGCTGAGTAGCTTGCCAGGTGAACTACTGCCCGAACCCGAACGGATGTCCTTCAAGAGCGTCACTTTCCCAAGGTCGCTAGTCGTGAAGAGCTCCCGACCGGTGCCGGGCCCCAGAGCGCTGAAGTAGACTCTGCCCCGGAATGAAATCAAAGAGAGCGGCTGGGACGAGGTGGACCCTGCTTGCAGGTCCCACACCATGGATGTGCCACTGGCAGTGCCGTCCGTGACCCAGAGTTCGATGCCGTGGACGCCGTCATTGGCGGAGAAGAACACCTGCTTCCCACATGGAGTCAGTTGGCTGGGGTTGCTGTTGGAGACACCGGGTCGGATGTCCTTGACGCGGACGGTTCCAGCAGGAGTGCCGTCTGTCTTCCATAGCTCGATCCCGGCGCTGCCGTCTGTGGCATAAAACAGCGTGAGGTTCTTCGTGCCATCCCAGAAACAAACGAACCCTCTTGGATTGCTATCGCCTGCACCTGGGTAGATGTCCTTCACCATGGCGGTGCCTGAAGCGTCAGATTTCCACAGCTCAATCCCATTGTTGCCGTCATCAGCCTGAAAGTAGAGGGTGCTGCCATCGCAGGATGTGAGCCGGTCTGGCGACGACGAATCCGTACCGCCCCTGGGATTGATGTCGAGGAACAGCTTCGTGCCGCCTGGTGTAGCGTCGGTTTCCCAGAGTTCTCTTCCACTTCCGGTAGCTGACCCATCCGAAGCCACGAACAAGGCCTTGGATGCGGAGATTGGTGTGTACCAGTAGGGCGAACTGCTCAGGGTGCCTGGGTAAATGTCTCGCAGCAGGGTGGTGTTTGCGCGGGTGCCATCGGAAACGTACGGCTCGACATCTGACTGGCCCGTCGCGCTCGCGGTGAACACGATCTTATTGCCGATGGTCGTGATGCCGAAGGGCGAAGAACTCGCGGCACCCGGCGCGATATCCCTGACCATGCCGGCCGTGTTGTTGGAGTACATCCAGAGTTCCCGTCCGCTGGATGCGCTGCCGGTCGCGGCGAAGTAGAGGGTGGATCCGTGTGCGTGTAGAAAGAGCGGGGTGCTGCTGGCTAGACCTGGATTCAGATCCATGACGAGCTTGGTGCCTACAGTGGTGCCATCGGTCTTCCATAGTTCCGTCCCTGTTCTGCCGTCATTGGCGGCGAAGTACAGCTCGGAACCGATGATGGCCGGGAATTGCATGATCGGAGAAGAGCTCCCGGTTGGATTGATGTCCTTGAGTACGGTAGTTCCTACGGCGGTGCCGTCGGTTTTCCATACTTCCACGCCTAGCGTTGGATGGAAGGCGCGAAACACGGTGGTGGTTCCGATATTCGTGAAGTAGGTGGGAGAGCTGCTGGTACTTCCCGGGCGCAGGTCGCTAACAAGAACGGTCCCTCCAGTATTGCCATTTGATTTCCACAACTCACTGCCGGTGGAGCCGTCGTTGGCACGGAAGTAGATGAGATTGTCGGTGGAGTTGGTGTAGAGATCCGAGGGGTGACTCGGGCTGGACCCTGGGCGGATATCCTTGACGAGCAGGGCACCGAATACCTTGTCCGTTACCCAGAGTTCCCGCCCGTAAACCCCATGGTCGGCCGAGAAGAACACCTTGCCGTTCATGCACGTGAGGTAGGAAGGCATCGAGGATTCGCTGGCGTCATTGATATCACGCACCAGGTTGGTGCCCGCGGCGGTACCATCCGAGGACCACAGTTCCGTTCCGAGACGACCATCGTTGGCTCTGAAGTAGACCCTGTTGTCACAGCAGGTGAGGTAGTAGACACTGGATCCGCGGGGGCCCGGCCAGATGTCCTTGACGAGGCTCGTCCCTGCAGGCGTACCGTCGGTCTTCCAGAGTTCTGCACCCTCATTGATCGTCGCGGCAACGAAGAACCAGTACGCACCGCACTTCAAGAACTCCCCATTGATAGAACTCCCCGCGCCCACGCGATTGCCTAGTGGATTGCTGGAGAAGGGTGTGAACTTGCTGTTGATGTCCAGGACCTTTGGACACCTTGTTTGTGCGGTCAAGGCCGGCAAGACCGTTGCCATCACCGAAGCTATGGCAAGAAATCGCATGGGGTGCATGTGCAGAGCCGGGGTTGGCGCAGGGTGGATACCAGTCCAACAGTGTGCAGCGCTTTGCGCAACTGGCCAGGTCTATTTGTTTCGGAATGGATTCTGCGTCAAGACGTTCGGCCGAAAGATGATCGGGCGTCCTGCAATAATGCCCACCGGCATGCACAGCCTATGTACTGAGCATGGCGGCTAGATCACTTCTAGTCCTCATCCACCGCCATCGGATAGTCTGCGGCCCATGCTCGATTTCGCGATGGTCTTGGCAGCGCAAGAACGGATCAAGGGGCGCGTGCATCGGACCCCCTTGTTCTCCAGTCGGATCTTGAGCGAGCGGGCCGGAGCGATGTTGAACCTGAAATGCGAGTGCTTTCAGAAGACCGGGTCCTTCAAGGCACGCGGAGCCTTGAACAAGGTTCTCACCTTGTCCGATGAGGAGCGAGCGTCCGGTTTGATCACTGTCTCTGCCGGAAATCACGCCGGTGCGGTTGCCTGGGCCGCGAGCCAGGTAGATGTACCATGCGTCGTGGTGATGCCGACCGATGCCCCGACTTCGAAGATCGATGCTGTACAGAGCTACGGTGCGGAAGTTGTTACACATCCCGATCGTGACACCCTGTTCGACAAGTTGGCCGAAGAACGCGACGCCCGCGGCATGGTGTTCATTCACCCGTTCGATGATCCGGCGGTGCTCGCTGGAGCCGGCACCACTGGTTTGGAGATTCTCGAAGACCTTCCGGAGGTCGATGTGGTGGTAGTGCCAGTCGGTGGTGGCGGTTTGCTCGGAGGAGTTGCGACCGCTGTCAAATCCGTGGCTCCCGACGTGCGAATTGTGGCGGTGGAGTTGGCCGATGGTCCGGGACTACAACCGGCCCTGGATGCTGACGAACCGGTTGCCGTCGCTCGACCTCAGACTCTCGCAGATGGCATGACGCCACCGTTCGTCGGGAAACTCCCTTTGGAGATTGCGAAGGTGCACGTAGATCAAGTCACCGCTGTGTACGAGGCCGAGTTGTTGGAAGCTATGGAGCTCTTGATGACGCGCTGCAAGGTCTACGTTGAAGCGTCCGGGGCCGCTACCGTGGCGGCCCTGCTGAGTGGTCGTATCGAAGTCCAACCTGATCGTACGGTGGCCGCCATCGTGTCGGGCGGTAACGTTGACCTCGCGTCGATCTGTGCGACCTTCAGCGTCACAGGGTAGGAGATGAGTGTGGTGTGTAGGGATAGCCGACGGACCGTTGACCAATGTCAGTAGGGGGAGTCGAGCATGTCCCAGATGATCTCCTCGACGTCTTGTTGGACGTGGCCGGTCAATCGCTTGACAGGTTCACCGTTGCCGACCAGGTGATCGACGATCTCAGGGACATCTTCTGGCTTCACGTGTGAGTAGAAGACGCGATCCGGAAATACGGTCAGGTTGATGGCAACCTCACAACCGCCGAAGCACGGATAGCGTCGGACCTTGACCCGTTCTTCCGTGGGGTCGTGGATTCCGACCTGCTCTTTGAGTGTCTCGAAGAGATCTCCGGAACCACACTCGGTGCAGTCGCCGCCCTCGCATACATACAGGAGTCGTTGGGACATGTTAGCTGAGCTTGACGTACTCGAATTCAAAGGGGTTGTCGTTGACGCCACGATTCGGCGGCGAGATCCAATTGGCGATTTTTCCGACTTCGTGAACTTGGACCATGCAGGACGAGACGTGCTCGCGATCGGCATCGGTCGGTAGCCACTCGTCACGATGGGAGTTGAACTCCTCTTCGGTGATGAGTTCGCCCTCGGGCGAGAAGTTGTGATCCGCGTAGACGCCCTGGTGGCGACGGAACTTCTGGTCCGGAAGAGTGATCTTGAGGCCCATGTCCAATTTGTCGAGGTCACGCTGCCAACGGCCGACGATGCGTT
>JAYZDB010000288.1:0-15954 GCA_036338025.1 Planctomycetota bacterium
GAGCAGCGAGCCGGGATCGACGTCGAGTACCACGCGCAGGGTCGAAGTGCTCTTCGACTCGATGGCGGCGAGACGGTCTATCCCGGCACGGAAGGCGTCGGTGGTCGAACACTTGGCGAGACAGTGCATCCGGTGGCGTTCTTTGATGAACCCGATCACCGCCGGCGACGGTCCAAGCACCTGCAGACCCTCGATGCCGCTCAGCAGGTTACTGAAGTCACGCACCGTCTTGCGGACCTCACCCTCGCGCTTGCCCTCGACCAGCACGCGAATCAAACGGCTGTAGGGCGGGTAGCCAACCGCCCGACGGAACGTGAGTTCCTTCTGCACGAACTCCTCGTAGTCACAGCGCGCCGCCGCCTGCACCGCGTAGTTGTCGGGGCACAGGGTTTGGAACACCACCACTCCGGGTTTCTCGCCCCGACCGGCGCGCCCGGCAACCTGGTAGAGCAACTGGAAGCTACGCTCCGCAGCACGATAGTCCGGCATGAACAAGCCGGTGTCCGCCGAGATCACGCCGACCAGGGTGACGTCAGGAAAGTCGAGACCCTTCGCGATCATCTGGGTGCCGATCAGGATGTCGATCTGCTGGCGGCGAAACGCCGACAATACGCGCTCGTAGGCGCCACGCTCCGTCATCGTGTCGGCATCCATTCGCGCCACCGTGGCGGTCGGGAACAAGTGCTTGATCGCCGTTTCGACGCGCTCGGTACCTGCTCCCAGGTCATGGAACTTATCGTGTTCGCACACCGGGCATTGATCCGGGCGGCGCTGCTCCTCACGGCAATAGTGGCAGATCAATCGACCCCGCCGCACGTGATAGGTCATGCTGACGTCACAGTGCCTGCACTTCAGCGCGGAGCCGCAAGCCGGACAGATCAGCACCGGCGAGAAGCCCCGGCGGTTCAGGAACAGGATGACCTGCTCGCGGGTGTTGAGTCGCTCCTCTATCAGGTTGCAGAGGCTGCGCGACAGTGGCACGCCGTGGACATACACGTCCTTGCTGACGCCACGCAGGTCCTCGACCAGGATCTTGGGCAACTTGCCGGCGCCGGCCCGCGTCGGCAAACTCAGCAAGGTGTAGACACCGCGCCGCGCCCGGCCAAAACTCTCCAGCGACGGGGTGGCGGAGCCGAGCACCACCACCGCGTCTTCGATTTCAGCCCTGGCGATCGCCATCGCACGCGCGTGGTAGCGGGGTGTACTCTCCTGCTTGAAGGTCCCCTCGTGCTCCTCGTCGATGACGATGAGGCCGAGTTTGGCGACCGGGGCGAACAAGGCCGACCGTGCGCCGATCGCAATGCTGGCCCGGCCATCCATCAGGCGCCGCCACTCGCGCCCGCGCTGGGCGTCGGTCAAGCCCGAGTGCAAAACCGCGACGTCGGGGAAGCGCGAAGAAAAGCGGCCGACTGTCTGAGGCGTCAGCGAAATCTCCGGCACCAACACGATGGCGGTCTTACCGATCTCCCGGACCTTCTCAAGAATCCGCAGGTAGACCTCGGTCTTGCCGCTACCGGTCACACCGTGCAGGAGGAACACTTCGTGACGCAATTCCGCGACTGCCGCGGATACCAGGTCCAGAGCCACCTGCTGCTCGTCATTGAGCACATGACGTTCGGCGCTCTCGCCCTCGACCGGCACCAGGGGTTCGCCCTCGTCATGCTGGAAGCTGCGCTTGAGCAAGCCGTTCTTGACCAGGGTCTTCCAAGGGCTGTCGCTGGTGTCGGTCTCCCGCCGAACACGCCTGACCCGGATGGCACCGCCGTACTCGACGATACATCGCAAGACCCGCGACTGTTGCTGGTGTTTCTCTTCGAGTTCGGCGACCGCGTCCAGGGCCTCGCGGGGCGGGACATTCAGTTCGAGAAACGGGATGCGGCGCCGACGGCCCTTCTTGGCGGCGGCCGGCACCGTCGCATCCAGAGCCTCGCCGAGGCTGCAGCCATACTCATCGGCCATCCGACGCGCCAGGTGCAGCAGGGCAACCGGCAGGCGGTGCGAACCTTCGATGACCCGGGTGAGGTCCCGGACCTTGCTCGGGTCAAAATCGATCGACTCGGTCACCCTGGTGGCAATGCCGACCATGCTGCGCCCACGAAACGGGACCTCCACCCGGTTGCCGACCTCGCAGGCCATCCCCGGGGGCAGGCGGTACGAGAACTCGCGCTTCAGCGGCAGGTTGAGCGCCACCTCGATGTAGGTGGCATCCTCCGCCGCTTCGATCGGCCCGGTCGCGAAGAGTTCACCCATCGCATCAGTGGCACGAGCAGGGGGAATTGTGGCAGCGCGGACAGCCATCCGCGTACTTGCGGGCACCGGTCATCTCGAGGTCGATGCCGTGCAGGGACGCCAGTGTCGCCAGCCAGGCGTAGACATCCGCGAACTCCTCTTCGAGGTTTTCACGCTCGCCGCGCCGGATCGCACGCACCAACTCCCCGACCTCTTCGACGAACCACAGCGTCGTGCCGTCGACACCACGGCCCGCATCGCGTTCGAAGTAGATCTCCTCGATACGGGACTGGAAGCTACCGGGCTTCGCGACGGGTTGTGGGTGTTCGTCGGTCATCGCTAGGATCGTTTCAGGGTCATCAAGACAACATCCTCACGCAACCCGCCAGGACCTGCACCACCCTCCAGCTCGCCCAGCACCATGTTCATGAACGGTGCGGTGTGCTTCGGTGAGTGTTCCTGTACGAACTCGATCAGTTCCTCGCTGCGATTGCCGGCGTCGTTGAGCAGGACCAGGCGCATGCCCGATGCCATCTCCAACTCGTTGGGACGCAGACCCTTCTCAAACACCGGACCCGAGTCGAGCCCCAGCGCCAGGCCTTCGGCGGTCAGGTCCTCGAGGGCCCCCGCCACGCACAGTACCGCTGGCACCCGGGAACCAGCCTGGTAGAGCATGATCTGCTCGGCGCCTACCTCGACCATGGTGGCCAGGGCACAGATCCCGCGCGGCATCGTCTTGTGCAAAACACGGTTGGTGTGCGACAGCGCCTTGCGAGCATCGGCGCCTGCGGCCAGTGCTCGCTCGATCTCGTCGCGCGCCATGCGCGCCGCAACGACCGCCGCCGCGCTGCCACCTCCGACACTGACCATGTACATGATGGCCCGACCATCCGATGCATGGCAGTCGAAGTAGTCCGTGCCACCGCGGGTGCCGGCACTGTATGCAGCATCGATCTCGTAGCCCTCGGGACAGTCAATGCCCCCATCAGGGAGGGTCTTGTCGCGCAGTTCGCGTACGTGGGGGTCACTGTCGACAGCAGTCGCCGTGCTGGCGTCCGAATCTTGTCCAGCCATCTCGGAGGACAGCGCCGAGAGCATGCGTCCCAGCACCGTGATCTCGTCGTTGCCGGCGACCCGTATCGAGGCCTTCGACCCTCGCCCCATCTTGGAAACCGCCAGGCTCAGGTTGGTCAGGCGGGCAGACAAACTCGAGGCGAGGCCGTATGCGACCCCTGCGGCGACCCCACCTCCCAAGACCACCCCGATGATGATCGCGAAGGAAGTGGTGCCACCGGTGTCCTGCGGCAAGGTACCCTTCAGCCTACCGATGACGATCAAGGCGACCACCACGCAGGTAAGCGCTCCGGCGACAAACGCGATCAGGGCGTGTTTGACGCCGAACTTGCCGGATCGAGCGCTCGGGCGGCTGGTCTTCTTGCGTGCTGCCATGCGATTGGGGGCAAACGCCCACTGTTCAGGCTAGGAGCCTGCGTAACAGAAACCAGTACCTACCCAGAGAGTACCGGACGAGCCTTGATCAGGTAGCCAAGTCCAGACACGACCGTGACGGCCACGGTCAGCACCATGCCCCAGGTGCCGAGCAGGACAAAGGTCTGGGACCCAGCCACCATGGTCAACTGGGCACAAACCACCACGCACTGCATCACCATCTTGAGCTTGCCCAGGCGATCGGCGGGGAATTCGACCCCCTTGGACTCTGCCACGCCGCGCAGGGTGGTGACCAGGAACTCCCGAGACACCACGATGACGATCATCCAGGTGCAGAGGAACTGGTCGAGTGGCGGGGTATGGGGCGCAAAGCGCAGCAGGCAGATCCAAGACCCACAGATCAGGAACTTGTCGGCGAAGGGGTCAATTACCCTCCCTAAACTAGTGACCAGTCCATACTTGCGGGCCACCCACCCATCCGCGAAGTCACTCAGGGCGGCGTACAGGAACATCCAGAAGGCCGCCCACACGACCCAGCCCGTCGGTTGCCCCGGGTCCCCGGCCAATTCCAGGCAGGCCAGGACACCGAGGGTCACCAAGAGCCGCGAGACAGTGATCAGGTTGGCTAGGTTCACGTGCGGTTCGGCTGCGAGACTGAAACCTCGTGGTCAAGAGCGGATGCGCCCAGACGAACCCGACCCCCTCGGTCTAGTCCGCTACGACGCCGACGAGATCATAGTCTCCCGCAGCGGTGATCCTCACGGGAATCAGGTCGCCAGATCGAAGATCCCCGTCGAGCCGGACCACCCCGTCCACCTCAGGAGCATCGGCCTGGGTCCGGCCGACGAGTCCCTCGCGCTCGGGATCTCTACCATCGATCAGGACCGGCAGCACCTCGCCGACACGGGCCTGGTTGTGGGCGGCCATGACACCGCGCTGGATCTCCATCAAATCTGCCTGCCGGGCCAGCGCCACCTCGGGATCGACCTGACCGGGGAGGTCAAAAGCCGGTGTGCCCTCTTCCTGGGAATAGGTGAAGGCCCCCATGCGTTCGAACCGGTAGTCCGCCACGAAATCACGCAACTCCTCGTAATCGGCGTCGGTCTCGCCCGGGAAGCCCACGATCAGGGTCGTGCGGACAGCGATGCCTGGAACCTCGTCGCGCAATCGCCACAAGATATCTCGCACCTGCTGCGAGGAAACCGCACGCTTCATCGAGTGCAGCATGGTGCTGGAGATGTGTTGGACCGGGATGTCGAGGTATGGCACCACCTTGTCACACTCCCGCATCACAGTCGTAAGGGCCGGCAGGACCGTGTGGGGATAGGCGTACATCAGGCGCAGCCACTCGACACCCTCGACCTCCGCCAGTGCTTCCAGCAGGGTGTGGATCGAGCGCTTGCGGTCGACGTCGAGACCGTAGGCTGTGCTGTCCTCGGCGACAATCACCACCTCGCGAACCCCGTTGGCGGCGAGATTCCGGGTCTCTTCGACCAGGACGTCGACCGGCTTGCTGCGGTTGCGGCCGCGCATCGAGGGGATCGCACAGAAGGTGCAGGTGTGGTTGCAACCTTCGGAGATCCGCAGGTATGCGTAACTCTTCGGGGTCAGCAGCATGCGTCGAGCGTCGGAGTGGGCGCCCTTGGGCTTGCCGCCATCGACCGTCGCTGCGTATCGGATCGAAGACCCGTTGACGAGCTTGCGCACCAGCGCAGGGATCCCCGAGTAATCGGTGATCCCCAAGAACGCGTCGACTTCCTGCATCTCGTGGCGCAACTCTTCGCCGTAGCGCTGCGCCAGGCAACCGACCGCCAGGATCCCCTGGACCTTCCCCTGTTGCTTGAGTTCGCAGACCTGCAGAATCGTGTCGATACTCTCCTGCTTGGCCTCTTCTACAAAGCCGCAGGTATTGATCACCACGACGTCGGCATCGGACGGTTCGATGGTGACTTGCAGGCCCTCCTCGGTCACGTGACCGAGGAGGACTTCTGAGTCCACTAGATTGCGAGCACAGCCAAGGCTGATCAGAGAGACTCGAATCGCCTCATTCACTGGTGAACCGCGCCGTTACTCGGGCTTGGACTGGACCACCCAGACCTTGGTGACGGCTTCGACATCAGCATGCAAGTGGACGGTGACATCAAACACACCGATCTCCTTGATTGGGGTGTCGAGTCGAATCATCTTGTCCTCGATGCGGAGACCTTTCTCGCGAAGTGCATTGGCGACCTGGACCGCCGAAACGGAGCCGAACAGGTGGCCTTCTTCGTTGGCTTTGCACTCGATCGTGATCGAAGTCGCCGCCACCATCTCGGACATTTCCTTGAGGTCTCCGACGCGAGTTGCTTCGTCAGCCAGGGCACTCTCACGATCGCGTTCAATCGCTTCGAGGTTGGCCTTGTTGACTGGAACGGCTTGGCCGGTTGGCAACAGGTAGTTGCGCGCAAAACCGTCTCGTACCGCCACGACATCTCCAATTCGGCCGAGCTTCTCGATCGTTGTCTTCAATAGGACATCCATCGGTCACGCCTCCTTGGGACTTGTTTCGGTCGCGACATCCTTGTCAGTGGAAGCCTCGGCACCCTCACCGTCGCGGTCCTGCCGAGGGCCACGAGGACCGCGGCCAAATCGTTCACGGCCACCTCGAGGATCGCGATCGCCTTCACCGTGCGCGCTGCCCACATACGGCAACAGGCCCATGTGGCGTGCGACTTTGACGGCGCGAGCCAACTTGCGCTGGTCCTGCCCATCAAAACCCGTACGTCGACGCGACTGCAACTTGCCGGTGGGACCAATGAACTTCGAGAGGTACTCGACGTTTTTGTACTCGAGCGGTTGATCGGGCTTGACGATCTTGCGGGGCTTGAACTGCCCAAACTTGGAGGAGCGCTTGTTCTTGTTTCCAAAGTCCGCCATGTCTACTCCTCGCCCTCTGCAGGCGCGTTGTCTGGTTGTTCGGGTGTCTCTGGCGTCGCGGCCTCTTCACCGGGATCCTCGGTAGCTTCCGCGGTGGTAGCTTCCGTGGTGGTAGCTTCCGCGGTGGTAGCTTTCGCGGTGTCCTCGGCCGCGTCTTGGTCAGCGGATTTTTCCGGCTTGGGCGCATCCGCGTCGGACTTGGAAGCCTCGGAGGCTTGCGCCTCCGGCTTCGGGGTCTCCTCGATGCCAATCTTCGAGACGTCGAACTCCTTTTCGGGTTCGTTCGCAGATTCGGGCACCTCTTCACACGCGATTACCGAATGACGCAAGACCAGGCCAGCCATGTTCATCTCACGGTTGATCGGGGCGATCTCGTTCGTCGGCGCGTTGAAGTACACCAGCAGGTAGGTTCCACGCTGCTGATGGTTGATGGGATACGCCAGGCGACGCTCTTCCCACAACTTGGAGCTGACAATGTCAGCGTTGTGCTTGGCCAGCATGGTGGCAACGCTGTCTTTGACAGCATCCCAGCCCTGGCGCACCTCTCGGTTGTCCAGAAGCACCATGCACTCGTAGGTTCTCTTCAAGGTTCAGGTCTCCGTGCCGTTGAATTGGCACATCAAGTTTTGGAAATCTCCGCCAGCAAGCCAATCCAGACAGGCATCGGCAGCACAGGCGAGTTTCGGAGCCAGAACCTCCCGCTCCTCAGTCGAAAAGGGAGCGAGAACGTGGTCCACCGAAGTGGTCTCCACAGATTCACCAATACCGAGACGGAGACGGGGATACTCGTCGGTAGTCAGCGCGGACTCGATGGAACGAAGTCCGTTGTGACCACCAGAGCTCCCCGACGGTCGCACTCGAATGCGACCCAGCGGTAGGTTCAGGTCATCCACGACAACAAAGAGCGACTCCGGCGTGAGTTCGGCCACCCTCAGGAGTGGACCGGCGACATCACCGGACAGATTCACGTAGGTCAGCGGCTTGACGAGCAGGAACTTCTGTCCCAGCTGGTTCAATCCACTGGCCACCTGCGCCTTGACCTTGCCACCGAAGAGCCTCTGTCCCGTCGGGGACTTCCGCTCCAGTCGTTGGAAGCTCAAGCCGAGCCGATTCGCCAGCAGGTCCAAGACCATGAACCCGACATTGTGTCGAGTCTCGTGATAC
Organism: Planctomycetota bacterium; assembly: GCA_036338025.1. GTDB lineage: Bacteria > Planctomycetota > UBA1135 > UBA1135 > UBA2386 > JAYZDB01. The sequence goes on from JAYZDB010000288.1 coordinate 7,759, forward strand.
TCAGGACCGGGATTTCCGATACCGAGAAGGACTCGTTGCCAGTCCACGGGAAAGATCTCCTGGGGAAACGGGCGGGGGAGGTTATCGGCTGCCCTCCATCAGGCAAGCCTTATTTGCAGCCAACGCAAGTACGGTGAACCGAGCCGATAACGCAAACCCGGCCCCCTAGCCAGCATCATCCGAACCCTTGCCGGCATCAGCCGAGCCCTTGCCCGCGTCAGTGGAATCCGCGCCGGGATCATCCGGATCCGTAGCAGAGTCATCCGCTGGTGTATCAGGTTCCTCTGGCGGCAGTTCGGCCTTCGGATCCAAGAGCCGGATGACGACCTTGTCCTCGGGCATTTCCAGCGTCACGCCTTCGGGTAGTTCCACTTCCTTGGCGAGAATCTTGTCGCCGATTTCCAGATGCGCGACCGTGATTTCGACTTCGTCCGGAACGCTGTCCGGCATGCAAGACAGGTTGAGCGCCTTCACATCCAGGACCAGGCGTGCACCCGCAGCAGCTCCCGAAGGGTGCCCGACGGTAGCGATCCGTATTTCCATCTTCAGCGGTTCGTCCATCTTGATCCGCTGAAAGTCGAGGTGAAGCGGTTCATCCGTAAGGCAATCCCACTGCACAGACTTGAGGAAGCTCGGGTGTTCCTTGCCGCCGAGTTCAAGATTGTAGACCCGTAGGCGGTGCGTGAGGTGGCGCTTCACGGAGTCGTAGTCTGCCTGCAGACTGACCGACTCGCCTTTGCCGCCATATAGGACCATGGGGATTTTACCGGTATCGCGAAGTTGGCGGACGGCGTTGGTTCCTTTGACGCTGCGCTCTTCGACCGGGAGAGTTGCTACTTCCATTTCAATTGCCTCGATATGCGTTGATTCCAGGGAGGAGGAGGGTCAGTCGTTGCCAAACAGGATACTGACGCTCTCGCTCCGGTGAATGCGATCGATCGCGCGCGCCAACAACGGAGCCAGCGACACAATCTTGAGTTTCTCGACCTCGCCATCCTGCATAGGGATGCTGTCCGAGAAGATGATCTGCTCGACGGGAGCAGTGTTGAGTTTCTCGACCGCCTGGCCACACAGCACGCCGTGGGTCGCGATGATGTAGATCTTCTCGGCGGCCTTCTCTTTCAGGATGCGGCAGGCATCGGTAATCGAGCCGGCAGTGCTGACCATGTCATCCACCATGATGACGTTACGCCCCTTGACATCACCCACGACATTTTCGGCAGTGACCTTGTCGCCGCTGATACGCCGCTTGTCGACGATGGCAATCTCAGCCCCCAGACCCTTGGCATAGCCGCGCGCCAACTTCACGCCACCGACGTCGGGTGACACGATCACGGGGTTTTCGACTCCAAGCGATTCCACGTGCTCCATGAAGGAATGGCGTGCGTAGAGGTGATCGGTCGGGATGTCGAAGAAACCCTGGATCTGGGCAGCGTGCAGGTCAACCGCGACCACGCGATCGGCGCCAGCCTTGACGATCAGGTTGGCGGCGAGCTTGGCGGTGATCGGGACACGCCCCTCGTCCTTGCGATCCTTGCGGGCATAGCCGTAGTACGGCATCACGGCAGTGATTCGATCGGCCGAACTGCGCCGCAAGCAGTCGATGAACACGAGAAGCTCCATGAGGTTCTCGTTGACTGGCGGACAAGTCGGCTGCACCACGAAGACGTCAGCGCCACGCACGTCGCATTCGATCTTGAGGTCGATCTCACCATCAGGGAAGCGCTCACAGGTTGCCTCCCCATGTGGCACACCGAGGTGAGAACAGATATCGCGCGCCAACCGGGGGTGAGCGTTGCCGGAAAAGATACGGATACGATCAGGGTTCATGATTCACCGCCTGCGGGTGGACCTTCGGTGGTCGCTTGCTGGGGTTTCCGACCAGATAGCGGCTTCGCGGGTACGCCGACGAATACCTCACCATCTGCTATCGATGTGTTCTTGGTGACAACGGCACCGGCTCCTGTCATCGACTTGCCGCCCATGCTACACGGCGCGACCAACACCGTTCCGCTACCGACAAATGCACCATCCCCGACCATCGTAGGATGCTTGCTGGTGCCGTCATAGTTGGCGGTGATGGTACCAGCGCCGATGTTGGTGCCTTCGCCGATCGTCGCATCGCCCAGATAGGTCAGGTGCTTGGCCTTGCTAGCCTTGCCGATAAAGGTCTTTTTGCACTCGACGAAGTTGCCGACCTCGACGCCATCATCAAGGAAGGTACCAACCCGTAAGCGCGAGAAGGGCCCGATCTCACAATCACTGCCGATCGTGACGCCGCTGCTGATGATGGTACAGGGGAGAATACGGGTGTTTCGACCAATGCTGACGTCCTGGTCGATGTACGTTGTCGCGGGGTCTTCGATGAAGACACCATTCTCGAGGTGCTTGAGCAGAATGCGCTCCTGCATTATCTGGCGGACGTGGCAGAGATCGGTTAGCGAGTTGACTCCTGCAACCTCATCGAGGCTATCCGCCGGAACCGCGTTGACGACTTCGCCGCGCTCGATGAACCAACCCATCGTGTCCGTGATGTAGAGTTCGTTTTGAGAATTGTCAGCTTGCAACGCAGCCAGCGCATCCGGCAATCGTTCGGAGTCAAAACAGTAGGCTCCGGCGTTGAACTCCTCGATCTCGAGTTCTTCAGTGGAGCAGTCCTTTTGTTCGCGCACTCCGAGCACCTGGCCTTCACCACCACGCAGCACCCGGCCCATGCCCTCAGGCGGGGAGTCGAAGGCAGTGAGGAAGCTCATCGCTCCGCTACCGCGCGAGCTGCGGAGATTGCGGAGGGTCTGTTCCGCGACCAAGGGTATGTCACCGTAGACCACGAGGATGTCGCCCTCGAAACCCTCCAGCGCCTGCATCCCGGCCTGCACCGCGTGACCGGTACCGCGGGGTTCACCCTGGTCGACGGTCTCCAGTCCTTCGATGCCGCGTAAACTCTGCTCCACCTGTTCCTTGCCGTGGTGCACAACCACCACGACCCGGTCTGGCTGGAGTCCGTCCACGGTGCCGAGAACGGTACCCAGGAGGGTGCTTCCGCAAAGCGGCAGCAGGACCTTGGGACAGGCCGTCTTGGTACGCGTGCCCACGCCAGCGGCGAGGACAATGACTGCTATGGGTCTGGACATCCGTTCCGATTCGATCCGCCATCGGGTCAGCGGGAGGGGCGAGAATTGTGCTGAGACGACCCCGAAGGGTCAAGCCTGCGGCCGTTCTAATACCGCTGACAGACACTCAGGCTCAGCGAGCCTGGTGGGCGATGAGAGAGTTTCGATGGGCCACATCCTATTCGGGCTTCCGGAAATTGGCCAATTCCACCCGCACAGCGGTCAGCCAAGCAGGTCGAGTAGAGGGGCAAAACTGCGGTCCGGGGAGAACTCTTCGGCAGCGGGGAGGTCGGCGGGGCGACCATCGAGAAGCGTCCGGAGCGTCGCGGCGACCGCATCCTGCACACCGTAGGGGTGGCACCAGGCAGCACCCGTCGTCCGCTCGACCATCGCAGCGGCCTCGCCGGGATAGCCGATGAACAACACCGGTCGGCGAGCCATAAGGTAGTCACAGAGTTTGCCAGGAACGAACACGGCGTCGTCAGCCTCACCACCATTGACCAGGATCAGCGCGTCCATCGCCTGCATGGTGCGCTGGGCCTCGGCGTACGGCAGGTAGTCGTGACGGACCACCAGTTCGCGTACCCCGGCCTCCACCCGTTCGAGATCAGCTTCCAGGAGACTCGCAGAGGTGTGCGGGTCACAGTAGACGTGCAGTCGCAGCTGTTGCCGGTCGGGCGCCGCCATCACCTCGAGAGCTTGCAGGACGGGCAACAAGCGACGGCGAGGAAACAAGGTGCCAAAAAATCCCAGGTGAATACCAGCGCCCATGTCCGGCGGTGGCAGCGTACTGCCGATCGCGGTCGCCAACTCGAAGTCGGCGGCGTTTGGCATCACCTTGACCTCGAGCCCGTCGATCGCACCGACTTCGGCGGTGAATCGTTCGCGGGCCTGCCCGGTAGTGACGAACAGACAGTTGGCGTAGCCGAGCATCGCCCGTTCAAGTTCGAGGATGCGCTGGGCCTGCCGGGGGTTGGCACGCGGATTCCAGGGATTGCCGCTCAGCAGATCGCGATAGTCAACGTAGATCGGCAGGTCAGGGAATGCTCCCCGAAGCACCGGCAGCGCCAGGATCTGGTTGTGCGGACTGCAACACATCAAGACCGCATCTAGCTGGTTGTCGCGAACGATCGCCGGCAAGCGTTTCTTGAGCTGCCTGGCCCAGGAGATGAAGCTGTCCGGGTAGCGGAACCGTCGCGGCATGTGCCACGCCAGGTTGCGGAGGATCTTCTCCCACAAGTTGTCGGCAGCCGGCTTCGTGTTCAGGGCCTGGCCATCGATACCGTGCTGCACAACGCCTTGCGGGATCCACGCAGCAAGACTGTTGTCCAGACTGGCGGCCGGCAAGCGGGCCGGGTCCGCCGACACCCAGTGCACCTGATGTCCGGCCTTCAACAACGCCCCTGTCATGCGCAACACGCGGTGCGAAGCGATAGCCGGTTGTGGCGGTGAGTAGTAGCAGACGATCGCGACGCGCATGAAAGCACTGGCAGGGTACCTCGTCAGAGGCGCGAGTTCACGCCGCGAATCCGCTCGCCGAGTGGATCGCGTCGCAACGCGCGGATCCCCAGCCCCTCCAAGCCCATCGCCGTCAGACCCAGTTGGCGGATCTACGGGCATTCCGTGCAACTCGCCGGAAACCTGAATTTCCCGCCATGGCAGGCGGCAGAGCAGTCCGTAGCCGAGACTGGCAGCCGCCAAGACCCATCGACTGCGGACCGGACGCTGGCCCGAGACGGATCAGCCGACCCGTACACACGAAAGCGTGCAACCGCCAGAGCCATTGCACGCCTCGCTTGGATTTGGGTCGGTCCCTACTGGATCGTGACCGACAAGGCGCCGTGCAAGTGGATGCACCCGTTCGGACGAACGGCCCGGATCGCACCCGACTGGGCGCAGAACTTCGCGCCGATGAGGCTGCGATCGTTGGGAATCTGGAATCGGGCAGCGGTCTGGAACAGGACGACCAAGGGCCTGCATTCCAACTTGCAACCACGGGTACAAGCCGGCGGAGTCGGCAGCGTCAGGTTCGCACCGCCGACGCCGAAGAGCAGGAAGGGCTTGCTGGTGCGGGTACGAAGCGGAGCAACAATGACGCCAAAACCCTGACCGATGGTCGGCGACCCTGTGGTGCTGGGATAGGCGGCGTTCAGGCAGCCAGTCCCGCGGATCTTCACCACCTGAGCATCGGCGGTGGTGGTCAAAGCAGTGGCGGTGACCAGGAGGAGGGTGGCGGAAAGAAGTGTACGAAGCATTGGAACCTCTCTTACGGGCTAGAATGAATGTCCGGGGGCGGCCCGTTGGTGTCGAACTCGCCGCCGGCCGACGGGTTTTCTTTGCGCTACCGGCGAAACCGGGCAGCAGCCAGTCGGGCATGTTTCCTTCCCACCGGGACTAGCGTGAAATCAGAAAACCGGCCGAGGCGAACCCACGAGTTGGAGCGTAAGATCATCCCCGGTCACAACGTCGGGCGGTTTTCCCAAGTGTGTTACCGGCCATCGAAGCCGTGCCCTTCCTGAGGATGCAAGCCACTCCCGCCAGTCCCCGATATCGCCTCTGGGTCACCTTGATCCTGCTGGCAGTGTTCGCCATCTACGCACCGAGCCTCGGCAATCAATTCGCGCTCGACGATGGAATCGTCGCACGCGCAACCTTGCCGGGTGGCGCAACGAACCAGATGACCGCGACGTTCCGGCCGCTGACGGACTACTTCACCAACGGCTACTGGATCGGCAACGGCGGGGAACTCAGCCGGCTCTATCGACCCGTCACCATCTTGAGCTACGCCGCAACCAACGCGCTGACCGGTGGCGTGCAGGCAGATCCTGAATGGGAGGCGTTCCCCCACCACCTCATCAACGTCTTGCTGCATGTATTTGCGACCTGGCTGGCTCTGCGGATGCTGATGCCAATCGTCACCCAATACTGGACCGCAGTACTCGGAGCCGCAGTGTTCGGATTGCACGCAATCCACAGTGAAGTCGTTGCCGGCATCGTGGGACGCGCCGAGTTGCTCGGGTTCTGCTTCGGCGCGAGCGCCCTGCTGCTGTTCCTCCGCGGACGCAATGGCGCCGGCGCTGCCCGGATCGCGGGCCTCGCAGGCAGTGGGCTGCTGCTGTTCCTGGCCTTTGGCTCGAAGGAAAACGCGATCGCCTGGGCCGCGTTCCTGCCGGTCTACGCACTCGTCCACGACCGGATCCGGAACAACGCAGGCAACCCTCTGCGCACCTGCTTGCAGGTGACCTTGGTGGCCCTGGTCCCACTGGTCCTGTTCCTGGCCTTGCGGCACCTGGCCCTGTCCGAGGTGCCGTCGCCATTCCCTGTCCATCGACTGGCCAACCCGCTCTACGACGCGCCCCTCGCAACACGTTGGATCACCGGTATCTCGATCTGGGGTTTCGGGCTCTACAAGTGCCTGCTGCCCCTGGGTCTGGTCAGCGACTATGGACCGTGCACCTTCGACATCCTCGATTCGCTGCTGGCGCCGGCCTTTGTCGCATCGGCAGCGGCTCTGCTCGGGCTGCTGGGTTGCGGAATCGCGAGCCTCCGACGCCAGCCGCTGTTGTTCCTGGCGGCAGCGTGCTTCCTCGGCTTCAGTTTCTCCACCAGCAACCTGCCACTCGCGATCGGTACCGTGTTCGGTGAGCGACTCTACTTCACGCCGAGTTTCGGGATTGCCATCCTTGCATGCTGGATCGCGGGCCTGGTCAGCCGGCCTGCCCTGATCCTCATACCGACCATCGGCTGGTTGCTGATGTGCTCGGTGGTCATCGTGGACCGAAACAGCGCCTGGCACGACGAGACCAGCCGGTTTGTTCAGGACGCGCAGAGAAATCCACGTTGTCTCCGGCTCACGGAAGCGTACGCAGGCCACCTCGACCGGCGCAACCGCGTAGTGGACGCCGAGAATCTCTGGCGCCGCGCCCTCGAACTCGACCCCGAGTTCGTCGATGCACTCTCAAGCCTGGGTGGATTCCTGGCGCGGGCAGGACGCTACAACGATGCGGAACAGATGTTCTTGCGTGCACTAAGGGCGCCCCCGGGGGCCAAGCCGCTACGTCACATCACGCACTACAACCTGGCGCTGCTCTACAACCTGCTGAAGCAAGCCGAAAAGAGCCAGCAGCACCTGCGGCTCGCCTGGCGCGAAAACTCGGCCTTCCAGTTCCTGCATGAACCGCTGTTGACCAGGACCCAGGCCCAACTCCCGCCAGACGAGGTCGAGAAGATCCTCGCCACCGGGCAGCAACGCGTACCCAATCACCCTACCTGGCCCCTGCAACACGCATACCTCGCGATCGCGCGGGATGACATCGAGGCGGGATTGGGTCACCTGCGCCGCGCGCTCGCGCTCCGCCCCACGCACGATCAGACCCGCTGGGTGCTGGCGGCGACACTCCTGCAGTCTGGGGATACCGAGGCTGCCAGGCCCTTGCTCGACGCACTGCGCCAGGACAAGAGCGCGTCGCAGGAGATCCGCAAGATGGCACGAGAGGCTCTGCGGCAGATCAAATGACCAGCTAGTCCTCGTCCAGATCCACCAGTGGCGCTGCGTTCGCGACCGCCTCGCCGACCTCGGTGTGGATCTTGACCACCGTCCCGGCGCCCTCGGCCTGGATCGGGTTCTGCATCTTCATGGCTTCGAGGATCAGCAGGGTCTGACCATCCTCGACGACATCTCCGACCTGCACGGACAGCTCGGCAACGACCCCCGGCATCGACGCGACGATTGTCCGCTTGCCGCCAACGCGGGCGCCAGCCACTTCGCTGGCCGTCCGCTCTCGTTCATCCTGGACCTCGACCTTGACCAGCTCGCCTCGAACCTGCACCAGGGTCTGCGCTTCGACAGCATCGACCACCACGTCGTGACTCGACCCATCGACGAGCAGGGTGAAAGCAGTTCCATCACCTACCAACGACACGTCAAGGTGATAGGTCTTGTCACCGGTGTGGGCCACCAATTGGCCACCCTGGCGTTCGAAGGTGAAGTCGCGCTCGCGGTCCCCGATCTTGGTGAAGTACTTCATCGTGGCCGCTGTTCCAGTTTTTCCATCCGATCGATGAGTACCCAGCGCGACGCCGGACG
>JAYZDB010000289.1:0-11394 GCA_036338025.1 Planctomycetota bacterium
GGACAACTGCGACGCTGGCGTTCGAAGTCCAGATCGACGAAAGGCCTGGCAAGCCCGTCGTCGGCAAGGCCTACGTCAACGCCCGCAACGGCGCGATCCTCGAGTTCAAGAACGAGGTCTACGAGTGCGGCAGTTGCAACAAGAAGCATGTCGCGAGTTCGCGCACTGACCACCACTCCGACCGGATGCAGCGAGCGATGGCAAAGGTCCCGGCGCTGAACACGCCGGCACCGCGCGAGTCGATGGCCCCGCTGACCGGCAAGGTCATGGCCTGGACCAATCTCGGCGTCCTGCCGGTCTCACCGATGACCAACACGCCGCTGGCCAACATCCAGGTGACCAGCAGCGCAGGGTCGGCCTACACCGACGCCAACGGCAACTTCTCGATCCCCTACAGCGGGAGCAGTGCTGTCACCGTCAACGCTACCCTCGTCGGCCGCCACAGCCTGCGGTTCCGGGTCGCCTCGGGCACCCAGATGAGTGCGTCGGCCTCGGTCACCCCGGGCACACCGGCGACGATCCAGTTTGGCAACGCCAACATGGGCGAAAACAACCGCTCACAGACCACGACCTACTGGCACGTCGACGACGCCAACGTCTGGGTGCGTAGCTTGCTGCCTGGCGCGACGAGCCAGATGAACAACATCTCGAACATCAACCCGCGAGTGAACATCAACTCGAACTGCAACGCCTACTACACCAGCAACACGATCAACTTCTACACCGCTGGCGGTGGCTGCAACATGACCGCCTTCCAGACCGTAATCGTGCACGAGTGGGGTCACGGCCTCGACGCTGTGTTCGGCGGCATCTCGCAGACCGATGGTCTGTCGGAAGGCTGGGGCGATCTGCTCGGGCTGTATCGTTCGGGTCAGCCAGAACTCGGAGCTGGCTTTAGAACCGGCACGACCAACGGCATCCGGACCGGCAACAACTCCTATACCTATCCGGCCGGCGGTGGAGTCCACCAGCAAGGCCAGACCTGGATGGGTTGGGCCTGGGATCTCCGCAAGAACCTGATCGTTACCCACGGCAACACTGCTGGCCCAGCGATCGCCGAGAAGATCGTCATCCCTTCGATCGCGGCGGACGCCACCAACCAGCCCAACGCGGTGCGCGAGGTGTTCATCGTGGATGACGATGACGGCAACCTCAACAACGGCACGCCGAACTACCTCGACCTCGAGAAGGCCGCCCTCAAGCGCAAACTGCCCTACCCCAAGCGGACCAACCCCAACGCAGGATCCTACAAGCTCTATGGTGCTGGCTGTGCGGGTAGTGGCAAGCGGCCAGCGAATTGCCTCAACGTCAACGACACCGGTACCCGTCAGAGTTACGGCACCCGTGCGAGCTTGACCTATGCAATTCGTGCCACTGCGCCGAGCAATCTGCTGATCACTGGTTTCGAACTGGACACCAGCGGCAACCAGACCGTGACCACCCGTATTTACGCCGACAGCAACGGCCAGCCGGGCGCGATCCTGGGCTCTAGCTCGATGGTCATCGGCGGCAGCATGGGTTGGTATGCGACGACCTTCTCGACGCCGATCTCGATCAGCAGTGGTAAGGACTTCTACATCGCGTTCGTGAACAACCCAGCGACGATCAGTGCTTCGATCCGGTCGGGGACCAACACACCATACTTCCGCAATGATGGCGCCGGCGGCAGTTGGAATGGGCCGCTCGCGGGATTCCCATGGGCGTACCGGGTCCAGTGCGCGGGTGGTCCTGGTGCGATTCCGAGCTTCATCAACAATGGGGTTCCGGAGTTGAACACGGCCTTCTCCTTGTCGCTCACGGATGCCAACCCGAATTCGAGTGGGTTCTTGGTTATCGGTGCCTCGGACTCGAGATGGAGCGGCAACAACCTACCGCTCGACCTGGGTCCGCTCGGAGCGCCGGGATGCAAACTGCTCGCGTCGCTCGACATCCTCGTTGGGGTCACCACGAATTCCGGTGGTGCATCCACACAGAGGTTCAGTGTCCCGAACAACAACAGCTTGTTTGGGGCCGATTTCTACAACCAGTACGCCGTCGCGGATGCTGCCAACTTGTTTGGAGTCGTCATGAGCAACGCTGGTCATGGAAAGGTCGGCAAGCGGTAATAGTGACAGCGCGGCTACCGATCGAAGCAGCCCCCGACCTCTTGGTTTGGGGGCTGCTTTCGTTGATGCCCGGCGGTTGTTGTTCATGTGGAGTCCACCTCACGCGGAGAGCTCAAGTCTGTTTTTGAGTCGGCACGGTAAACAGAAGAGCACAGTATCTGGATCCTGAGCACGGTTTGGGCGAGAGTGGTCCGAGTCTCGGATGCCCCTAGGTTCGCCATGCTTTCAAAATCACTACTGCCGCATTCCCCGAAGTTCCTGCCGGCTTTCCTGCTTGTAGGATCGCTCGCCGCCCAGGGACACGACCATTCGCGTTCTCATCACCACGCAGTGCTAACCGAGAACACTGCTGGGATTCTCTCGATCGATGATGTGCTGGCGATGGAGCAGAACCGTGGTCTGCGCCAGGACTCGAAGAAGAAGACCGTGGCAGGTCGTAGTGGTGATGGAGGATTCGTCTTCGAGGTGATCGTGACCTCGAAGAACCTCCCCAAGAAGGTCTTTGAGCCGAACCCATTCGACGGCCGCAAGCGGAAGATCCTCCACTGTGCACATGGCGGCTTTGCCTATGACTACCGCAAGGGCAAGGGTGAGGTCTATTGGTCCCTGCAAGGCGGTGGGATCATCCGGGTTCACAGGGATCGATCGAAGATCGAGATGGTCGAGACCGACCCGAAGATGCTCAAACTCAACATGCACAACGCCACCTTCTTCGAGCACAAGGATCAAGCCATGATCGCCTGGCCAGCGAACGGTGGCGCCAGCGTGTTCCTCACGGATGTCGATGGTAAATTGCTGCGCACCATTGGGCGCCCGACGATGCTGCCGTACTCAAAGGGTGCACCGTACGCGCCGACGGACGTAGCCTATCTGGACGGCATGCTCTGGATTACCGATGGCTACGCTTCGAAATTTGTCATGTCCTACGACCTGGATGCGAAGAAGTGGACCGGCACCATCTTTGGTGGGCGAAGCAAGAAGATCGAGCCAGGCAAATTCGGTATCAACCACGGCATCACTATCCACAAGGGATTGATCTACGTGGCGGACCGCTTCTTTGCCCGGATCCACTCGTACAAGCCTGAGACCAAGTTCGACAAGATGTTTCCATTGCCGACGGGTTCGAAACCATGCGACTTCGAGTTCTTCGTGGTGGACGGCAAGCTCTACGGTGTCGCCGGAGGACTCATGAAGCCGGCGGGCAGCAAGGACAAGGGAGCGTCCGTCTACATCGTGGACATGGAGACCATGAAGGTCGTATCGACGATCAAGCCCAAGGACGAGTTGGGCCTGGGCCCGTTCACGCATCTGCACGACGCGTTCGCTACTGTCGACGATGGTGTTGTCACTTTATTTTGCCAGGCTTGGAACTTGGGCGACTTCGCTGTCTTGCGCCAGGTTCCGAAGGCCAAGAAGGTCAAGTAACTCCAAGGGTTCGATCACGGTTGCGGTCCGGATCCTCGATTTCGATGAAGGGTGTTTTGGTGACGGTGAACCATGGATGACGGAACTGACAACTCCTTTGTCTTCGTATTACCGGACCCGGGAGACGTCATCAGTGGTGGGCACCTCTACAATCAACGAATAACCCAGGCTCTGCGGGGCAAGGGGTGTCGAGTCGAACGGATTGAGCTACCACAGGCCGGCGGACGAATGGCATCCTCTGCGTCCCGGTATGTGTTTGACAGCCTGTACCTCGACCCGAAGTCGCTAGTCGAACTCTCGCGCTTGCCGTTGGAGAATTCAGCCAGCATCTTCCTGGCTCACCACCTGCACAGTCTGTTTCCCCCCGACGGCAGAGCTGCGGAGGCGGTCTTTGCCGAGCATGAATGGCCGCAACTCCGCAGGTTTTCCCATTGCTGGGCGACGAGTCCGTTCATGGCGGAGTATCTCATCGCCAACGGCGTGGAGTCCCGCCGCGTTGTTACCGTGGAGCCTGCCCTCGAGGAGGTGCAACCGGGCCGATTGGAACTACAAGATCCGCCACGGGTGCTGGTTGTCGCGAACCTCATCGCCCGCAAGGGCGTGCTGGAGTTCCTGTCCTGCCTCGCCAGCAAGTCGGAACTCCCGACCTTCGAGTTACGCATCCTTGGCGGTGATCTCGAGCCAGACTACGCAAGGTCCTGCCGAGAACTCGCTGCGGATAACCCTGCTCTCGCCTCCCGTGTGGTTTTTGCAGGGACCCGCTTGCCTGATGAGATGCCGGCCGAGTATCGAAGTGGGGATCTGTTCGTGTCGGTTGCAGTAGTGGAGACCTTTGGGATGGCGTCACAAGAGGCGATGGCTCATGGCCTGCCGCTGTTGTTGCGAGAAGGCGGCTACAGTGGCCGACACCTTGCGGGGCGAGGAGCAGGAGAGGTCCACGCGACGGTGGAGGAGTTGGTTGTCTCTATGCTCGGCCTGCTCAACAAGACGGAGCGATTAGTCGCACTCAAGCGGGCTGCACACGCTGCACGCCCCGCCGGTCGTACTTGGACCGACGCTGCCGTGTCGTTACTCGAGCAACTCTCGATTGATTAGAGGCCGGAGCCGTTCCAACGGCCTAGGGGTAACGAATCAATGGGCAGGGACTGGAGAGATTGCTCTGGTACAGCTCTGCCATCATCTGCGGCATGCTGGCGAAGTCGACAGCTTGGCCTAGCAGTTGATCACAAGAGGCATCCTCTAACAGGCACAAGACTTCTTGCAGTCGATCGGAGTGGCTGGTGTCCTGGCGTCGCGGTCGCGCGACGTGACCTACCTGTGAAGCGACGATGCGTTTGCGCTGGTAGTGGAAGTGGCTGCCGAGGTCGACTTCGACTGGGCGGTTCCCATACCAGGACAGTTCGATCACGCTGCCCTCGAACCCGATAAGGCTGAGTGCAGACTGGAGCCCTGCACCGTGGCCACTGCTGTGGAAGGCGACGCGGTAATGGCCGTCTCGAAAGTCACTGGCTGTTCCGATTGCGTCGACGAAAGGTAGCGTGTCGGCCCAGGTGCGGCGCGCGTCATCCGTCTCTACGATGTGCGTCGGTCCAAGCCCCAGTCGATGCAGCACGAATGCCAGCAACAGTCCGACAGGTCCTGCCCCGACGATGACCGACGATTGACCAGCCTCTAGTTCGGCGTCCCAGATAGCGTTGAGAGCTGTTTCTGTGTTGGGGATGAGCGTCGCACGGTGGGGAGGGAGAGTCTCTGGGAGGACGAGGGCATTCTCATTGTCGATGCGCGCCAGTTCTTGATGAGGGTGCATGACGAAGACGTTCTTGCCATCCAATTCACCATCGATGCCACGGGCGACGAGTGAGTAGCCGTATTTGATGGGTAACTCGAACCCGCCGGCCATGTAATGGCATGCCATCGTGGCGTGGCACTCGGTTGGAACCTCGCCTCGGCCGACCAGGCGCTCGGTGCCAGGACTCACACCGCTGTAGAGCGCCTGCACCAGGCTTTCGCCGGTGCCGACATTGTCGTTCACCGCCTCTCGACGAAGCTCACCGTGACCGGGAGCGGTGACCCAGTAGGCCTCTGTGGTGCCGACGTCAGGCATCTCTACTCCATCCCTCCCAGGCGGCATTCGAACAGGAGTTCGTTGTCCATTTCGAAGTGTTGCATCCGTAAGTGTCGGCTGCTCCTGATGTTGGTTACCTCTGGGAGAACGAAACTGGGGATGCCCGAGCCGAGGATCATCGAGGCGACGTGTACATGGAGGACATCGATCATGCTCTGCTCGAGGAAACTCGAGCAGGTCATGCTGCCGCCTTCGACGAATATGGAGTGAATGCCGTGTGTGGCGAGTGCCTCGATGATCGTTGCGGCAGGGAATGGCGAGGACCCTGAACTCGGTATGCCGCAGACCCGGGTGTGTTGGTGCACGCCGTTTGCAGTGAAGTCCGTGAGTGCGTCCGTGCCGCAGACGACCAGGCAACCCGGGTCCTCGAAGATCTGCCTCTCACCTGCCAGGGCCAGCACCTTGGCGCTTCCCGACAGGATCACCCGAGTCGGGTTGTGGCCCTCGACATGGCGGACGGTGAGTTGGGGATCGTCGGTAGCGACGGTCTGGCCACCGACCAGTACCGCGTCGTGCAGTGCGCGCAGACGATGGGCGTGCCAGAGGTTGGCCTCGTTGCTGATCCACTGGGAGTGTCCGTTGTTGCATGCGATCCGGCCATCGAGCGTCTGGGCGATGTGTGCTGACACAAAGGCCTGGCCACGCCGTTTCGCATGCCAGCCACCGAGAATGAGCGGCAAGTAGATCCGGAGGACGGCCTCGATCTGTGGAAATAGTTGTGACCCGTCACACGAGCGCAGCGGTTCTTCACCGTGCCGGAACCGTGACTGACAGAATTCGTGGGTCGCGTTGCCTGGAGTGGGCGTGTCTGCGTCCAGTCGTGCAAATACCGTTGTAGTGCAGCCGGATTGAATCCCATCTGGATCCCCGGAGGCTGCCGAAGCGTCCCAGCGACCACCAGATTCGAATAGCAGAATCCCGTCAGCGGATTCCGGAGAAGCCTGGTCTACGAGCCGCTTGCACTCGAGGAGTGCCGGCCAAAGTATGTCGGCAGTCGGTTGTTCGACTCTTCGTGCCAATGTGAGGTGGGAGTGACGTAGTGATTCCGAGTATGCGCTGGGCGATAGTTGCCTAGGTGCAGGAAGGTCCACACGCACAACCGACGGGCTAAGGCGACTCCAGTCTACCACGTTTTGATGGGCGGCGTGGGGTATCGGACTTTGCCGGCAGTGCGAATCTCGGATGTTCTCAGGTCCCGACACCGTGGCGGATCGCCGGCGTTGTTGACGGATCCGTGACCGAGATCAGCTGCCTTACTCCGAGTTCTCGGGGATTCTTCGACCTCGGGAAGCTGTCAATCGGCGGTCTCATGACATCGGCGCCTCGTAGCTTGCCGAGGCGCCTCGACCCTCATGGAAGGTGATTCGCAACGATCCGTGGAACAGGCCCTTCATCTTCATGCTGATCTGATCATGCACGTGCTTGCAGAGATTCTCTGTCGTCGTGTTGATCCCAGCCAACTCCTCGACATCGTCCAGGTTCTTGAATCGCATGGGGGTCAATGTCTCGTTGAGTGCTACCTGCGCGGCGGTGAAATCCACGATGATCCCGTTCTCGTCGACATCAGGAATGATGAAGGTGACGTCGATGTCAAAAGTGCTGATGTGCATGATCTGCGCAGGCCCGAAGATCTCGCCATTCAGGGAGTGGGAGCACTTGAGGTAGTCGACAATATTGAGACTGAACATGTTGAGTGGGCGAGAGGTTATGATGACAACGTCATCTCAAGTCTTACTGGTGTAGTCTGAAGAAGGGAAGACCCGTGACTTCTGCCCAGGTTCATACCGTTGCTCTCGATCGCTGGTTGATAGTCCAGGCCGTCGCTTGGATCGTCGTGATTTCGGCGGTCCTGTTGTGGGTAGAGGATGCGGGGTTGGTGACGGATCAGTTTGCCTTGTGGGGAATCACCGCGTTGACGAGCTACGTCGCGCTCGTGTGGGTTCTCGGCGCCGGGCGTAGCGTCGCAGATGTTGTGACCCTGACTCGGGCTGCGTTGCTACTAGGTTGCAGCGGGTTCGCCTGGGTTCAGGGTGAAATTGGGTGGCTCGTATGGACGGGGCTGGGCGTCGCTCTGCTTGGAGACCTCGTCGACGGTTGGTGCGCTCGGCGGTATGGGCCAACAGCGGCGGGAGCCATGTTGGATATGGAGACAGATCAGTTGGCAACTCTGTGCCTGGCGTTCCTGCTACATGGGGTAGTGGGCGTAGGAGCCTGGGTCTGTCTACTCCCAGGGTTTCGTTACCTGTACATACTGCTGCTGTGTGGCGTCGGAGTATCGGCTCGGGATCCGAAGCCTTGCGATGACGACAACCGCCGGGCGAAGACCATCTGCGCGGCGATGATGATCCTGTTGTTCCTGGGATTGACTCCGTCGATCAGCTTGTCGGTGTCTTCTCTGTGTGCGGCGATATCCGTGGCAATGCTGGCCTACTCGTATGGCAGCGACGTGCGGTTTATTTTCCAGCGCCGGAGTTCGGGGCTGTCGTAATGGACTTCGAGACCTACACGGGATGGTTGTTACTCCTTGCCTACGCGAGCCTGGCAGTAGAGCTGTGGATATTCCCGGTTCCGAGTGAGGCGTCGACGATGAGGATTCTAAACGAGGGGGATCACCTGGACGGCGTTGCCCCGCAGAATGCTCGGCGCAGATCCACCGCCCGGAAGTTGTTGGAGTTTCTGCTCCCAACGACTGTCGTCATGGTGTTGTTTGTCTCGCCGCTCTTGGTGGCGTGGGATTCGCGTCTGCGACCCTGGACGTTCCCGCTCTCCGATGAAACTCCAGAGTTTGTGATGACAGGGCTGGGGCTGATCTTTGTCGGGCGTCTGGTCACCGGCTTCGCGGTCTTGCAGTTGTACAGAGCTCTTGGACATGACGGTCCGTCCCTGCAGTGTACCGGGCTGTTTCGGTTCTCTCGGAACCCGATCCTCGTCGGCCTCTACCTGTTCTACATAGGGAACTGCGTCTGGCTCCCGTCTCCGATGATATGGGGTGGATTCGTGCTGTATGCATGGAGCATGCACCGACGCGTCTTGATGGAGGAAGGCGTTTTGCGGACCAGATTTCAGGGTAATTACCTCGACTATATGGCGAGTGTTCCCCGCTACCTTGGGATTCCGAGGCGACCGTCGCAGCCGCGTTGACGCTGGGGGGGCTCAATCACGGAATCTACGATACTCTTGCAGGTCGATGACGATGTGGTTCTTCGATCACCTTCATGAGACCCTTGGCTGAACCCCTGACTAGTGACCAGCAATCTCCTGACCAGCAGGATGTCACGCGCTGGTTTGACGGTACATATCGTGAGATGGGGTTCGGTTATGTTCGCCCATTCGAAGCGTATCCGATCTTCCTGCAGCTCCTTGACGCGCAACCCGGCCACAGCTTGTTGGATGTTGCGTGTGGCCCGGGTTTGTTGCTGAAAGCGGCGCGCATGCGCGGAGTCGAACCGAGCGGTGTTGACATTTCGGAAGTGGCAGTCGCGATGGCGAGAGCGTCTGTGCCTGAAGCCGACGTTCATGTTGCCAACGCTGAGAACCTGCCATTCGAGGACGGCCGATTTGACCTGGTGACCTGTATTGGTTCCCTGGAGCGGATGTTCAACCGGGAGAAGGCCCTGGCTGAGATGCATCGCGTCGTCAAGGCTGATGGTCGAGTGTGTCTGATGCTCCGCAACGCAGCTGCACCGGGCTGGCGGTTCTGGCGACGGATGCTGGGTCGACAGAACCATGCCGGGCACCAGGACGCCAAGAGCCTGTCGGGTTGGCGACGGCTCATTGAGTCCGCTGGCTTTGTCGTAGACCGGATTGTCATGGACCAGTGGACTCGTCAGAAGATCCGGCGGTGGCTACGGGGTGGTCGGCGCCCGAATTTCAATGTGCCCGAGCCGATCGCCAGACCGTTGACCTCGATGGACTGGGCCTACGAACACGTTTTCTTGTTGCGGAGGTGAGTGCTTTCAACGGCATGTCTGCTGCTCAAGAGCATTGCGAGGAAGCGATTGCTAGCCTCTACGACAAGCTCGCGCGGTTCGCGTGGTGGCGGCGAAGGCTATCCAGGTCTCGACCGGGTGAAGGCCTCGCGATGCGCAAGGCGCTGAGACCTGGGAGCGGAGAGTTGGCCGGTGTGGAGGACCTGAACTCCTGGTTGTGGGAGCGGGCCGCTCCTTCGGCGGACCCGGTGGTGCTCGATGTCGGAGCCGGGTTCGGGGACACACTGCTGAGCTGGGCCGCACAGAACGCCGGGCGCTATCTGGGGCTTGGCCTTAGCCGTTATCAGGTCGAACGGGCGACGGATCAGGCGAAGACTCTCGGCTTGTCTGAGTCCTGTCGTTTCTTGCAGTGCGCGTTCGATCGTTCGCCAGCGGGTCCTTTTGACTTGATCGTGTCCATCGAGAGTTTGTTTCACGCTGCCGACGTTCGTCGGACGATAGCCAGGCTTGCTGCGAGCCTCGCCCCGGGCGGTTCGATCGTAATGGTAGAGGACATGGCCAGGGATGACGCAGTGGTCACGTCAGGAGTTGGCCGCGAGCTGTGTGACCGGTGGATGACACCGCGGTTGCACACGCGATCTGATTACCTGGAAGGTCTGCGCGATGGCGGCCTGGAGGTCGAGTACGACATTGACCTGAGCGATCTCTTGACCCTATCTACGCAAGAGCACCGCGTCCGGCGGCATCGACGGCTCAGGCGATTGCGGGCTATCTTGCCGGTGGGGCGGTCCGTGGTGGGCGCTTTCCTCGGCGGTCTGGCGATGGAAGAACTGCATCACCGTCGAGACCTCTGCTATCGAGTGCTGGGCGCGCGACGTCCGAGATCATGATGGACGCACCAAAGCTGACAGCCAGCGAATCGCAAGATCCATGGTGGAGGGTCATCGCCTGGATCCCAGCGGTCCTGGCTCTCGCCTGGTGTGTGTACTTCCGTGTCGGGATTCCTGAACCGGCGGATTGGGTTTTCGTGCGCCACGAGGCGCCAATCCCACTGCGCTGGGCAGCCTTGTTCGAAGTAGGGCATGGGTCGATGTTTTTGGTTTTTCGATCTGTCTACGTCGGCCTCTTGTCGATCCCGGGGTTTGGCCTGGAGTTTGGCAACCTGCTACCTTGGCTCCTCGCCCTTGCGACCTGGTCGGTGGCGCGTCGTGTTCTCCGCATGTTGGCGACCAGGCCTCACCACCCGACCGTGTGGATTGCGGACCTCCTGCTGGGCCTGTGGATTTTCCATCCCGCATGGGGGATGAACTGGTTGCTGGCGGGCCGGGTTCGAGAGTTTCTCCCGCTCGCTGCGTTCGGTCTGGCGCTCCTGTCGCTGAACCGGAGCAGATCATGGAGTCTGTGTTGGTGTGGTGCCCTGGCTTGGATCGTGATTGCACAGGCCAGCCACGTCACCGGCCTGCTCGCCTGGTGTGCGGTCGGCCCAGCGGTCTATGGAGCAGCACGATCGCAGGGGGCCCCAAGACCGTGGCGGTCGATGTGCTGCCTGCTCGCCTGGGCAGCCCTTGCGCAGGTGGTCGTATGGCAAGGGTTCCGAGTGGATGTTCCTGCTCAGGGCCTGGTCGCTTTCGCGACCCGGGACCTGGGCGACGTGATTTCGTATCTGAGTCAGCTTACGACGACCGCATTTCCGACGCTGCTGTCTAGCCATGAACCGGAGCAGACCGCGGTCATCTGGGGCGGATGCCTTGTTCTCATCATACTGGCATTACTACGTCGCCGACCGATAGACGCACGCGGCGGTAGCCTG
>JAYZDB010000290.1:0-5162 GCA_036338025.1 Planctomycetota bacterium
GGACAGCTTCCGCTTCAACGACAACCACAGGCTCCGTCGCTTCCGATCTCAATACGACCCGGACACGACACGCCACCTCGTCGAAGGCACAAACCTCGGCAGCAGTTGCGGTGACGTTTTGGACATATGGCCCCAGCGACACCGGCGTCGGCCCGAGCACCCAAAGCACCACGAACAATGCGACGAACAAGCCCAATACCCACTGAAGCAACTTGGCGGTTCTCTTCATCGACACTCGCTCACCTTCTCAGCCTCAGGATTCGGGCCCGCCGTCCGCGCTGCACGCCTGGTCCCAGCTCGCCCGTCCGACGGTCCAGAGTCCACCCATCAATCACAGCCTCACTCGAACTCATGGCGCGGCAATGCAACTGCAGCCCTTTCGCCTCGACAGACAGGAACGACCAAACCGACTTGGACCGGCCGGGCACCAGGCGCGGGTCCTTCTCGTCGAGCCGGTACAACTTCTTGCCGCCGCCACCAGCGATTACCTGGATCGGACTCGTAGGATCCGGATTGGGCAGGAACCTGGCGTAGTGGTGGTCATCACCAGAGAGGACAAGGTCGACACCGAACTTGTGCAACAAGGGCCATAATTGGTCGCGCAAATCGGGATCCTCATCCCGATACACCGAGAAGCACGGTCGGTGGATCGCGACGATCAACCAGGGTTCCGTGGCGTCCGCGAGCGCCTTTTCGAGCCAGCCCAGCATCGATGCACTACGCCATGCCGATGTCGCCACATCGAACACCACCACCCGCACAGAGCCGAAAGCGAAGCTGTAGGTCCGCTGCGGAGATGCCACTTGCCCTGGGTCAGGATGGTGGAAGATCCGCTCAAACGGCGGCGACTGACCATCCGTGGGCAGGTCGTGGTTGCCAAGCAGCATGTAGATGGGCGCCTTGTTCAGGACCGGTTCGAAGGGTCGAAAGAAAGCCTCTCCGTACGCATCGTAGAGATCCGGCCAGTAGACGATATCCCCGAGGTGCAAGAAAAAGTGCGGGTCCTGCGCGGCGATCCACCGCGCAATCTCCCACTGCATCGGTTCATGGGTCCAAGACAGGACGTGCGCGACGCGTCCGATGCCTTGCTTGTGGAAGTTGTACCACCAGGGCAAGTTCCCGGAGTCGCCGACCGCGGTGAAACGGACGGCCGCCCGATCATCGGCTGGAGCGGTTCGAAAACTACCTCGATACTCAGGTGCATCCGCCACACCGGCGGCTCGCACCATGTACGTATAGGCCGTCGCCGGTTGCAAGCCGGAGAACCGCACCGCGTGCAGTGCCATCGGTCCACTCAACTCCGACTGGACCTTCTTGCCTTCCCGCAACAAGTCGAACTGCAACTGCCGCTGACCGCCGTCAATCTTGCAAAGGGTCGCGGATTCCCCAGATACAGACTGCACGTAGCAAGGGGTATCAAGCGGCAGGGGTCCAATGGCCCAGAGCGCCACCGTATAGCAGAGCATCATCTGCAACCCGGCGACAAGCACCAGGGACGTGCTCTTGAAGGCAGACCAGACCCTACTCATGCCATTGCGGGGATCGTTCGACCATGAAGGCCTGGTACCTTAGCTGCCCGAACCTTCGGGTGCGACCACCAGTTGTTCGGCGTAGAGCGCCTCGAACTCGGCAATGTTGCCCCCAAGGGTCTGGACTTCTCCCGCGAGCTCCATCCCAGACAGTTGTTCCGGATCGTCCAGGATCTTGCGAATCGCCGTGGTCAGCGCCGACTGACTGCCGGCCTTGAACAGGAAGCCATTCCGACCATGCACGATGGACTCCGAGATCCCGCCGAGCCTGCTGGCTAGAACCGGCAAGCCCATCATCTGCGCTTCGAGCACGGAGAACGGAGTATTCTCGTACCACAAGGAGGGCACCACGATGAGATCGAGATCTGCCAGGACAGAACCCAACTGGTCTGGCTCGAACCGACCATGCAAGGTGATTCGCGAATCTCCATCCACGGCTTGAACGATCCGTTCCGAATAATCGAGGTGGGTCTCCAAACTGCCGTGAACGTGTAGATGCCAATTCTCCCCGTTTATCTTCCGGATCGCTTCAATCAAGACGTGCAGTCCCTTGTGCTCTACGATGGAACCGACAAAGCCAAACTCCACTCGCTTCGAGAGTGATTTGCCCCAGACCTTGCGCCGACCACCAAACCGGCCAGGATCAACTCCATACGGCACGTGCCGCAGGACGCCTGCGGGAAAACCATTTTCCTCGAAGACACTGCGCAGGAACTTCGACGGAGCAACGACCACACTGGCACGCTGCAGAGCTTGGAGCAAACGGGGCTTGCGACCAACCAGGGCGCTGGCTCGCCGGATTGGCGTAGTGCGCAGATCGGGAGGCGCCATCGAGACCGCCGAGTGCGCACGCAACTCTGCATCAAGTCCTGTCAGACTGAGCTCGGAACCAAGTTCGCCCGCGATACACGGGATGCACCCCATGCCATTGTCTGGCGGTCCTTCGCATAGCGCACCATCGCTACGCAACAGGATGAACGACGGGCAAAGAAACCAGAAGTCCATCAGATTGACAACGGTCGGCAAACCGACTGCAGCCAGTTCATCAAAGATACCGATTCCGATGTAGCGCAGGTGAAACAAGTGCACGACGTCAAACTGGTTCTCGTCGAGATAGCGCCGCAGCAGGCGGACGGCGAGTGGGTTCTGGTAGTCGGCAAGTTCCCGATTGGGGAGCACCTCGAGGTGAATACCGATCCGACGCACCGGGATGCCATCCACATCATCATCCCGTTCGGTGACGGTCTGACCGGGGTTGTCGACGTTCAGGCGTGGCTCGAACGCCACCACCGAGACCTCGTGACCTCGCTCGCGAAGCCCCAGGGCGAGCGAGCGGACATACTGCTCTGTCCCGGTAACGTGCAGCGGGAGAAACTGATGTACAACGAACAGCAGTCTCATTCGTCGGGCTGCCCCCGGTTCTGGCGGCGCGCGTCGATGAAATCTTGCTCGTGGGGAGCCAGCTTGCGCGGCCGCAGGCGCAACCGTTTCGAGCACAACTCATCGAGGAGGGCCACGATCCACTTGTCCCGCTCCGTCAAAGTCTCCGAGATCAGGTGGACCGATGCTTCGAGTGCCTCCAAGGAAACATCCTTGTCAAACCGATGTTCCGCCGAAATCACCTGGCACGCGGTTCCGACGACCTGGGTCAAACTAGCCCTGGCGGCATCCAACCCGCGGAGTTGTGCCTGGCCAGCATCCACTTCACCCGAAAGAGTGGCGAGGCGTTCTTCCTGTTGCGCCGCCGCAGTCTCGAGCGCCTCAATCTGCTTGTCCCGGTCAGCCTGTCGGCCGTAGAACTCCTTGAGTTGAGCCTCACGATCCGCCAGATCAGCGTCGCGATCCGCCAACTGGGCGTCGCGATCCGCCAACTGGGCGTCGCGATCCGCCAACTGGGCGTCCAACTCCCCGATCTGGGTATCTCGAGCCGCAATCTCGGCAGCGAGTTCCTTGGTACGCTGCGTCAACGAATCATATGCCTCTGCCAACGTGGCCTTGATCTCGAGTTCAAGTTGAATCCTGGCCCGGATCGACTCTGCCCAGGCCTCGGATGGCTGCCGCCTTCGGTCAAGCTCAACGGACTTCTGCAGTTCTTGACAGATTTCCGCAACGCGCTCCGAAACCTGTTGGCAAGGAATCTGGTGGACGGCCTGCAAGGCATCGCAGATGTCCGGGATGGGATCGAAAGACCCGCCGCCGGAGGCTCCGGCAGCCGGCAACAAAGACCTCACCTGGCCTGCGTAGAGCGCAGTGCTCTCTGGCGTCGCACCCGGCAGATGCATGAACAGGGCCTGCGCAAGTGCCTCAAAGTCGTCGGCCGGAAGCTCCCAGACCTCCTCATTCTTCGACAAAGCAGTGGACAGATCCTCGTGACGATGGCGTGCCATGACAAGCATGCGGTCGCGGGCGTCGCACACATCAGGCAGCAGGTCCAAGCCAGCGGGCAGACTCACCACGCAGTCAGGCAGGGCGTGCAATCGGTAGCTCGCCTGCTGCAGGCGCAGGCTGTAGTCGGTCAGCACAGCCGGACCGCGCAGGTTCTCATCGAAGGTGCCGAGTTGCTGGAACGCCGCGCGTTGGATGAAGAACGCCTCGGGCGCCGCAAAATCACAGCTGCCCGATTCGGAATCGACCTGCGCCGCAGAGCAGCGAGTCAATTCCAAATCCTCGGTCTCAACCAATCCCAGGCTGGCCTCGACGCCATCCTGCTCGATCCTGGGGATCCCGAATCCAACGCTCTCATCGGACAGGCCTCCCAACTCGCTGAGAGCCGACTTCGCAAGATCAACCCCAACCGCCATGATCAAGACCAGCGGCGCGTCGGTGGAGACCACCGCAAGGTTGAAGACATGGCCGGGCCAAGGGCTATCGGCTGCAAGCAGGGTCAGCCCATCAATGGCTTCAAGCGACGCCGACTCAAGGTCCTTGGGGCACACCAGGGTACACCTGGCCCCCCGAGTCTTGTGGATCGCCTTCACAGCTGCCTTCAACCAGGCTTCATCGACTGCCTGGGCCTCTGGGACCCAGTAGACCACGTCGATATCCCCGGGTTTCGCCCGGGCTTTGCCCACGCTCCGCAGGGAGCGACTAGTGCGCACGCGGCGACGGGAATCTCCGAGAGTCCGCTCCAGCAACTGCTGAGTCGACTCCAGCTGTTCGATCTGCTGCCGTAGGGTTTCCAGTTCACCCGACGCAGCCTCGGTCTCTTCCCGGGACTCTATGAGCTGGGTTCGGGCCTCTGCCAACTGGTCGAGTAACTGCAGAGACTGGTCGGTCAACTCCCGCAAACGCAGTTCGCGTTCGGAGATCTCACTGGAGACCGGCTTGATCTTCTTCTTCTTCGGCATTTCCGGGGTGCCGGAATCCTACCGCGGCGGGGCCCATCGGCGCGAGGAGAAGTAAAGCCGCTACGACAATCCGCCAGCCAAATGTCTACCGGGAAATCGCATTCCGGGTTGCCGACCGGGACTCGCGTGGTTCTGCCAGGTCGACAGCTCCCCCTACACCACCTCGACTTGCAGGGCCAAGGCATCAACTCAGCCCGGAAACCCTAGGTGCCGACGGTACCCTGAACGAGGTCCGAAAAACCCGAGAAGGCCAACGGAACGTAGGCTTTCGTGCAGCTCGGAGTGA
>JAYZDB010000291.1:0-8627 GCA_036338025.1 Planctomycetota bacterium
GTGGCGATTGCGATGCGCGGTTTGTCATCGACCCGGAAGACATTGTGGGCGTGGGGATCGGCGGCGATTGCCATGTGGACGTAGTAGAAGTTGCTGGCGTCCTCGACTCCGAAGAACAGGCAGAGATCACGATGCTTGGAGTCATGTGTGCTGCGTTGCTGCAACTCGGCCTCGAGGGTGAAGTCCCCGAACTCGACACCGTCGATCAGAGCGACGCAGTGCGGTGAACGGACCTTCGGGCGGTACTTGCTGGCCTGGAACAATTCGAGCTCGTTGTTGTCGGTGATCCGAAATGCCTTTGGATCGCTGAACTGAAACGAGCCGGCCAGTTCAGACTTGCCGGTGGGCAGGGTGAAGATGTCGTTGTTAGCGGGCGAGGTGCTTTCGCAGCTGGTGCAGAGTACGACCAGACCGACGAGTGCCATTACGCCTGGTAGGCTGGGGGGTCGCGGGGTATGCATGCTTGGCGATGTTACGCGACCGGGACTGGTTGGCGCAGCAGCTGTCTGACGAATTGGAGCTGTCAGCGGTCCTGGGCTTTACAGCAGGGTCGGAGTGGGGAAGATACGTGCATGGCTGTCACGGTCCGCAACGGTCTGCACCGATTCCTGATTGCTGTACTTGCGCTCTCAGCGTTGGGCGCCGTGGTCCGTGGTCAGACTGAGGTGCAGGTGGTGAGGCAGGTCAGGTTGTCGTTCCGGGCCAACCAGGAGACCGCGGATACCCTCGCAAGCAAACGCAGCGCGCTGCAGGCCGCCGCTGACTTCGACTCGCCCCAGATCGCCCGGACCCTGATCCGGGCCTATGGAGTGTTGGACCGCGAGGCCGGACCGCTCGAGACTCGCCGCCAGGAGTTGTTGCTGCGCGGTGGTGGGAGCAAGATGCTGGCGCCCCTGCGGCGGCGGTTGCAACCGATCCACAACCTGCAGAGACGGATCATCGAGGTTCTCGATGGCTTGCGGGCTCGCCAGTCGGTCGGCGCGATGGTGGAGGCACTGATCAAGCCGAAGCGGCGGCATCCATTCTCCTTGCGCCTCGCGCTGTCGAAGCGCGCCGGGGACCTGGCCGAGGCAGATCGCCAACTGGTCACCAAGGTCAAGGCCAAGCTCGGTCCCGAGGACCGGGTGCTGCTGTGTCGTGCCTTGGCGAGCCTGGGCAAGCGGGCCGTGGACTCCGTCGATTGGGTGGTGCGGCAGATGGCCCACGATTCGATCGACGTTCGTATCGAGGCGGTCAAGGCCTTGGGATTCCTGGCCGCGCCAAAGTCCCTGGCGCCTCTGATCGATCGCCTGGATGCTGAGCGCGGTCGCGCGCGCGATGCAGTCGTGGGCACCCTGCAGCGCCTCACTGGTGCCAACCCGGGTCCTGCCTCGCAGTCATGGCGCTTGTGGTTGGGCGATGCCGGTCAGGCATTCGTCAAGGGCGACAAGCCGCTCGGCGGCAAGAAGCCGGTGGCGCCTCAGGCTTCGCGCCGTCAGATCAAGGCTACCGGTTCCTACTTTGGGATTCCGCAGGACGGCGACTCGATTCTCTACGTATTCGACAACTCGAAATCCATGCAGGCCAAGATGCCCGGGACGACCGGGGTGACCAGGATGGATCGCTGCCGAGCCGAGTTGCACAAGGCCTTGGATGGCTTGACTCCAGCCAAGACCTTCAACCTGGTTTGCTTTGCCAACAAGCTCCGACGTTTTGATGACCGGATGTTGGCGGCGATCCCGCAGAACCTCGCGCGTGCCCACAAGTGGATCGATAGCATCCCACTGGAGTTGCAGACCAACACCTACGACTCGCTCGAGCACGCCTTCCAGATCGCCGGCCGCGGCACCGTCGATCGTCAATATCCGGTCGTTGCGGATACCATCTTCTTCTTGTCGGATGGCGCGCCGACCGCCAAGGGCCTTGGAACATTGGTCGGCGATAACGTGAAGCAGATCCTGGCGGCGGTGCAGCGCTGGAACCCGCTCCGACGCGTCGTGATCCACTCGATTGGACTCGGCATCGGGCGGGGCAACCGAAAAAACAAAAAGCAGGTATCGGGCAGTGGCCCCCGAGCCTTCCTGATCAAGCTCGCCGAGCAGAACGGCGGTCGGTTCGTCAACCCGAAGTAGCCAGAGGAGTACGGTTATGGTGCTGCTGATCAGTGCTTCCACAACAGGAAGTCAAGTCGCCAGCTCCCGTCCGTCAGCTCCCAGTAGGTCTCGATCCGGCCGTTCGGGTCGAGGGCGTAGCCGACCGTCGCCCGGGTGGCGTAGGCCCGGACTGTCACCTGCTGCGTGATCCGGCGCTGTCCGTCGAAGCCCTGGCGCGTGCGTTCCTCGGCAAAGGCAGCCCAGGCGTCTGGGTCCTTGGCGGTCACGATCTTGCGCAAGTCGGCCGGGTCCTCGGCATTCCAGGCGCTGCGAAAGCCTGCCATCACCGGGACCAGGCTGTCCGGGATCCGGCCGCGATGGTAGGTCTGGGTACCTTGCCAGCCGGCCAGGATCACGAAGGCGAGCAGGGCACCGCAAGCCGATCGCATGATCCGGCGGGGTCGGCTCGACCTGGTCAAGCGTCCGAAGCGTCGAGCGCTTGCGAGCCCGTCTGGATCCTGGATCAAGAGGATTCGTGCGCGGATCAGCGGGACGCACAGGGCGAACGAGGTCGCAACCAGTCCGATAGCCAGCGCATCGATGATGTCGTGGGCATGCAAGAACGCGAGGTGGACGGTCGAGATCAGGGCGCTCAGGATGCCGATCATCGCGGGCCCGTAGGGGATCCCGAGCCACGCGATCAGCACCAGGATCGCCATGCCTCCCGACCCGGTGGCGACCGTTTGGGCGATCGGTTCCAAGCTTGGCGACATGGTGAGGAACATGTGCAGCCCCCAGCCGCCGGCGATCGATGCCGAGATCGTGCGCGAGGCGTTGAGCAGGCGGAATGCCTTGCGGACCTGAGCGTGTCCGATCCTCGGTTCCGCCCAGGCTCCTTCAGCTGGTGCGTCCTGCAGGCTTCCTGCCATGGGACTGATCCTATCCCAAGCGGCTGGAAGATCAGCTCCTGGGTGCCAGTTCGCGCACCGCTTCGCGGGCGCCGTCAACCAGGATGGCGGCTTTTGGCAGGTAGGTGCGTTTGGACTTGTCCGATTGCAGGCGGTCGCCCAGTGCACGTCCGAGTTGGACCTTCTTGTCGGCAGTCAACGAACCCAGATCGTGGCGGGTCAGCGCCGTCTCTACCTCGTCTCGCAGGGCCAGGATCTGCAGCGGACCGACGTCGGGGTTCGTCGGCGTCCACGCCGGCCAGTCTTCGCCGGCTTTCGGCTCGTTGATCGTGCTCAGCAGCGTCTCTCGTTTCTTGCGGTAGCGGTCGAGCAGGTAGTTCTTGGCAGTCCGGAACATCCACCGTTGCAAGCCGCGCCGACAGCAGGCCCGCAGGTTCTTGGTCACGGCGCGTAGCGCAGCCTCCTGGGCGGCTTCCTCAGCGTCTTCGATGTCGGCCCCCAACAGGGAGCGGCTGGCCTTGCGGGTCGCTTCGGTCAAGGACGCGTCGTCGAGCAGGCTGCGTGCCGCCGTCGAGGTATCGTTGTGTTGGCGCTCGCAGGCTGGGCAGCGTGCTGGAGACGGAGCGCTTTGGGCCTGCTTGGCGCTTGGCTGCGGCGCCGGCGCTGAGGGTTCGGCGACTGCCGGCCCTACCAGGGCACTGGCGAGCAGGGACGGAAGTAGTGCGTGTCGTGCGACTTTGGTCATGTCATGCCTCGTTCTGTGATGGCGCCAGGGCTTGAGCAAGCTCCGTGCCCCCTGAACCCAGGCGGTGGGAATCCTGCCAAACGGCGGTGTGAATGGCGTTTGGGCGCCGCGGTTCGTCGATAATCCGGTTCCGATGTCCCGGAATACCCTGCCGATCTGGCACGATCCGTGGCGCTGTCTGCCGTTTGGACCGAACGAACGAGGGGACCGAAAAAGCTGGAAAAAGCCGGAAACTGTCACCTGGCCCGACGCCTGAGTAGGATCGCCGGTCGCGGTCATGAGCAAGGGCGCAGACAGAGAACAGATCGTTGTCCGGGGCGCCCGGGAGCACAACCTCAAGGGGATCGACCTCAGCGTTCCGCGTGACGCGTTGGTCACCTTCACGGGAGTATCCGGTTCGGGCAAGAGCAGCCTGGCCTACCACACCATCTACCAGGAGGGCCAGCGCCGTTTTCTCGAGAGCTTGTCGAGCTACGCGCGCCAGTTCCTCGGTCGAATGGAGAAACCGCGGGTCGATCACGTGGAGGGATTGTCACCGACCGTCTCCATCGACCAGAAGTCGGTTGCCCACAGCCCGCGCTCGACGGTTGGGACTCTCACCGAGGTGTTGGATTTCCTCCGGCTCTTCATGGCACGGCTCGGTACCCCGACCTGCCCTGAGTGCGGAGCGGTCATCGAGACCTGGTCCGTCGACCAGATCGTCGAAGCGATCATGGACCGTCATGCCGACCAGGCTGTGCTGGTGCTGGCGCCGGTCGTGCGGGAGCGCAAAGGTGAATATCGTGAGCAGCTGGCCAGTTATCGGGCGAAGGGATTCGTGCGCGCGAGAATCGACGGCGAGCTGCGTCGCCTGGACGAAGACGTGCAGTTGCACCGCTACAAGTACCACACCATCGAACTGGTGATGGACCGGTTGCGTATCCGTGACGATGTGGCGTCGCGCCTGGCGGAGGCTGTCGAACAGTCCCTTGGCTTGACCGGAGGATTGGTTTCGGTTCTTGGCAAGGATGGTGCCGGTTACGAGTTGTTCTCCACCAGCCGGGCCTGTCCAGAGGGTCACGGCGCGGTGCCGGAGATGGAACCGCGCTTGTTTTCCTTCAACAGTCCGGTCGGAGCCTGTCCGGATTGCGATGGTCTTGGCGAGGTGCACAGCTTCAGTGAGGCTTTGCTGGTGCGTGACCGCAACGCCAGCCTTCGCGATGGTGCGGTGGCGGCGTTCACCGCCGAGGGCAAACTCGCCTATGGACGCATCACCATGGAGCACATGGAGATGGTGGCGCGGGATCATGGCTTCGACGTCGATACCGCGTGGAAGGACCTGAAGCCGTCCCACAAAAGGGTTGTGATGCGTGGTTCTGGACGCAAAAAATACGAGTTTGCCTGGCGACGTCACGGCGAACACTACGTCGCAGAGGGTTCTGACCAACGGGCGTTCCCCGGCGTCTTGCCGCACCTCGAGTCCGTCTACCGCAACGCGACGGCGCGTCACCTCGATCGCTTCCGGGCTGCTACGGTCTGCGGCTCTTGTGCCGGCACCCGTCTCAATCCGGTCGCCAACAGCGTGACCTTTGCCGGCAACAATCTGCCGACCTGGACCGGCTGGTCGGTGGATCAGGCGGCGGCCTACTTCAGCGGGTTGGAACTTACCGGCAAGCAACACCAGATCGGCGTTGAGATCCTGATCGCGGTCGAGACACGTCTTCGGTTCCTCTTGGAGGTCGGACTCGGCTACCTGACCCTGGACCGGCGTGCGTCCTCACTGTCTGGCGGAGAGTCGCAGCGGATCCGTCTGGCGGCCCAGGTCGGGTCGGGACTGCGCGGTATCCTCTATGTGTTGGATGAACCGAGTATCGGGCTGCATCCGCGAGATCAGGACCGCTTGTTGGGCAGCCTCGGCAACTTGCGCGATCGGGGCAACACGGTCTGCGTGGTTGAGCACGATGAGGAGACCATGTTGAGCAGCGATTGGCTGATCGACGTGGGGCCCGGAGCCGGTCGTGATGGTGGTGAGATCGTGGCGGCTGGTCCTCCGACCGAGGTATGCAAACACCGGACTTCGCTTACCGCCCGCTACCTGCGCGGTGATCTCCGCATCCCGGTGCCGGAGACGCGTCGCCGGGGCACCGGCAAACACTTGTTGGTGAAGGGGGCGCGGCACCACAACCTGCAGGACATCGACGTCGAGGTCCCCCTCGGGCAGTTGGTTTGCGTGACCGGCGTTTCCGGTTCGGGCAAGTCGACCCTGGTCAACCACATCCTCAAGAAGACTCTGCGTCGGCAACTCAATGGTGCGTTGGACGTGCCGGGGAATCACGACGAGGTGCTCGGTCTGGAGCATCTGGACAAGGTCATCGAGATCAGCCAATCACCGATTGGTCGTACTCCACGTAGCAATCCTGCGACCTACACCAGCGTCTGGGATCACGTGCGTGATCTGTTCGCCAAGCTGCCGGAATCCCGAATGCGGGCCTATCCGAAAGGTCGCTTCTCGTTCAACGTTGCCGGTGGCCGTTGCGACGAGTGCAATGGTGCTGGAGTCTCGGTGTTGGAAATGCAGTTTTTGACGCCGGTCGAGGTGACCTGCGAAGTCTGTCTTGGCAAGCGCTTCAATCCCGAGACCCTCGAGATTGAGTTCAAGGGCAAGAACGTCCACGACTACCTCGAGATGACGGTCGACGAGGCCTATGAGTACTTCTCGGCGATTCCGAAGATCGAACGCGGGTTAGGGGCGATGCGTGACGTCGGGTTGGGCTACGTGCGCCTGGGGCAGACCTCGACCACCTTGTCCGGGGGCGAGGCGCAGCGCGTCAAGCTCGCTACTGAGTTGCAGAGGCCTGCGACCGGGCGGACGATCTATCTGCTCGATGAGCCGACTACCGGCCTGCATTTCGACGATGTCCGCAAGTTGTTGTTGTGCTTGCACCGCCTGGTCGACGCTGGCAACACGGTGGTTGTCATCGAGCACAACCTCGACGTCATCAAGACGGCGGATCACCTGATCGATCTCGGGCCCGAAGGTGGCGATGGTGGTGGGCGATTGGTGTTTGCAGGTTCGCCGGAGGATCTATGCGGGGCCGAAACGTCACACACCGGACGGGCGCTGCGCTCGGTCTTGCAGCCTGGTAAGCGCACGCGCCTGGCCACCAGGCGTGGCAAGAAATCCGCGCGCGCGCGGGCTGACGGCAAGATCAAGGTGCGTGGCGCGCGGCAGAACAACCTGCAGTCGGTCGACGTCGACCTGCCGATCGGGAAGTTCAACGTGATCACCGGAGTTTCCGGATCGGGTAAGTCGAGCCTGGCCTTCGACACCCTGTTCGGGGAGGGGCAGCGCCGGTTTATCGAGAGCTTGTCGACGTATGCGCGGCGGTTTCTCGGTCGGATGGATCGCGCTCCCGTCGATCGCCTCGAAGGCCTCGGCCCGTCGATTGCTATCGACCAGACGGCCAGCCGCCGTAGTCCGCGCTCGACGGTGGCGACGGCGACCGAGATCCACGACTACCTGCGGCTGTTGTACGCCAGGATCGGGCGGCCGCATTGTCCGACGCACGGCCAGGAGCTGGTGTTGCACAGTCCGAGCTCGATCGCCCGGGCGCTGATCACCGAGTTCGGGGGGCAGCGTGGCTACGTCCTGGCCCCGATTGGGGTGCCGGCCGAGATCGCGAGCAAGCGTGCAACCCTGAAGGCATACTGTGAGACCTTGCGGGACAGTTGGAAGCAGGACGGCTTCGTCCGCGCGATGGTCGACGGAGAAGAGGTGCGTCTCGACGACCCGCTGCCCCTGGGTAAGGGCAAGGGTTACCTGCCTGAGCTGTTCCTGGTGATCGATCGGGTGGCCTTCAAGGATCGCGGCCGGCTCGTTGACAGTGCAGAGCAGGCCGCGCGGTTCGGGCACGGGCGGATCGTGGTGCGAACAACGGCCGGCGAGCAGCGGGTCTACGCCACGGATCGTACCTGCGCCGAGTGCGGGCACGGTGTGCCGCTCAATCCCCACCCGCGCTACTTCTCCTTCAACCACCACAGTGGTGCCTGTGAACAGTGCTCCGGCCTCGGTGAGGTGATCGCATGTGATCCGGACTTGTTGGTCAACCACCCACAGCGCCCGCTGTTCCACGGCGCGATCAAGCACAAGGGCGCAGCCTTTACCTTCATGACCAAGAAGACCGGTTACTACGCCAAGGTCGCCAAGCAGGTTGCCCTCCGGTACGGCTTCGATCTCAAGGACGCCTTCGAAGACCTCAGTGATGCGGCCAGGGAGATACTGCTGTGGGGCGCTGGCGAGGAACGCTTCGAGGTCGTTCACCGTCGATCCGGTCAGCGCTCCTCTCGGACTTTCAGGATGTCCGGGCGCTGGAAGGGCCTGTGTTCCCAGGTCGAGGAGTGGTGGCACGGTCAGGACGCGGACAAGGGCAGGGATGTATTCCGACCCTTGATGGCGGTCGATACTTGCGGTGAGTGCGGTGGTGACCGACTGGCCGAGGCTCAACGCCACATCCTGGTCGGTGGTCGCAGTCTGCCGAACTACACCCGCCTCTCCGTGGATGATGCGATCCTGGCGTTAGGCAAGCTGCGCCTGCGCAAGGCGGAGAAGCAGATCGCGGCGGAGACCCTCAGCGAGATCAGCAACCGCTTGTCGTTCCTGGCCTCGGTCGGACTCGGTTACCTCAGCCTGGACCGGTCGGCCCGCACGTTGTCGGGCGGCGAGGCTCAGCGCATCCGCCTGGCGAGTCAGTTGGGCAACCGCCTGGTGGGAGTGCTCTATGTCCTCGATGAGCCGACCATCGGCTTGCATCCGTGCGACACCGACAAACTCCTGAAGACATTGTTCGACCTGCGTGACCTCGGCAACACGGTGGTGGTTGTCGAACATGACGCGGAAGTGATGCGACAGGCCGACTACCTCGT
>JAYZDB010000292.1:0-12192 GCA_036338025.1 Planctomycetota bacterium
TGGTGTTTGTCTACAATTTTTTCAACACGCGGGGCTGTGCCACGGCCCGGGCGGGGCCACAAACCTACACACGACTCTGCAGTGCATGCCATACAGCGCAGAGCAAAGGCGGAACGGTCGGTCCCGACCTGACCGAGGCAAGCTCCCGTCTCTCCCTGAGTGAGATGATCCGTCACACCATCGCGCCAGCGCTGGCCATCGATCCACAGTTTCAGATTCACGTAGTGGATCTGGTTGCGGGTGGGTCCTTGTTCGGACGTATCGCCAAAGAAGACCCACAAGCCATCTACTTGATCGAGAACCCTCTCGCCCTGGAGCCACCACGCAAGATCTGGCGCAAGGACATCACCCGGACTACCAAGGCCCAACTCTCGACCATGCCCAGGGGACTCCTCAACACGCTCAAGCGTCGCCAGATCTTGGATCTGATGGCCTACATCCGAGCGGACAAGTAGCCTCGCGACCTCGAAGCCCACCGTCATCATGGAGAAGCACCGATGACTCCCCAGTTCGTCAAACTCGTCGCCATCGCAACCTGCCTTGCGGCCCTGACCGCACAGGGAGCCAACTACGACGAAGGCAAGGTACCCAGCTACCAACTGCCCAATCCTCTAGCCACCAGTGATGACACGACACTGAGCGCCGAACAGTGGCAGTCCAAACGCCGGGGCGAAATCCTGGAGTTGTTCGAACGACACATGTACGGACGCGTTCCCAAGCAGCCCGTTGAACTCGTCTTCGAAGTCCACGAACAAGACAAGGCGGCCTTGTCGGGTCTCGCCATTCGCAAGCAGGTCCGTATCCGCTGCCGCCGCAACGAGCGTGAAGTCGTCCTGCACCTCCTGCTCTACCTGCCGGCAAAGCCGGTCGCCAGGCACGGTTCCGTGCCCCTGTTCTTGGGGTTGAACTTCGGAGGCAACCAGACCCTGCTGGCAGATCCCCGGATCGAGCTGACAAAATCCTGGGTACGCAAACGGAAGATCTGGGGCAGCAAGAACTACCGGGCGGCCGAGGTATCTCGAGGCGTAGGTTCGAAGCGCTGGCCGGTCGAGGTGGTGCTCGGCCGCGGTTATGGAATCGGGACGATCTACTACGGCGACATCGACCCAGACTTCGACGACAACTTCCAGAACGGCGTGCACGCCCTGTTCCCGCGCGACAAGAACGTCAAGCGGCGCCCCGACGCATGGGGTTCCATCGCCACCTGGGCCTGGGGACTGAGCCGGGCGCTGGACTACCTCGAGACCGACGCACAGGTCGACGCCAAACGGGTCGCACTGGTCGGACACTCGCGCCTCGGCAAAACGTCCCTGTGGGCTGGAGCCAGCGACTCGCGTTTTGCGATGGTGGTCTCGAATGATTCGGGATGTGGCGGAGCCGCATTATCCCGGCGCCGTTTTGGTGAAACCGTGCAACGCATCAACACGTCGTTCCCCCACTGGTTCTGTGAAAACTTCAAGGCCTTCAACAATGCAGAAGACCGCCTGCCGATCGATCAACACATGCTGGTCGCACTGGTGGCGCCGCGCCCGGTCTTGGTCTGCAGTGCAGTACAGGATCGTTGGGCCGACCCGCGCGGGGAATTCCTCGCCGCCCGGCACGCCGCGCCCGTGTACAAGCTGCTGGGTACCGACGGGATCGAGACAGATTCAATGCCGGAGCCCCGCAAACTGCTCAAGAGTCGCATCGGCTACTACCTGCGTCCGGGCAAACACGACATGACGCTCGAAGACTGGCGGGCCTACATGGACTTCGCCGATCACCACGGACTCGGGAACGACAAGACGCCGATCCGCTGACTCGCGCGACCACGCTCCGTGGACCGGTGCAATCCAGACTCAGGACGAAGTCTGGTGCCAGGCCCGCGCGCTCCGCAAGCAGGATTCGCAACGTCCGCAGGGGCTCGGGCCGGCTGCATAGCAACTCCAGAAATCGCTGGCCGCCAGGCCCAGGTCCCGGGCACGACGGGCAATATCATGCTTGGAGCACTCCAGGGTCGGGCTGCACACCGTCACCCCTTCCCTTGTTCCTAGTTTCAGCACTGCATCCATCGCCTCGACGAACTCCGACGAGTTGTCGGGAAAGGTCGCCGCTTCCTCGCGGTTGAATCCAGTCAAGAGGACCGAGTCTCCCGCCGCCTCCGCGAAACTGGCGGCGACTGCGAGGAACACCAGGTTGCGCGCCGGCACCCAGACCGCCGAGGCGCTGGCATCATCCCCTGGATTGTCCTCGGTTCCCTCCGGTAACGCACCACCGAGCAGGGCACTACCACTTAGACGCGCTGCGTCCGCCAGCCAGGGCAACTCGATCCGCCGCCATTGCAGGCCAAAACGTTCGGCCAGTTGGCGGGCGGCACGGCTCTCGGCTTCGACGGCGCGTTGTCCGTAGTCGAAGGTCAGGCACAGCGAAACCTGACAGCCCGGATTCTCTAACCAGAGTGCCAGGCTGACCCCCGAATCCAAGCCACCCGACAACAAGGCAATCGCGGACCGCGGCACGTCAGTTCACGGTGAAGGTCTTCGGGGCAGCTCGCGAGTAGGTTACCTCCTCACGACGCATCTCCTCGAGAACGTAGTCACCGGTGCCGAATCCTATGTTGTAGAGCAGGACACTCTCGGCAAACACCACCCAGGAGCCTGTCTGCAAGCCCGCGACCGACACGCCTGTCATTACCGGGAGTTGCCTGGTCACTTCCGCCCCGACCGTGGTCGTATCCTGCTCGATGACCCGCCAGTTTCGACCGGTCGAGTCCGTTGCGGTCAAGACGTGGAATCCGAGTCCAGACGGGATGGAGGATGTATCGACGCGATCCTGGTAGACAACCGACGGCGATCCCACGCTGGCACCCGACGGGGCCGTGACCGTGGGGATGCCCGGCAAGGCATTGCTGGGGAAGGTCGTCCCGAGGGTTGGGTTGTCAATGATCCGACGGTGACGGGCCAGATTGCCACCTGCGTCGATGGCCTCCGTAGAAACCCAGAACTTCGGGCCCAAGGACATCACCGACAGCGAAATGCCGAGGCAGTAGGAGCCATCGATGTTGTAGGTAGTACCCGTTGCGACCTTGCTGTATCCAACTCCAACGAGAGTCATGCCCGGCACTCCAAACAAGCTCGCCATCACCCTCACAGTTGGATTTGCGACCAGGTCGGATGCATCCAAACCCGGCCAGGTGGAGAGATCCTTGCTGTACTTCGCAGCCAGATCGCGGGCCGCCAGTGCCGAAGGCAGCAGGACCATCGCCTGGGTACCATCGTCGCCCACAGCAACCGGCGGTTGCATGGCCTCCTTCAACAGGCCGTTCACACCGCAGACACTACAAGCAAAGTTGGTGAACGTTGTCTTCGAGGTAGGCTCGAAGGTGCCGCTGAAGGCCGTGACGACGTACGGTCGATTCGGCCGAATCGCAGTCGCTGGGATCTTGCTGGGAGAAGCGGTAGTCGTGCGAATCTCCTCGGCACGGACATCATCGAGAATGTTGCAGCCCAGCATCACCGAACTACCCTGAGTGGCGGAGTACGTTACGTTGCCGTCCAAGGTAGCCGTGTCATCACTGATTGGCCGCAGCGGCAGCGACGCAAAACCCGCCGGGGAGCCGAGAAGGGAAATCAGGTCGTAGCCAGCTCGGATCAAGGTCACCGAGTATGTTGCTGGCGGACCTGCGAGTCCCGTGAAGATCGCTCGTCCGTCGCTGCCGGTCACACCGGTGACCCGGCCCGCGATCGAGGTTGTCGGCAGACCCGGATCGACCAAAACGGTCACGCCCGAAACCGGGGCAAAGGTGGCCTCATCGTAGGCCTCGATGGTCAAGGTCCCGCCAGACAAGCTGCCGGTAACCACACCCCGCTGCACGATCTCGCCGTTGATGGCAGGTGCGATGTTGCCCGCAAGGTCGGTGATCGTCAGGGTAAATCCCAGCGGCGAAGTGCGTCTTCCCAGGGATATGGGGTCAAACATGAACTTGCTGCCATCGCCCAT
This sequence comes from Planctomycetota bacterium, assembly GCA_036338025.1. Classification (GTDB taxonomy): domain Bacteria; phylum Planctomycetota; class UBA1135; order UBA1135; family UBA2386; genus JAYZDB01. The sequence continues at coordinate 3,979 of JAYZDB010000292.1, forward strand.
CCCGAACAAGATGCCTGTTCGCAGCCCGGGGGCAGGTGGCGGGCCGGCATCGAGCACAAGGTCCACTGCATGGAGATCCTCGTCGGCGGCACCAAAGAAGGTCAGGTAATCCTGATCCACATAGTAGATGACGCTGCCGGCGCCATTCGCCCCGGGCAAGGCCAGATTCGGCATGGTCACATCAAGCTGTGGGTCGGTCGCCTGAGAACTCGAGACCACGTAACCGGTCCTGGTCGAACCACGCGACAATCTCGCCGCCAGCGATATGGATCCCTCGAGGAAGTGCGGCTCCGCGGCGGTCCCCAACTGCCCAGAAAAATCGACAGTGATGGTCTGCGACCCGCTGGATGGCGCAGTCTCAGTGAGGTCCACGAAGTTGAAGGAACCCGATGACCCACCATCCTTGTCCAGTCCGTAAATCCGCACATCCACACTATCCCCCGACACCGTTGTGGCTGGCAGCTCGATGTCAACCAACACCGAAGCGATGTTGGAGGCACTGATCTTGTCCGTCGTGCCGGCCGGCGAATTCCCGATCTTCACACTGGTCACCGCCTGCGGTGCCACAGTGGCGAACTCTGCGAACGGCACACTCTTGTTGAAATCGAGTTGGCCATCGGTGCCGAAACCAATCGTGTCGTTGAACACAATGTCAAACGAGCCTGACGCCAGTGTCACCGCGGGCTTGAACTCAACGATCCGCCCATCTTGCCCGCTGGCACCGAAGCCAACGGCAGCTATCGGAAAACTCACCGCGCCATCGATGATCGAACCACCGGTCCGTACCACAAAATTACCGGTGGCGCCGGTGGTTACCGATGACTGCACGGCCGGCTTGGTGAAGATCGTGTACACCGATGCCTCGCGCAGCGCGTCGTCCGTGTTGTCGACCGGCAGGACTGTGAGGATCTCACCGTCCTCGATGCTGGAATCCTGATCCGGCGTGAAGGACCCGATGACCTTCTCGGCCGAACTGGTAAAGCGAATGCCGTCGGTGTCCCGCAGACCCGAGGTGATCACGATCTCATATTTCTCGACCTTGGTGGTGTCGAAGTCCGCGGACGGACGAATCAGCACCACACGCCCACCGAACAAGAAATCGTAGCGCGCCGCGATGGGCGGAGAGGTAGTCAGACCACCGCCTGGTTCCAGGCCACCGCCCGAGCCAGTACTGGCATCCGCCAGGCGCACTTGCAGCGAGGGCGGCTCGGCGCCGCCGGGCGCGACGGTGGACTCGTTGACCGACTCGTTGAACACCACCACGATCGGCACCTTCCCGGGCCACCCACTGCCCTCGGGAAACACATGCTGGACCTTCGGTCGGCCGTCGAGGGTAGCGCCCTGCTCGACCATCGGCTGGATGAACGTGCCGGAGGCAGCACCACCGTTGCCGAGATTGGGGTCGAAAGCCCTGCCGACATTGTCACAGGCGGACCAACAGAACAGGGCAGCCAACAGGGTCGCGAGACGTAGGAGTGGTTCGGACATAAGCGGGATTGCTGCGGCAGACCGCCGCATACTAGATACTATTCCCTAATCCGCCAAATTGGCAGGATCTCGTAGCCTATCCCGGGCGCGCGCCAGCCTCAGCCATCGGATGCACGCACACCACAACCCTGGCATAGTGCCGGCCATGCGAAACACCCCGCAGCACCGGGCCCAGCGTCTTTCGGGACTCCAAATCTGGGCCATGCTCCTCACTACCAGCGTTCTGGCACCCAGCCAGGTACCGACGGGAATTCGCATCGACGGCAAGAACCCGCTGGCCCCGAAAACCGTGCAGGCCGTCGAGACCGGGCTGCCGTTGGCGCTGCGTGACGGAGACCGCGTGGTATTCATCGGCAATACCTTGTTCGACCGCGCACAGCACTTCGCGTACTTCGAGGCGATGATCCACCAGGCCCACGCGCAAAAAAACCTGACCGTTCGCACCCTGGCCTGGTCCGCCGACGAGATCGACCTGGCACCACGACCGGCGAACTTCGGATCCCTGCACCAGCACCTGACCGTCCAACAGGCCGACGTGATCATCGCCGCCTACGGCTTCAATGAGTCCTTCAAGGGAACAGTGGGACTCGATGACTTCAAGCAGCGACTCACAAGGTTCCTGAACGACCTCAAGACGAAGGCATTCAACGCGAAGACGGGGCCCCGGATCGTGCTCGTCTCACCGATCGCCAACGAGGATGTCGCGAGTGTCGCTGCTGGACAGCGCAACAACGCAAACCTGCAGCGCTACACCACCGCGATGCAAGAGGTTGCGAAGGACCAGGCCATCGCCTTCATCGATGTCTTCGCGCCCACTCGCGCTGCGATGAAGGACCCGGCTACCGACCTGACATTCAATGGAGTGCACCTGCTGGACAACGGCTACCGCGAATTATCGGCCACGCTGTTTCGGATCATCTTCGGTCGAACGGCGCCGACTCCCGAACCAGAGGTCCGCAAGGCGGTGCTCGACAAGAACCGCCAGTTCCAATACCGCTACCGGCCCCTCAACACGTTCTACTACGTCGGTGGGCGCAAGGGTTCGTACGGTGAAGGCGACTTCATCCCGGCAATGCGACGCTTCGACACCATGTTGCAGAACCGGGACCGACGGATCCACGCCATCGCGCAAGGCGAGCCAGTGCCAGCAGCCATCGATGACTCGAATGCGCCGGCCCTCACGCCGACCAGGCAGAGCCGGCACGCCAACCGGTGGATGAGTCAGAAGGACGAACTCGCCGCCTTCAAGGTCGATCCTCGCTTCGACGTCCAGTGCTTCGCGTCCGAAGAAGACTTCCCTGACCTGGCCTGCCCGGTCCAGATGCGCTGGGATGCCAGCGGCCGTCTATGGGTCTCGTGCACGACAACCTATCCGCACGTCTACCCGGGCAACTCCCCACGCGACAAGATCCTGGTGCTCGAGGACACCAACGGAGATGGCAAGGCAGACAAGTCATCGGTATTTGCGGATGACCTTCACATCCCACTGTCGTTCGAATTTGGAGATGGCGGCCTTTACGTGTCAGAACCTCCCGACCTGACCCTGATCAAGGACACCGATGGCGACGGTCGCGCCGACTTCCGACGACGCCTGCTCACGGGATTCGGGACAGAAGACTCCCATCACTCGCTGCACGACATCGTCTGGACTCCCGACGGCGACCTCCTGGCCCGGGACTCGATCTTCCTGCACAGCCAGGTCGAGACGCCATACGGACCGGTCCGACTGTTTGACAGTGGTTGGTTCCGCTTCCAACCCTCGAACCACCGCCTCATCGCATTCGGAATGTACCGCTCGACCAATCCCTGGGGGGTCACCTTCGACGACTGGGGACAGCATGTCGCGAGCCACCCGATCTTCGCATCTGCATTCCACGCCCGCAATCCGACCTACCCCAAGTTGCACCCTAATCCGAGGGGATTGCCGGCCTACTCCGGCACCTGCGGGCAAGAGTTCATCGACATGGCGAGCTTTCCCGCCGAGTTGCAGGGCTGCTTCGTAAAGGCCCGCTACAAGCCGACCAACCGGATCGAGATCCACTCCTGGCTCGACAAGGGTGATCACTACGCGGAAAAGTACCAGGGCGACCTCCTGTTCAGTTCGAACCTGAGCTTCATACCCGTCGACATCCGGTTCGGTCCACGCGGCGCGCTCTACGTGCTGGACTGGTACAACCCGGTCAAGGGTCACAGCCAGTATTCGCTTCGCGACACGCGCCGGGACCGCAAATCCGGACGTATCTGGCGCATCACCGCCAAGGGCCGCAACCTGCTGACACCACCAAAGATCGCTGGTCAGCCGATCCCCGCCCTGCTCAGACTGCTGGAGCGCCGGGAATACCGCTACCGCTATTGGGCCAAGCGCGAACTACGCGAGCGCGATCCCAAGGCCACCAAGCGCGCCCTCGATGCCTGGGTCAAGAGTCTCGATCCGAAGGCTCCGAGGTTCCGTCATCACCAGTTGGAGGCGGTCTGGCAAAACCGCGACCTCGGGACCGTCGACGCTGGACTGCTGCGAGTCCTGCTCGAATGCGACAACCATCACGCGCGCGCTGCCGCAACACGGCAGTTGCGCTACTGGAACGAACATCTCGAGGACGGCACCAGGTTGCTGGCCGCTGCCGCCAAGGACGCCAACGGTTTGGTTCGCCTGGAGGCTGCCATCGCTGCCAGCTACATCGGTACCCCTTCTGTGCTTGCTGCCGCAGTCTCGATCCTTGAATCCAAACGCGGTAAGCACCTCAATTACGCACTCGCCTGCGCACTCGGGTCGGAGGCACTGCGTCCGCTGTGGGAAAAGGGACCCGAGCGACCGCGCATCGAGCAATTCCTGACTTCCTTCCAAAAGGGCCGGCGGTTCAGCGAGTCAACTGCCAACGCACGCGATGCGCAGTTCGACGGCCAGAAGAATCTGAAAACGATCAAGATCTCATGCGTCGCCGAGAAGATGAAGTTCACGGTGGAGCGGTTCGAAGTCAAACCCCGTCAACCCGTCAAGGTCGTGTTCACCAATTCGGACGCAACCGACCACAACATCGTGTTCGTTCGTCCAGGAAAGGCTGAAGCGGTCGGCATCGCCGCCGCAGTCATGGCCCAGGACCCCAAGAACGCCAACTCAGACTTCGTCCCCAAGAGCAAGTCCAGACTGATCCTGCACGCTTCCAAGATGATCGGCCCGACCCGCAAGAGCAAGATTGACGTGATGCGCTTCCGGGCCCCAAACAAGCCCGGGGTCTACCCGTACATTTGCACCTTCCCCGGCCACTTCACCATCATGAAGGGCGAGATGGTGGTCCGGCGCAAGCGCTGAAGTTCCCGCGGCCGACGCGAAGTCCGCTATTTGATCGCCTCGGCGATCCGTTGCCGTAGCGGGCTGTCCCGCAGCCCGTTCGGCTCAAAGTAGAACTGGTCGAAGGCGCGAAGATCCGCTTCCAGCGCCTGTCGATCGCGCTTGTCCAAGGTCGCGACGTAATTCTTCAGGTAGTCCGGAAAACGCGGAAACCTGATCCCTTCGACCCCTGCAACCGCGGCCAACAACTTCACGTCGTACGTGATCAGGGTCGCCCTGGCGTAGGCAGACTCCAGCTTGCCGAAGAACGGCACATCCTCGAGATAGAACTCAAACCGCCGTTGGTCCTTCAACCGGTCGCCAGCCAGGTAGGCGTCCTGGTAGGCTCCAACCACCATGTGAATTCCCCGCTCACGTAGGTAGGGATGTTCCAGCGGCAGGCGTTTTTCATGGCCGACCATCCCACGCTTCTCGAGTGGGCGGTGGGCAACGAACTCATCCGTCAGGCCATTGAGTTCCAGCACATATGGGAAATCCCCGAAGTAGCCCAGCATCGCCTGACCACCGTCGATCGCTACGCGCAGTTCAGTCTCAGCGAACAGTTGCTTCAGACGATGGCCGATGATCCGGTAGCAGTCCACATACCACTGTGGGTAGGTCTTGGCCTCCTCGACTACCCCACCCTCGTTGCCGTGCTTCAACGCTGCTGCCGGGTAGTTGGTGTTGAACGAACCCACAAGAACGAACACGCTGGCAGCCATTCCTACCCAGACCTTGCCGCCACGACACAAGTACTGCAGCCCCAACAACAAGGCTGGCGTCACCGGTAGGCAGAACCGGCTGAACATGAAGTCGCCCCCGACCCTGGCGACGTAGAGGAGATATGGCAGGGTAAAGAGCAGGACCAGCCAGCAGCCGCGCACCGACGCGATGCCAATCTCGTCGCGACCTTTCTTGCCGCCCCACAGCACCATCACCAAAGGGATCAAAAGCGCTGGCAGCAGGTAGTAGTAGCAGGAGAAGTAGAGGCGCAGGTAGTAGTAGCCCTGCTCAAAGTAGGACCCTCCCCCGGACTTGGCGTAGTAGGTGTTCGGAAACGGGTGGCCGTAGTAATCAAACTTCCAGACAAAGTACGGCAGGTACAGCAGCACGAACGGCAGGGCATAGCCGGCGAGCGAACGCCAATCGCGGCTACGCAAGACCACAGCCAGTACCACCAAGCCGCCAAACACGTAGAACAGCGCGCCGTCGGGGCGGGTCATGGTGGCCAGGATCAGCAACAGGCCGCCACGTAGAACTTGCCCCGGGCCGTTTGCACCCGCCAGCTGGACGAGGCCAGCCGTCACCAGGAAGGTGAACATCGAGGTCTCGAGTCCACAGGTCGAGAACGTCAAGCTGTGTTCATGCAATGCGAACCCGATCGCCGCCAGGGGGATGGTGCCCATCGAACGAGCGGTCTGCGCCAACACGCCGAAGGTCGCCACCAAGAACACCACCCCCAGCACCTGCCCGAACCACACCGGATCGACCGACAAACTCATCCCCCCGGCGACCAACATCACCCACAGGAAGTTGGTGTAGCCCTCTACATACTCCCCGGCGTTGTAGACCAGGCCGAGGCCATCGACGAGGTTCTTGCTGTAGCGGAACGAGATGAACGCGTCGTCACAGACCCAAGCATGGTCGTATGCAAACCACAGCCCGTAGCAGAGAGCCAGGCCGGCTACGATCCACGACGCGGGTAGCAGCCAACGGGGTCGATCCATGCAGACACTTTCGGCTCAGGCATGACCAACATGCCAGCCATTCGAGGGCCTTTTTTGTGCTAGTTTGAAATCCGGATGGCGAGTGCGTTGCTGAAGTCGCCAACCAAGGCCTGCGCGTAGACCGTCAATCCCAGGGTATTGGCCGGTAGAGGAGGTGTCACGACACGACCAGTACCGCCAGCATCGAGGGACACCGGCACCAGGACCATCGCAGCAGGATCCAGCAGCAGAGGCCCGAGCACGCCGAGGTCGATGTGCCAAACCCCAAGCGCGACGCCAAGCAGTCCAGAACTCATCGGAGCTCCGTTCACCACCTGCAGGTCGAGGACGTAGGCCACCCGGGGCACGCTGTTGGTTTTCAGGTCCATCCCGGACGGGTTCGCCTTGCGACGTGGATCAAAGCGCACCGCCCGGCCCAGACCGGTACCCGTGACCGGCGCGCCGCCACTCGGACTCCATAGATAAAATGCGTCCACGCTAGCATCGGGAACACTGCCGAAGCTGCGGTCCGAACTTTGCTCATCGAACAACACCCCGTCGAGCACCTTGTTGCCACGCGCATCAGTGTCGACCAGGAACACCTCTTCGCCTCCATCGCTTAGCTTGAAGGTCGCGTGCAGCGGGCCATCAGCGGGCTCGTTGTCACACCAGACCCGCAGGAAACCGCCAGCGGGAATGCTGGTCCCGGCCGGGAACGGCCACTGCTTGCGGTCGTGGATGTCATCCGAGAGATAGTGCCCAGTCAAGTCGTAGGCCACGCTGCCAGTGTTGATCAACTCGACCCAATCCTCGTTCTCACCTTTTTTATCCACGTCACCCTGGTCGTTGTCAGCCAGCAATTCGTTGATCACGATCGGCCCGCTGGAAGCGATGGGGATCGTGCGGAGGATGAGGGGTTCATTCTCTGTATGGCGAGGATGAAACTGCTGGGTGAAGTTGTTGGCGGTTCCCCGCACGTAGAAGCGCTTCTCTTCAAAGGCCTCGGCTGCCGGAAAGGAGCCGCCATACACGCCATCGTTCGCCAATCCATCCCGGTGCTTGCCATCGTCGTACATCGAGCCAACAGCAAAGGTCGCGTGCGGTACGTCGGCGGTGTGCAGCGTGACTTGCTTGACGCCAGTGGACGCCGTCACCTTGGCGCGCACCCACACCGCCTGTCCTGGCACGGTCACCGCCGAAGGAAACTCTACCCCGGTGATGACAGGAGTCGGTTTCTTCACTTGCACGTCGTTTAGCAAATACTGGCGTCGGCGGTCAACCAGTGTCTTCATGCCCGGGAGGATCCCGTACTGAGTAGCACTGTCGACGTCCTTGGTGAGGTTGTCCCGGAAGTACGAGTACGGATACTGCCGATAGGGATCCGCACGCACGGCCGCGTCGATCAACGCCTGGTAGCGGTCGTTGTTTGCCTTCATCACCGCGTCCCACTTGTAGCTCTCGTCGAGAATCGTGCGGACGTGCGCGTAGAAACGTTGTCGAAAGGACCCGACGGTCCACAGGACGCTTACCAACGGTCGGCGTCCGTTGAACACCTGGAACTTCAACTCTCGCGCCCAGGCACCTGCGCCACCATGGTAGCCCCCAAACGACATGTTGCAGTCCCAGGGGATCATGTTCATCAAGCCGCTATCCCTATCGATGCAGAAGTAGAAGTTGCGGGCATCGTGGAGG
>JAYZDB010000293.1:0-18641 GCA_036338025.1 Planctomycetota bacterium
CAGATCAAGGTCGAAGGTGTCGACAAGGGTCTAGGCCAGGTGCATGAGGATGCCGCCGAGATTCTCGATGGCGTCCGTACGCTGGTGCGTCGGGCCGCCCACCCCGTCGACCCGGGGGGGGCGGTGGTGGGTGTGCATGGCGAGGTGCAGATCTCAGCGGGCCAGCGGGTCTGCGCCATCGTCGAGGAGCGGCTGTTCCAACTCGGCTACAACAAGCTCAGCATCCTGACCGATCTGACCGGGGTGCAACTCGAGGAACAGGTGGCCGTGCGGGTTGAATGCGAGAAGAACGGGATGCCCTGCAAGGGCTCCGTGGTGACGCGAAACGGCTCGATCGTCGAGGTCGATGTCCACTCGGTCGTGAAGATGTTCCCGTAGCGGCTGGCGATCCAGGTTGAGCTTGACGGGAAGACTCGTTCTACTAGCTGGCGAATCCCACCCAAGAGCCTCCGATGACCCAACAGACCTTTGACGGCCAGCAGGCCGTCAGTATTCGTAACCTCAAAGCCCACGTAGGGGAGACCGTCCTGATCCAGGGCTGGCTCTACAACATGCGCAGCAAGGGCAAGCTCCATTTCCTGCAAGTAAGGGATGGCTCGGGAGTCGTGCAGGCCGTGATGTTCAAGGGCAACGTCAGTGTGGAGGACTTCGAAGCGGCCAGTAGTCTCACGCAAGAGTCGAGCCTGCGGGTGATCGGCGAAGTCAAGGAGGACGAGCGCTCACCCGGCGGTGTCGAGATCGGAGTCAGCAAGATCGATGTGGTGCAGCTCGCCGAGCCATATCCGATCACGCCCAAGGAACACGGTACCGGGTTCTTGATGCAGCACCGTCACCTGTGGCTGCGTTCCAGCAAGCAGTCGGCGATCCTGCGGATCCGAGACACGGTGATCCGCGCGATTCGTGATTTCTTTCATCAGCGTGAATTTGCCTGTGTGGACTCGCCGATGTTTACCCCGAGTGCATGCGAAGGCACCTCGACCCTGTTCGAGGTCGGCTACTTCGACGACACCGCCTACCTGACCCAGTCCGGCCAACTCTATGCAGAGGCCAGCGCGATGGCGTTGGGCAAGGTCTATACCTTTGGACCGACGTTCCGAGCTGAGAAGAGCAAGACCCGCCGGCACCTCACCGAGTTTTGGATGGTGGAGCCGGAGGCGGCCTACTACGACCTCGAAGACGTGATGAACCTCGCCGAGGACTTGGTGGCCGCCACCGTGACCCGGGTTCTGGAGGAGCGGCGTGAGGACCTCGAGGTTTTGGAGCGCGACATCAGCAAGCTCGAACCGGCGTCCAGCGCGCCGTTTCCTCGGATTAGCTATGACGAGGCGGTCAAGATCCTGCACCAGGACGGGCACACCGACTTCAAGCACGGCGAAGACTTCGGGGCTCCGCACGAGACGGCGATCGGTGAGCACTTCGACCGGCCGGTGATGGTCTACAACTGGCCAGCGGCGATCAAGGCGTTCTACATGAAGCGCGACCCGGACAACCCAGAAGTTGCGCTCGGTGTCGACATGATCTCAAGCGAGGGCTACGGCGAGTTGATCGGCGGCGCGCAGCGTGAGGATGACCTCGCGACTCTGCAACAGCGCATCGCCGAGCACGATCTACCCGAGGAGGCGTTTAGCTGGTTCAACGACCTGCGTCGCTACGGCAGCGTTCCGCACGGTGGCTTCGGACTCGGGTTGGAGCGGACCATCGCTTGGATCACCGGGGTCGATCATCTGCGCCAGTGCATTCCGTTTCCGCGGATGCTCGACAAGATCTACCCTTGATCGACGCGCTCTAGCCGAGTTCGAACTGACGCTTGGCGTCGACGACGTCGCGGTTGATGCTGACTCCCGCCTCCGCGAGGCGGTCGTGTACCGTGAATTCACGACCCAGGGCGAGGCGGAGTTGGCGCATCATCTGGACCGCCATTCGCATGGTGCGCACGAAGTCACCGCCGTCCTGACCGGCCAGGTACTCGACCTTTTCGAGCGATTCACCTCGGCTCCAGGCATCGGTGGCGGCCGAAATCGCGAAGCTCGGTTGCTTGATGGGGAATTCGAAACCGGCGCGTAGTTCCAGGCTGACAAAGCGGTTGACGGCTTTCTCGATGTCACGTGAGAGGCCGCGCAGGACCTTGCGCTCGGTACCGGGGGCCGAGTCACGGCGGCGCTCCTCGTGGACCAGGGCGGTGAAGGTGGCCGCCAGTTGATGCATGTCCATCCGATCGAGCACGCCAGAGAATAGCAGTTCAGTGACCTGGATCTCGTAGCCATTGATCTTGCGGGCGAGGCGGCCGCGGGGTAGCAGGCCTTCCCCGTCCAGGTAGCCGGCGTCGGTCAGGACCTGCAATCGCGCGCGCAAGGCGGCGCGTTCACGGTTGCGGATCTTGTCGCGTTTCTTCTTGCTGCCGGTTGCTGCCTGGAAGGCGGCGAAGGAACGATCGTAGGCCTCCATGAGTTGGCCACCGAGGTGCTCGTAGAGGTTCAGGATGGTCGAATATGACATGTTGAACTTCGACACGATGGGCTCGACCTTGCCCCCGAACAGGTTCCCTAGCGGCGCATCGTCGAGATCTTCGTCATCCATGATTGACACAATCAGACCCTCGTCATCGATGCCCTGGCGGCCCGCGCGGCCCGCCATCTGCATGTAGTCGCGAGCCTTCATGTAGTCGAACGAGATGCCGTCGAATTTCCGGAGGCTGTCGAATACCACCGTGCGAGCTGGCATGTTGATTCCCAGAGCGAAGGTCTCGGTGGTGAACAGCAGTTGCAGCAGGCCGGAGGTGAACAATCGTTCGACGACCTCCTTGTGGATCGGCAACATGCCAGCGTGGTGGTAGCCGACTCCGCGCAGACAGCGGTTGAGGATCTCCTGAAGTTCGGGATCGGTTTCGACCTTGAGTTCAAAGGTGTCGCACAATTCGTAGAACAGATTCTCGATACGGTCGCGCTGCTTGCCCGATAGCAGTCGGCGGTGCCTGTTGTGCTGGGCCTTGATCTCGCATTCCTTGCGACTGAAGCAGAAGAACAGCACCGGCATCAGGTCTTCGTCTTGGATGTAATCGAGCACCTGGCCGGTCGATAGTTGCGCAAATCGCGGCAGTCGTCGTTTGCGAAAGCGGTCCGAGCCGCGTTGGCCGGGGCGTCCCCGTCGGTCGTGGTCCTTGCGTCGGCGATTTTCCCGCTTGACCGTGTCGCTGGCGCGCTTGCGCTGCGCCATGTTGAAGATCCCGACGCTGGGGTGCGCCAGTTGGTGTACGAGCGGGACCGGGCGCTTGTCGTGGTGGATGATTTCGAGTTCGTGCGACCTCAGGTCCTCGATCCAGCCGCCAAACTGTTGGAGATTGGCGATGGTGGCCGACAGGCCGACGAATCGGATGTGTTCCGGGGCGAAGATCAGGCTCTCTTCCCACACGGTCCCTCGATCGCGGTCGTCGATGAAGTGGATTTCGTCGAAGATCACGAAGTCGAGATCGTTGAATCGCTCTGGATCCTCGAACACCGAGTTGCGGAAGATCTCGGTCGTCATGATCACCAGCGGCGCATGTCCCTCGAGGCTCAGGTCACCGGTCATCAGTCCGACGTTCAGTCCGTCGGCTTTGAAGTCGCGGTACTTCTGGTTGCTCAGAGCCTTGATCGGGCTGGTGTAGATTACTTTGCGCCCAGCCTTCATGGCTTGATCGATCGCATACTCGGCGACCAGCGTCTTGCCGGCGCCGGTTGGCGCCGACACCAAGACGTTTTTGTTGGTGCGCAGCGCCTTTGCCGCCTGCACCTGGAAGGCATTGAGCTCGTAACCCTTGAATTTCATGCGCGGATCCCGCCCCGGTCCGGTCTGGGAGGGTCGAAAAACGACTCTGCAGGCCGCCTGCTCAGCGGGATTGTGGATTGCGTGTGGAATTCCTGTGGGGACATTTGTTGCGCCTCTAGGTGTCGTGGTTCATGGCTTTCGTTGCAACCAGATATGCAAGGGCTATGCTGTGGTGCTCCATGAGTTTTCGGGCCTCGCCAGGCGGTGCATAGCCCCTCATACAACAACCACGTCGAAACAGACCACACCTAGGGAGGTGGTAATGGAAAAGTTAGCTGACAGCAACCTCGGGAGCTTCGTGCACCGTCGGATGTCTCAAGTCAAGGTTCTCTCGCGTCTCCTCGAACATGAGTTGAGCAGTACAAAGGGCCAGGATCTCACTCTCGATCGGAGCCTGGTCGAAAACGTGCTCGACACCATCGAAATCTTCGTCGAGGATTTTGAAGTCGCTCGCGGTGGCAAGACCCCTGGCAAGCGCGTCCAGGCCGACGCCAAGCCGGCCGTTACCCGCCTCAACTGAGCTGAGACGGCCACCCACGTCGCGCCCAGCCCGACTGCGAGGTTTGTCCTCGTACTTGCCAAACGCCGAGGTGCTCCGGCACCGATCCGTGCTTGGGAAGGTCGGCTGGGCGCGGCCATGTACGGTGTCGCCGACGGCGCGATGGCCTTCACAAGGCTTGGTCGCTGACAAGGGTGGCGCAGTACAGTACAACACGAGTCCGGCAGCACCGCCGATCTGACTGAGCCTCATGGCACCTTGGGTCATCCGAATCGTTGTTCTCGCGACCACCACGGTGGTTTTGTGGTTCTTCGCACCACAGGCCTACCAGGCCTTGGCGGCGCGCATCGGTGAGCCGGGTCCGATGGTCGATCTGGATCGGGTTGCCCTGCGCGACGCGCCGTCTTGGCTGCGGACCAACCCGGTCTTGGTGCGCTCAGCGCTGTCGGAGCTTTCACCGGTGTTGCGAGGCGAGTTTCGTCAGGACGACGCTGCCGGCCTGGCGCAGGTTGTCGCCGCCTTGCAGGAACTCTCCTGGGTCGAGTCGGCGGCACTTCGACCATCCCACCCTGATCGTTTGCAGTTGGCTCTGGAGTTGCGCCGCCCGGGTCTTGAGGTGGTGCCTGAGGGGCTGGCGGCCGGGCGGATCAACCCGGTGTTGGTGTCCGCGGCGGGGATCTGTATCCGATGCGAGCCTGGGTCTGCTCCGAGTGGATTGCCGGTGTGTCGACTCCTCGATGGCGTACTGCCGGGCTCTCTTCCTATCTACCAGATTGGTGAGGAGCACCCGGATCCCCGGGTATTGTCGGCCGCCAGCGCCGCCGTCGAGTGGCGGGACCAGGTGCGGACGCGACACCCGGCGATGCCGGAGCTGATCGAGGTGGATGCCAGCAACCTCGGATACCGGCTGCTGGCCGACCCTAACTACAGTGAGATCTGCGTTGTGTTGCGCCGGCAGGATGGTGGAGCGACCCGGCTGGCCTACGGGCACCCCCCGGGGAGCCCCTATCCTCGCGTTGCCATCGAGGACAAGCTGAAGGTACTGGGCAAGATCCTGGCTCGATATCCCGGTCTCAATGGACTTGACAAAGGGGATTTGAGATTCGTCAACCTATGGGAGAATTGGTTGCGTCCCCGTCCTCCGTCTGGCTCCCAGTCGACCGCGCCGAAGTAGGCCGGCGATCGGGGCGACGGCGGCCGGGCAACGGGTCACCGGCATGAAGATCTGTCTCGAATGTGAAGGCATCACCGACGCTGCGCAAGAGGACTGTACCTCCTGCGGAATTCGGATGTCTGAGACCACGGCGGTGCACTTCCCGCTGCGCCGCGGTGAACAGGATGCGGGCAATCCTTTGCTCGGCATGGTTGTCGACGGCAAGTACCTGATCCAGGGTGTGCTCGGCAAGGGCGGTATGGGCACGGTGTTCCGCGCCACCCACCAGGTGTCCCTGGTACCGGTGGCCTTGAAGATCCTCAATGCTCGCTTCTCGGTGCACGGTGAGTATCGCGACTACTTCCTGGCCGAAGCCCAGAAAGCTGGTCGGGTGGTGCACGAACACGCCGGGCGCATCCTCGATGTCGGCGAGGCGGAAGACGGCACGGTCTACATCGCCATGGAGGAGGTCCGCGGAGTCACCCTGCACGAATGTCTGCACGGCGAGCTGCCAGTGGCGCCGGCCACCGTGGTCGACATTCTCGCCCAGATTACCCAAGCCCTGATGGCTGCACACGAGGCCGGTTTGGTGCACCGTGATCTGACGCCGCGCAACGTGATGGTGATGATTCGGGGGGGTGAGCCGTTCGTCAAGATCCTGGACTTCGGTATCGCCAAGGGTCTGCCCCACTCCGCCCTCCCGGACGCGGGCGTCTCCACCGAGCCGGCGGTGTTTGCCAATCCACCGTACTCGGCGCCTGAGCACCTGGAGGGCAAGGACGTCGACGACCGCGGCGATCTCTACAGCCTTGGAGTGATTGCCTACGAGGCATTGTCCCAGACCCTGCCGGTGCGGACCGGCAGCGTCAAGGAGATGGCGGCTGCGACGATTCGGGGGGACCTTGTGCCGATGCCGGCACGGCCGGACGTACCCGCACGTCTGGTGCAGTTGATACGGTCTCTGCTGGCCCGCGATCCTGATCGACGGCCCGGTTCTGCTGCGGAGGTCCTGGCTACCCTCAATCTGATCCGGCAGCCGGGTTCGCGGGTCGTGCGCGACTCTGCCGTGCTGCTATTCGTCGTTGCGATTGTCGTGTTGGTGCTGAGCTTCTTTCTGGGTGCCGAGGCTCCTCCGACGCTGACGAAGCGCTCACTAGGAGGCTTCGCTGTGGTCTCACCGACCGCAACCCCGCCGGCGGTCGTGCACTACCAGTCGTACCAGTTGCGGGAGATGACCTTCGACTTCGATGGTTTCCGAGCCTCTGAACTGGTGGTGGAGATCGATTCACCCGAGCGGAAAGCTGAAGTGCCGCTGCCTTTGCCTGGCACTGTGACCGCCGATGGGAAGCTCCTGCTCGATAGCCGAACCAACATCGATTACCGCCAACTCCTGGGTCGGCTCGCGAAAGAGGCTGCACCGACATTGCTGGTCTTCTATGCCCGGAACCGTGCACTCGGAAAGGCGCGGTTCGTGGTTGACGATACACCGCCGGAGCTCTCGCTCAGGATCACCGACGGGGACAACAACGTGATCGAGTCCGGGGGAATCGTCAACCAGCGCAGTCTGATTCAGATCGGGTACCTGGATACGTCGGCACCGGGTGGTCTCGAATTGACATGTATCGTCGATGGGGTCTCCTACCCGATCGACGTGAAGCACCGCTACCAGGAAAAAGGTCTGCGATGTTCCGACCTGTTGGCGGAGTTGCAGAAGGCCAGCGCCGCGCCGCTTCGTGCAGTCCGGCTGCGGCTGACCGGCAAGGATACGGCGGGTAATCTGGCGTCGAATCCGGTTGTCCGTGACTTCGAGACCGTGGATTTTCTCGTGCCTGCTGTGCGTTCGGCGGGCGAACTTCGGGCACTTGAGGACCGGTCCCAAGGCAAGGCCCGACTCAGCCTGGAATTCGAAGGGCCTGATGACGGGCTTGCGGTGTGGGTGCGAGGCCGTCTCTGCGTGATGGAGACCAGTGCGGATGGCAAAGTCAACATCGAGCTGAAAGGTGCGGATATCGGCGGCCTGGTGAGCGGAGACAGCTACGACTTCAAGGTGCGTGACCGTGCTGGCAATCTCCGTGAGTTTACGTCGCGCTTGACGTTCTACCGGCACGCGCCGGAGGTCCGCTTGCGGACGTCGGTCGTTGCGGACGTGCTCCACACGCTCGGCGAGGATCTCCTGATCTGGTCTGGCGAGCCGGGCTCTCTGCCCTTCACTTGCAACTCCTTCTACAAGCCGAGCCGGGTCCGCCTGCTCCGAGACGGTAGCGTCGATACTGGGGACGCGCTGAAACTCAGCGGATCGCAGCACGGTGGTGGCGTGTTGCACTTGCCCGATGCGGATGCTGGACTCCCCGATGGTCAGTACAAGCTGGTCGTCGATCTGGTACCTGATGACCCGGAAGCCAAACCGAGGATGCACAGCTGGAATTTGCGGAAATTGGGCCAGGGCCTCCAACTTCGCATACCGGATGCGACCGGGATCCGGTTCTTCCGGGAACTCGTCGGTGACCGTGGTCTGCTACGTTTGGCCGAGGGCAGCCTGATACCCGGTGCGGGATGGCAATTGACGCCGGTGGGTGACCCCCGCCTGATTCGTGGAGAGGTGTACTGGAGTGGCCGGCCGACGGGGGACTTCCAGGAACTGAAACTCACCGTGGCGGATAGTGCGAATGCCGCGTTGATCCCCTTCCGACCACGAGCACTGTTGCATCCGGGCCGCAACACCCTGTGCATACATTTGCGTGACGTGTTCGGGCGACCTGTGCAGGTGCTTTTGGGGGGGGCGAAGGCGCCGCTGGCCAAGGGCTTGCCGAAGGGCACCTCGCGGATGGTCGATTTCCAGTACCAGATGCAGGACGTCACGGTTCCCCGTGATCCGATGCTGCTCGAATACCGGCGTCCGACCACCGTGGTTCTGCGTACTCCATACGACTTTGCCCGGCACGACCTTCCTGGCATCGAATTGACCCTCAAAGCCGCCAACCCTCTGCCGCGGCAGATCAAGTGTAGTCACCTCGCGCCCATCGACGGTGGTGGCACGCAGCTGAGCTTCGTAGTCGACTATCCCACGATGGCGGACATCGTAGGAAGAGACCGCGAAGATCAGGAATTGCGGCGTGGCAATCTGGAGATGGATGTGCAGGTCGGGCTTGGGTCACCGGCCTTCGAGCCGGTGTCGTTTGCATCGAAGATCAAGAACGTCCGTTCGTCGCTGCCCGCGGGTCAACTGAGCCGGTGGTTCGATGACCTTGGTGATGCACTCGCAGTCATCGGGATGGTGCCAGTGCTGCGTCCAATCGAAGATACCTTCCCGGATCCCGTGTCGGAGTTGGTGCGGCGGAAGGGCTCGTTTGTCCGCAAACAACCGATCGAGGTCGGCAATCTCCGCGATTTCTATCTGCAGTCCGCAGAGCTGACCCGTGGTCAGTACGCCTACATCGTACGGAAGTTCGCGGATGTGGTGGCCAAGGATGGACCGGTGGATGTTCACATGCCTGGCGACCCGAAGGGTGTTGAGCGCTGGAAGGCGGCCAACCTGGTTCCGATGACACTCACGCCGAAGACCTGGTCAGCGGCGGTGAATTCGGATCCCGATGCGCCGGTGACCGGGGTGAATTTCTACCAGGCCTTCGCCATTGCGCGCATGGCCGGTCAGGTGGTCGCAGGGAATCCCGCGACCTTCCGGCTGCCGTTTGCAGTGGAACTCGAACTCGCTGCTCTTACCGGCGTGCCAGCGGGCAGCTTGAACGGGTTGCGGGGCAAGAACCAACTCGAGGCGGTGCGGGTCGATGGTGGTTCGGTCGGGACGTCACTGAGCCTGCTGCGTGGCGTCGACTTTGGAGTACGCGAGTGGGTCCTCGACCTGCCGTGGCCGACGGAACCGGGTGCACGTCAGATTGTCGCGGGCATTCTCAAGGACCACGAAGATCATCGCGCACAGGCTCTGGGTCTCGGCGATCAGCCGAACCTCAGCGCCGGGCAGAAATTCGAACTGCGCCGCATCGGCGTGGTGCGCGGGCGGAATCTCGCCGATGGTCGGCCGGTTACCGACCTGTTGGCTGGGGGCCGCGTGGTCCAGAATGGTGACATGTTGCCGATCGGTGTGCCAGGGGTGGTCAAGACCTTGTATCTTGCTCGCACCGGAACCGGCTTGCTTGGCAGGCCGCATCGCTTGCTCGGTGAGGTTGGTCTGCGTCTGGCGGGTGGCGCCGAGTTCTTGAAACGGGTGCGCATGAAATGAGGTACGCACGGCAAATCCTGGGATTGGCGGTTCTGGTGCCTGTTTTGTCGCTGCCGTTGGCGTCGTGTACGTTTACCGATGTCGAGGGCCTGCAGTCCTTGCGGGAGAAACCGGCCTTGCCCTACTCGGTGTTGATCACCGGCGGCGGCTTTGTACAGGTACCGGTCTCCCCGGATGCCGCGGGGCTGATGTCGAGGACCTTCAAGACGAGCGATTCCCGGTTGGAGGCTTTCGACCTCGAACAGCTTCGTCGGACGCTTGACTCCGGGAATGTGTTTGTCGCCAACAAGGCCGATTCGGGGCCGGTCGCCGACCGTCTGAAGGTGAGCGGTGGCCCGTTCCTCAATGACGAGGCCTTGCAGTCGGTGCTGGCCCGGGCCCGTGCTGGCGGGCATGACTTCCTGTTGGTTGTTGAACGGATCCAGGATGGTCCGGTGGAATTGCGGGAGATCAATGACCGCTGGCCGTTCACCCTCGCGGCATGGTTGTTCGGGATGGGTGCGTTGATCCCGGATCACACCTACGAATCCGAGGCCCGATTGCAGGTTTCCTTGCGCGATGCATACTCGGGCCGCCGGGTGTCGGCCCAGCAGATCATCATCGAACCCGGCCCCATCGACCTCAACATGTTCGAACGCTGTGGCCTGCTCGGATTTGTACAATCTGTGCTGTGGCCGCCGTTCTTTACCTCGACGGACCCCGATTCCATCGTCGAGTCGATGGAACTGGAGTCGGCATCCCGGATGCTGATCTCGCTGGTTCGGCGGCTCAAGTCGGCGGAGGTGCGCGAGCAACTGTACAGGAGTGGCACCATCATGATCTCGGCGCGAGCGGTGGGTGGTGGATGGCAGATCAGCGTTGATACCCAGGAACCGATTAGCGCCGTAGCACTGCGCTTCGACGGCCGTGAGTTGCAGAGTGACGCGACTCGTGGCTTCGAACAGGCACTCTTGTCCTCAGGCAAGGAAGATGGAGACCAGTGGGAGTACCGCGCGGTGTACAGCGGCAAGCATGGCAAGGGTGTGTTGCAGTTTGCAGTCCAGACCGAGGCCGCCAAGGTCCGTTCGATGACCATCAAGGTGGGTGAGGACTAGGTGCTGGTATCGACCATGTTAGACCTGGGGGTTGCGACGCATACCGGCCGGGTCCGGAGCGCCAACGAGGATGATTTTCTCCTCTACTCGCCGCAGACCGCCGAGGAAATGGTCGAGCGCGGTTGGTTTCTTGCTATCGCGGACGGGATGGGTGGTACCACGGGCGGGGCGGAGGCGAGTCGTACCGCGGTCCGTGCGTCGGTGCGGCCGCACCAGGCGACGACCAACGAGGACCCGGGCGAGCGCATGCGTGCCTGCTTTGCCGAGGCCGCCAGCGATGTCTTCAGGTTGTCTCGTGAGAATCCGACCCTGCGTGAGATGGGCACCACGCTGACCATCATGAATTGCGTTGGCCAGCGGCTCATCGTGGGCCACGTGGGGGACACGCGCTGCCTTCGGGTCCGTGATGGCGAGATGCTACAGTTGACCGAGGACCACGCGATTTCGGAGCCCGAGAGCTATCTGACCCGCTGTGTCGGTGCGGGCCAACGCGAGGTCGAGGCCGATGTGACCGAGCATGCGATACGTGACGGAGACCGTTACGTGCTCCTCACCGACGGCATGTGGGGCATGATGTCAGAGGCCGAGATCCGGCGCCTGATTCTCACCCTGCCAGCGCAGGACGCCGCCGAGGAATTGGTGCACCAGGCCAACCGCCGGGGTGGGCCGGACAACTGCACCGTGGTGATCCTGTTTGTCCGTTCGATGGCAGCGACCGAATTCCGCGAGGTGGACCTCCCGACCGAGGAATTACGGCAGCGGGCCCTGTTCCGACAGCCTGACCGCGGCCTGGTGGTGTCGCGTTGGCCTTGGGTCCTGCTGGTAGTCGGGGTGCTGATCCTGGCGTTGGCGGTCGCGCGGCTGTCGTTTGATTTCGACCCTATCGGTGACTTTTTCGACTGGCTGCGCTAGCTGTGGTCGGTGAGACGGCCCTCGGCCGCCGGCAAATCTCCCCGGAGTGGTGCCGGGCCTTGCCCCGGTCCGGCAATCCCGCCAAGATCCGGCCTTAGACGCCCAACCAAAGTGGTCGTCGGTGCCCCGCAACACCCCTCTTTGCTCCGGCAACCCCGACATGCCCAAGAAGCTCCAGCGCAAGGTCGCACCCAAGAAAGCCGCTCCGGCGGTTGCCGACAACAAGCAGGAAACCGGTGGCGGTGGCCTGTTTTCCAGGCGGGTCACACCGAGGCTTCTCAACGAGTTTACCAACCAGTTGGCGGTACTCCTCGACGCCGGCATCCCGGTAACCAAGTGCCTGCGAATTCTGCAGGGTCAAATGCCGCCGGGTGCGATGAAGAAGGCCTTGCTGGAGATTCGTGAGGATGTCGAGGGCGGCACCTCCTTGTCGGAGTCCTTCGCCAAGCAAGAGCACATTTTCGACAGCCTCTATACCAACATGGTTGCAGCTGGCGAAGCCGGCGGTGTGCAGGACGTGATCCTCAACCGCCTGGCGGACTTCATGGAGAGCCAGGAGGACATCAAGAGCCGGGTCAAGGGTGCCTTGGCGTACCCGATTGCTGTGCTGTGCGTAGCCGTTCTGGTGTTGGTGTTGGTGTTCATCTTCGTGATTCCGAAGTTCAGGGAGATCTTCATCCAGCAATTCGGCAGCGTGGAGGCCCTGCCCACGATCACCCAATTCGTGATCAACACCGCGGATCACCTCAAGCAGACCTGGTGGGCTTACTTTGGCGGTTTGTTCGTGCTCTGGTTGGTGCACTCCTTGTTCCGCAGGAAGTGGCAAGCCTACAACTGGATGTTCGATGGACTGCTGTTACGCATCCCCTTGTTCGGCACCCTCGTCAAGCGATCCTTGGTGGCGCGATTCTCGCGTACCTTCGGCACCCTGATCGAGAGCGGTGTACCGCACCTTGAGGCGCTCGAGATCCTGGGCAACGCCCTGCCCAACGTGCGGATGGTCGATGCAGTCAACCGCATCCGTGGTAGCATTCGCGAGGGTTCTGGGATCGCGACCCCGATGGGTCAGAGCGGAATCTTCGACGACATCGTGATCAACATGGTTGACGTTGGTGAGGAGACCGGTGAACTCGACCGGATGCTCGGCAAGATTGCCGATCGATACGAGATTGAGGTCAAGCGCACCGTCGACAGCACCTTCAAGTTCATCGAACCGCTGTTGCTGGTGGTGATGGCAGTGGTCGTCGGTGTCATCGTGTTTGCGCTGTTCACGCCACTCCTCAAGCTGATGGAGAAGTTTAGCTGATGTCACTACGAGGACGCTTGCTCGTCCTCATGATGCTGATGAACCTGCTGGTTCTCGGCATCATCGGTGTGGTCACCCTGGTGCTCCAAGACCGGTGGATGGATCGGGTCACCAAGGCACACCTCGAGCAGTTATTCCTGCCTGCGAGCGCGCACACTGCGGGCGTCAACTCGCTCAAGGCGATCGAGAATGTCCGCGAGATGCTGAATCTGCAGTTTCGGGATCGGTTCCGCGACATCTTGATTCGCAAGAACAACCGGTCCAACGACTACATCGATCTCAACCCCTTGGGATCCGCCGCGCGTGACCATGCGAGTTTCCCCTACGAAGCCGTGCGCGAGGGAATCCAGCGGGCGATCGACGAGGAGGTCCTGGTCCGGGTCGCGGGTGGTACGTGTACCGCGATTCGTTCACCGGGTCGAGCCGATGATGAGCCGCCGGACGCGGGCGTCTGGTTTCTACCCCTGGTCCCGGATGCACCCGAGACGCCGTTCGCGGTCTACGCGGTGTTGATGCTGTCCAGCATGCTGCTGTTCCTGATCCTGTCAGGTTGGGTGGTAGGGCGCACCCTGGGGCAACCGCTCTTGCAACTCGGTTCGGCGGTGCGCCGTGTCGAGGGCGGCGACTATACCGCACGCATGCCACGCCTGGAGTCGGCTCCGGAACTCGCGACCTTGGTCGAGACCTTCAACGCGATGGCCGACAAGGTCGAAGGCCACACGGCCGAGTTGCAGACCGAGGTGCGCCGGGCTACCGAGGAGGCTGCAGCCAAGGAGCGGGCCTTGCTGGTCTCGTCGCGCCTGGCCTCGATGGGAACCCTGGCGGCCGGGATCGCCCACGAGGTCAACAACCCGATCGGTGGGATGCTCAACGCAGTGCATCGCCTGGCCGGTTCCGAGCAGCTCTCAGAGCGTGATCGCACCTACATCCGGTTGATCCAGCAGGGTCTGGAGCGGGTGGCCAACACCTCTCACAAGCTGCTGGACTTCTCGCCACGGGTCCTGGATCCGGTCGAGTTTCAGTTGATCACCGCCGTCGAGGGCGCCCGCGCCCTGGTGGAACACCAGCTTCGGGACCAGCAAGTTGGGTTTGTCTGTGAGATGGCGGACGACTTGCCAGCGCTGGTGGGCGACCCTCACGAGATCCAGCAAGTGCTCCTGAACCTGTTCCTGAACTCCCTCAACGCCCTGCAGGGGACCGAGGGGCGCAGCATCTCAGTGCTGGCCGACTTGCAGGGAGAATGGGTTGTCCTACGGTTCGAAGATGACGGGCCGGGGGTTGACCGAGAGACCCTGGACCAGGTGATGAACCCCTTCTTTAGCGGTTCCAACCATCCGGATGCTACGGGGTTGGGGCTGTTCATCTCGTTTACGATCATCCAGAACCACGGTGGCCACTTGACCGTATCGTCGGAGCCCGGCAATGGGTTCCGAGTCCGGATCGAGCTGCCGGCAAGCGGTTCTGCGACGGATGGGGGCACTGGCGGGGTGTGAACAACAGTCGGGGATGCTATATTCTCCGGTCTCGCGAACCCCTCTCCGAGCAATCTCAGCATGAAGCAGCATCTCCTCGGTGCCCTTGCCGCAAGCGTTCTCCTGGGCACCGCCTACATGGCAGGACGTCTGGACTCCGAGCCCGATTCGGGGCTCCAGGCCCAGGGCCGCAGTCCGGTAGTGCCTCCAAAGCCTCGATCGAACAAACCGGCCCGGGCCCCGGAGCCACTGGTATTTGGTGGCGACAGCGGTGGCTCGGCGGCCTCGAACAACGGTTTCATGGCGGTGACCGGTAGCTACGGCATCGGGACCTCGGTGCTCTACCTGTTCGACACCAACAACAAGCAATTGCTGGTCTACGAGGCCCGTGGTGGCACCCAGAGCATGCGGCGCCTGGTCCTGGTGGGAGCCCGCCGGATTGACCTGGACCTGGAACTGATCGATTACAACGACGAATCCGAGTACACCCGGAGTGATCTGGCGCGGATGTTCCGCTCCAGAGAGGTCAAAAATGTCAAACCGGGCGCGGTGACCGTCCCGGGGACCCTCAAGAAGGGCCTAGGGACCGGCAAGTTCAAAACCACCAAGAAGGGCAGTGGAAGATGATCCAATTCCGCCCGAATCTGCTGTAACCTACCAGCCATCCCCTCTCTGGGATCCCCATCCCCTCCCAATAGCTACGAGATCCTGACCCGTGACTGATTCCAACGAAGACTTCGTATCCTTCGAGAACGCCCTCCGCGACCTGAAGCTGCAGAGTGAGCAGCTCAAGAAGATGGTTTCGCAAGGCGATATCCGCGCTTTCCGCGTCGGCGAGAGCATGCAATTCCGTGCCGAGGACGTAGAGGCGCTACGCAGCCGCTCTGACGGCGAGGATGACTTGATCTTCGTCGATGCCCTCGAGGACGACACCGGCATGGTGACCGAGGAGTTGTCCGAGGAAGACACCTTGCTGGTCGAGGATGATGACCTTGAGGAGGCTGATGCTGCTGACGAACAGCCGCGCGTCGCGTCCCGTAGCCGCCGCGAGGCGATGCAGGCGGAGGTTGCGGTGTCCGACCCCGGATGGGTGGTGGCGGCCGTGATCCTGGGTTTCCTCGCTCTGCTCTGGGGTGCCTTGATCAGCTGGGATATCACCGCTGAGGCCAAACCAGGCGACAGCTTCGCGACCAAGATCTGGGCGAAGTCGAAGTAAGGGCGGAGGCGCCCGGTGGCGGCATCCCCTCTGGGCTGACCGTCTCGCATTGTCCTGCGTTTTGGCGTGAGACCCTTCTCTTGGGGGGAGGGTTTTTCAGTGTACTGAGGATCCGTCTGAGTCCCGCCTTGTTCGCCGATCTCCCACGGATAGCCTGTGTGTTCCTGGCCGTGCCCCCGGTTGACGGTCGGGATTGATCCGCACCGTGATCCATTGCTAACTCAGACTCCTAGGAGGGGAATCTCATGTCACGCCTCGCAATCTTCGCTGGGCTGGTCGGGCTGGTCGGCCTGGCTGGCTGCATCACTCCCGATCGGCACCGAGAGGTCATGTCCGCCAACGGCGCGTTCCGAGATCAGGTCGCAGACCTCAAGCGGGTGAACAAGCAGTATCAGGAGGAAAACGCACGCCTGCTCGCCGAGGTCAACCGCATGACCCCGTTGGTCAAAGATGCCGCTGCCTTGGACCTGCAGAAAAAACAAGTCGAAGCCATCCTCAAGGGTTTGAAGGATAGCGGACCTACCGGTTCAGAATTACCGGCAGGCGTGACGACACTGCAGACCAGCGACGGTCTGATTGTCAGGGTCGAGGGTAGTGTCCTGTTCGCTTCGGGTTCCGCCAAACTTTCGAAAGTCGGTCAGGGTACCCTGAAGAAACTCAGTAGTGCGATCGCGGAACACTCGGGTGGCATCCGGGTGGCCGGTCACACCGACAGTGACAAGATCAAGCACAGTAATTGGAAGACCAACATGCGCCTGTCCGTGGCGCGCGGACTTGCAGTCCTCGAGTTCCTCCAGAATGCCGGAGTGGTTGAGGAGCACATGTCGGTTGCTGGCTACGGTCCCCACGCTCCGGTCGATGAGGCTGACAAGGCCCGGAATCGGCGCGTCGAGATCGTTCTGCTCAAACCCAGGTAGGCGGTCCGATGCGACGTGACTGATGCTGTAGATTCTACGAGACCGGGAATGGTGCCGGGCAAGCCGCACTTGAACCCGGTCTTGAAGTTCGGAGTTGCAGTGGTGCTGATCGCTGCTGGGTTGCTGTACTGGGGGTGGGAACCGGTCGACGGGGGTAGCGCCGCAGACCTGCCAGAGCGCAACACGCGGTTTGGTATTTTTCGCGACTTGTTGCTGATCGAGCGTCCTCCCGCCAGCGGTGGGGCCTTCTTCCTCGATCGATTCGAGACAACCCGGGCGGATTGGTTCTATTACGAGTCCGCTACTGGTGATGGGGCGACGGCCGCTGGCGATCGACCGGATGCCGCGGCCCGCGACCTTCCTGTCACGAGCATCTCGCTGGCCGAAGCCAGGGTGTTTGCCCGCTGGCGTTTCTGTCGCTTGCCTCGTCACGACGAGTTGATGTATGCCAGCACCCAGGGGGGTGCGTCGCAGTATCCATGGGGTGACCGATGGGTTGAGACATGGGCCAATACGCACGGCCTGAGTCTCGGCCGTGTGGCGCCGGTCGGGAGTTTCGAGTCCGGTCGCAGCGCGAGTGGGCCTTATGACCTGATCGGAAATGTCGCCGAGTGGACCGAATCCGTGGAGTTGCCGAAGGAGGCGGTCGAGATCCTCGACACCTCCTGGATGCGAACGCGGCCGGTTCTTGGAGTTACGACCTGGTTGCCTGACTGGTCGCCACTGCCGACCGAGTGGCTGAGCATGGGGGAGGGCTTCCTGCCGCCCAAGCAGGCGTGTGCGAGTGCCTATCGGGTCTTGGAGATGCCAGAACTCCCGGGAGTGTCGAAGTTGTCCCAGACCGTTGGACTGGTCTGTTGGCTGCCGGGGTGGTCTCCGCGGCCCTTGGAGTGGTTCATCATGGCTGAACATTCGGAGCAACCGCGCCTGGCTTTTGGTGGCGACTATCGGACTACCATCGGCAAGAGTCCTGGCACGCGTTTGTCGACCTTTCCGCGTCCCAAAAGACTGTTGGCGGGCCGCAAGAGTGATACTACTGGCCTGCGACTGGCGGCGGGTCCTGTCCGGCTGGTCTCCGCGCTGTTGGCGTCCGGAGTCAATCCGTCGGTTTCGGAGCGCAGGCTCTTGCGCCGGTTTCTTGCCGAGCCGAAGCATCGTCGCGTGCTGCGCACGGCTTGGCAGTGGTTGGATGCCCAGGGTCGCATCATGCCGAGCGACGGCGGCCCGATGGCCGAATTTCTCTCAGTCGAGTTGGGTGGTTAGTTTTGCCGGATTCGGGCCGCGATCGATTTGCTTCATACCGGGATCTGATGGATTCCTTGCAGTTCAAGCCGAGTCGTCGTCTGGGGCAGAACTTCCTTCTGGACCCTTCCCTGCACCGGGTGCTGGTGGACGCCGCCGATCCCGGGCCTGGAGACCTGGTCTTGGAGATTGGGCCGGGCCTTGGCTTCTTGACTCGTGAACTCGCCGGACGTGCCCGCACCCTGGCCGTGGAAGTTGACGGAAGGCTGCACGAGATCGTATCCCGGGAACTGCCTGGTTTTCCGGATGGCGGTGCCTCGGTCCGACTGCTGCACTGCGATGCTCTGCAGGGTTCGCGGATCAGCCCGCTGGTGATCGAGGCCCTGGCCGAGGAGCGTGCGGTGCACGACGGGCGCTTCCTGGTGGTCGCCAATCTCCCGTACGCCATTTCCGGTCCACTGCTGGCGGAACTTGCCTACCTGCCATCGCCGCCCGATGAGATGGCCGTGCTGGTCCAGCTGGAACTGGCCCAGCGGATCACCGCATTGCCCGGCACCAAGGACTACGGGGCCATGACCGCCTGGTTGCAGTTGGCCTACCAGCCTTCGATCCTGCGCAAGGTCAGCGCCCAGGTTTTTCGGCCCCGGCCACAGGTTGATTCCGCGATGTTGCAGCTCGCGCCCCTGAAAAACGGTCGGTGCGACCTCGGTGATGCCGACCGTCAGGGGCTGTCCGAGTTCCTGCGTCAGGCATTATCCGGCCGCCGCAAGAAGTTGCGCAACACCAAGG
>JAYZDB010000294.1:0-8451 GCA_036338025.1 Planctomycetota bacterium
TGCGATGGAGAAAGCGCTGGCCGCAGGCCTGCCGGCTGAGCGCTTCGTGGCTGGACCCCGCGAACTTTTCAAGACCATCGCCAAGACACCGGCCTACCGGAAGTTGATGGCCGCACATGCAGAGCGCCTGGTCCACGGTCCGGTCCTGGGTCACCTGACCGATTCCCAGGTCAAAGTCTGGCTCCGAACCAGCAGACCCGGGCCGGTCCGGGTTGCCATGACGCCCCGCAATTCGACCGACCCGACCAAGGTGATCCGGGCCGAGGGTCGAACATACGCCAGTACGGATTTCACCTGCGCGATATGGGTTCGCAAGCTCGAGCCGATGACCGAATACGACTACACGGTTTCCGTTGGGCAAGGTCAGCCGATCGAAGGCGGCAGTTTCAAGACCCTCCACCGGCCGACGGACCTCGGCAAACTCACGATCGCGTTCGGCGGTGGAGCAGGCTACGTACCGCAACACGAGCGGATGTGGACCACCATTGAGTCCTTTGACCCGGACCTGCTGCTGTTGTTGGGTGACAACATCTACATTGATGCTCCTACCCTGCCCGGCATGCAGCGCTACTGTTACTACCGGCGCCAGTCGCGTAGCGAGTTTCGGCGTCTGGTGGCCAACACACCGGTCTACGCAATCTGGGATGACCACGACTTTGGCACCAATGACTGCCATGGTGGCCCATTGCCCGACGAACCACCGTGGAAGAAGGATGTCTACCGGGTGTTCTCCCAGAACTGGCCGAACCCGTACTTTGGGATCCAGGACGCTGCGGGCTGTTTTTTCGACTTTAGCGCCGGCAACGTCTACTTCATCCTGCTGGACGGCCGCTGCTTTCGTGAGAATCCCAAGAACAGCGAGTCTCCCTCGATGCTTGGACAGCTGCAATTGGCATGGCTGAAAGGTCGGTTGTCAGGACGCAACGAGCTGTTCAAGATTATTTGCTCGCCAGTTCCGTGGTCTTTTGAAACCAAGAACAACAGCTTGGATACCTGGAATGGGTTTCGCGAGGAACGCGACGAGATCTTCGCGTTCCTCACTCGAATCCGGATGGAGGGAGTGCTTCTGCTGTCTGCGGACCGTCACCGTACGGATATCTGGAAACTTGAGCGACCCAAGATCAACAACACCCAGCCCTACCCCCTGATCGAACTGAATTCGTCTCGCTTGACCAACCAACATGTCCATCCGGAGATGAAGGCGGCTGAGTTTTCCTATAACAAGAAGCAGTCGTTCGGCTTTTTGGACATCGATTCCGGTGCCGAGGACCCCAAGATCGTGTTCAAGGCAATCAATATCGATGGCGAGATCGTCCACACCAAGACGATCCTCTACAGCAGCCTATGCTTCCAGTGAGCCTCCCGGGACAATCGGGTGCGGCTAGCTGTCGGGCCGAATCCCTTCCGCCCAGCAGATCGGATACCACAGGGCGGAGTCAGGCCTCTGGCTCCAAGTAACCAGGGTGCCGAGTACTTCGTCGAATAGTTCTCCGGTGATAGCGGTCGAGGCCAGGATCGACTCTCGTGCAGCACGTAACACGTCGATGATGTTGTCGGTAACGAATTCCCAGCCGTCGGTGCCAGCATTGCCGCCGCCGAATAAGCAACCGTTGCGACTCAACTGCAAGCCAGCAACCTGCATCATCGAACTGAGCTTCCGCCCGACAAACGGATCGCGACCACGGTCGACGACACCCCGTACCAAGGCCCGCCACAACTCATCGACTGCGGGCATCGAGGGCCATAGTCGAAGGAGGTCGTTGTCATCGTCCATCAAGACCATACGACCACCCGGCCGTAGCGCTGGCATGAGGGTCTCGATTGCGCGTTGTGGATGGGACACGCGGGACATCACGAAGCGACAATGCACCAGGTCAAAGGTGCCGAATTCCTCTTCGCGGAGCGGCAGCGAGTAGAGATCACCTTGGCGCATGTCGATCAGGGATTCTTCCCCGTCGGATGCTGCCAATTCGAGCGATCGGTAGATGCGCCCTTCATTGTATTCGACGCAGACGACTGGTGGCGTGCCGCCCACCGTCCGCGCCATTCCTCGGGCAAAGAGGCCGAGGCCACTGCCCACTTCCAGGACTCGTTCGCCTGGTTTCAAACCGAGGCGATCCAGGCACTCCTGGTTCAGGAACCTATTCAGCCGCAACAGCCGATCGAGTTCCTGCGGATTCGCAACCTGGGGATCGTGTGAAGGCGAGACTTGTGACATAGGGCGAGTCCCGGATCATAGTCATCAAGAAGTCGCCGCTCTAGGTTTTGCATCCAGGTATGACCGCTCGACCGCAATCTGGTCGGGGTCTAAACAGGCAATTTCTCGCCGTGCACCCCACCCGGATCGGGTATTGCGTGGGCCCCGCTTGCAGGCTGTGCCGGCTGGTTGCTGGATCGTTTCCGGACTGGGCTTGACCGGTTGAAGGGACCAGCGGCTATCCTCTGCCCGATGTCGCCCCTACCCAGTAGCCGGACCTTTGCCGCGCAGTTGTCCCTGGCGGTCCTCGCGCTCCTTGATGGCCTGGTTGCGCAGCTTGCTAGCGCCCAACCACCGCCCCTGATGCGCTGGCAACGCACGCTGGATGACGCTCTGGCCCTGGCTCGGCTCAAGAACCTTCCGCTTCTTGTGGTAGCCAACCAGGATGGCGAACTGGCTTGCGACTCCTTGGTGCGGAATCGGTACCGCGACAAGACGTTCGCAGGCCTGGCCAATCGATACGTGGCGGTGATCGGATCTGCCGATCGGCACAACAAGCAGGACTACGATGAGCGTGGGCGTCGCATCCCCTGCCCACGGTTTGGCTGTGTGACTTGCGGCGAGCACATCGCCATCGAACCTGAACTCTACAGCAGGTACTTCAAGGGCGAACGTGTCGCGCCCAGGCACATTGGAATTGGTACCGACGGCAAGGAGAGGTTTGATCGCTACTTGGACACCGGCCTGCACAAGATCGACGAGTCGTTGCGGGAACATGCCGGTCAGAAGACAGCCGTGCCAAGTCTCAGCAGTTCCAGCCAATCGCTGGCGGGTCTTGCAAAGAGCCACTCCCACATCGACCGAGTCTCTTTGGAGACACGCTTCACCGCTGCCAGGCAGGTCGACAGACTCAAGATACTGAGTGTCGCGCACAAGAGCGGGGTTCGGCATCCGAGTCTGCTTCGGCTTGGCCTGCTCGCCGAACAAGACACGGTGGTTCGGGCCGCCGAGGAGGTTCTTGCCAAGACTGCCACCAAGGCCGACCTCGATCTATTGCTTCGGACCCTGGGAACCGCCGGGTCTGAGGAGAGTTACGTCCGCTGCATGCAAGGGCTGGAACGCGCCGCCAAGACCGACGACATCTGCCGCCGGGCCCTCACGATCCGTCGTGCCCTGAGTGAGCAGTCGAGCAGGATCGATCCGGAATGGTGGCGGAAGCTCTACCAGGAACATCAGGGCATTTCGACCACCAGCGACCTGGTGCCAGACGAGGAATTGGAGGATCTCGATGCCCGGATCGAGCAGAACACCAAGCGAGCACGCAAAGCAGATCTGAAGGGCAAGCACAGCCTCGCGATTGCTCGTGACACGCTTCGTTACGCCTTGAACAGGATCCAGAATTCGAAGGATCCGACCTTCTTGCTGCAGGATGCCAAGGGCGCGATCGAACGTGCGGAGAAGAACGGCGCGCCCGTTGCTGCGTCGTCAGTCTTGCGAACCCGTGTCCATTGGTTGCTCAATGAACTCGATGAAGCCGGCAAGGCCGCAGATCTGGCCATCAAGAATGCCGACAAGACTCAGTCGCTCCTGCACCTCGAGCCGACCTCGCAACAGACCGCCGCGATCCTCGAGATCTACGCCAGATGTCAGATGCGGATCGTGCAATCTCCAAACTTGGCTGCCGAATATCCGGCGGCAGCGCTGACCGAAGCGCACCGGGCATGGCAGGCCTTGGCGGCGCACCCGCTTTGCGTCGAGACCCAACACAAGGCCCATCACGACTTGCTCCTTTATGTCGGAGCACGGCGGATTGCTGGCCAGACCCTGCGGCAGGCGATCAAGCGCCTACCGACTGCCAGTCTCCTACACGAGGCGTTTCGTGAGCAGGTCCTTTGGGAGGGTGGTTGGCCGGGACTCAGTGCCGCGTATCGGACGATCCCGCGCAGCCAAGCCTCCAACAGTGCTATCGAGTGGTTCCAGGGATACGCCAGCTTGCTGGCGGCCGAGGGCTATGTGCGCCACGCCGTCGACAAGGACCCCGATGTGGTCTACCGCAGCGCGATCGAAGCGTTCCAGCGATGTGCTGACAGCAATCCAGACTACCAGCGCTCTGCGGATCACTATGCCGCGATCTGCTGCGGAGGCCGCGCCAAGCTCGCGCTCGACAAGGGCGCCCATGCGACGGCAGTCGATGCACTCCTGGATGGGGTGAAACTCTCACCGGCGACCTATCCGGTCACCGATGGGTTGCAAAACACCATGAAGCGCACGACCCGTCGGCTTCGTCGACGCATTGCCAAGGACGCCAGCCTGCTTGAGAAATTGGACCGTGGGCTACGCGCGGCGGGCATAGATCCCGATCTATAGCGCGTCGACACCCATCTCCACGAGGATCTCGCGAAGTCGGGTCTTGGCTCGCTTGTACAAGGAACGCATCGTCGCGGCTTTCTTGTAGCCCATCTCCGTGGCGATCTCTTCAAACGCCATCTCACAGTGGTCCCGCAAGTCGATGATCGTCATGTGACGCTCATCGAGTTGCAGCAAGGCATCGCTGATTTTCTCCTCCAGATCTTTCCCACGCAGGATCTCGCTAGGCCGCGCGAGTGGCGACGCGATGTTTGGATCGGACATTGACGACGCGAATGCGTCACGCATCAGGCGCTCCCGACCGCCTCCCCGCTTCTTTGCATTGCGGAGTCTTGCCCGGTCGCGAATCTTGTTGACCGCGATAGTGGCCAACCAATTCCGGAATCCACCATCGCTGTGGTTTTCCTGGAACTTCCCGTGCTTGAGGCCTTCGAACGCGAACATGAAGGTCTCCTGGACGACGTCATCCAGGTCGTTTGGTCCCTCCCGGCCCAGACGCAACGAGACGCTGCGCCGGACCCTATCGGCGTGGCGTGCGTAGAGTTGGGTGAACGCATCCTCATCCCCCGCCTTGGCCCGACGTACCAGGACCAGGGTTTGACCCGGATCCAGGGGCTTTCCACTGCCATCAGCGTCGTCTATCTCTTCCATGAACCTGGCCCTATCATAATCTCTAGCAAGCAAGAAACTGGAACCGTTCCAGGCCGTGGCCGGAAGTCGCTGATTGCAGTACCTTGAAAATCGATGACGGGACGTGAGACGAAAAACCGGATCACCGCAGAGATCGAGGAACGCATCCTGGCAATCCTCGACGCTACGGATCCAGGCGATGACCGCCAATTGGCTCTCGATGGGCTTGGGCTTTCCGACTCGATGCGGGTGGCGGTGGACGATTGGCTGACGACGACGGATGACGAGCGCGAATCGGATACTTTCCTGCAGACACCGGCCAGCGGGGCGCTGCTGAAATCCGACGGCTCTGCACTGCCACGACGCCAAGGCGACTACGAGCTGCAGCAGGTCCTCGGTAAAGGCGGAATGGGGATCGTCTACGAGGCCAGAGACCTCAGGCTCGGCCGGACCGTAGCCCTCAAGGTCCTGCCTGGCCATTTCGCGGACAACCCCAAGCGCTTGCAGCGGTTCGAACGCGAAGTGCGAGCGATTGCTGCCCTACGGCACCCCGCCATTGTCTCAGTGTTCGAAGCTGGCACCCTCGACCGGACTCCGTATTTCACGATGGAACTGGTACACGGCAGTTCCCTCGACAAGGTCATCCACCGCCTTCGTAGCAGGGAGACCTCGGTCAGCGAATTGCGTCGACGCCATTGGATGGACGCGATCGCCGAGACCAACACCGACGATGTCAGCACCGACCGGGACCGACCTTACATCGAGGCAGTCTGTCACCTGGTGATCGACGTCGCCGATGCCCTCCAACACGCCCACGATGAGAAGGTCATTCATCGTGACGTCAAGCCATCCAACATCATGGTTACTGGCAGCGGCAGCGCGAAGTTGTTCGACTTCGGTTTGGCGCGGGTCGAGGACGAAGGCGTAGTGACTCGGACTTCGGAGTTGTTAGGTAGTCCACACTACATGTCCCCGGAACAGGTTGCGGGTAAGGATCTCGATCACCGCACGGACGTCTACTCGCTCGGAATCACTCTCTACGAGTTGCTGACACTGGACGTTCCCTTTGCCGGTGCCACCCCCCAGAAGATCTACCACTCGATCATCAACGAGGAACCACCGCGACCAGGGATTGCCCACCCGACTCTGCCGCTGGACCTGGAGACCATCTGCTTGACGGCGACCGAAAAGAACCCTCAGCGCCGGTACAAGACCGCACAGGAATTCGCCGATGATCTGCAGCGCTTCTTGCGATTCGAACCCGTGCATGCGCGGCCGATCGGCAGCATGACACGGAGTGTACGCTGGTTGCGCCGTAACCTGGCGACCGCCAGCATCGCCCTGCTCGCATTCTCGACCGCTGCAACAGGCTTGATCTACTTCATGGCCACCTTTGCTCTCGACGAGGCCAACCGTGGTCTTGAGAATGCGCGCGAGCAGACGCTGGAAGAGAAGCGCCTCGGCGAGACGGCGCGGCGCGACAAGCTGGTGGCGGAGGTCAACGCGGAGGAGGCCAACCGCCGAGCCAAGGCCGCTGATGACAAGTCGAACCAGCTCCGCATGGACATCGAGAAACTCGAGGCAAAGCAAGCGCAGGCGACGCAACGCGCTGACGCCGCCAGCGCGAAGGCCGACACGCAGGCCGGCATACTCAAACAGGTGGTAGCCAGTCTCTCGACGCAATCCGACAAGCTGGTCGCGCAGCAGAAACAGGTCGGGCAGTTGCAGTTGGAGAAAGACCGTCTCGCCAGCGAAAAACGCAGCCTCTCCGAAGCGATTGGTCAGACCCAACGAGAACTGGGTGATCTGGAGGAGAACCACAAGGTCACCACCATCAACCGACTGCTGATGGAAGCCAGCACTCTCCGTCAGGACAATCCTGGACTAGGCTTGATCCTGGCTCGTGAGGCTTCCCGACGTGCCGACGCAATTGAGAGTACGCAGCTCGACCAGTTGGACCGGGACTTGCGATCACGCGTCGACGACGCACTCCTGGAGATGCTCCGCACCTGCCAAGAGGAGCTCACCTACACCGCCCACGAATCGGTTCTGACGGCCTTGGACTTCGCCCCGTCGGGTGGAAGGCTGGTGTCTGCGTCGACGGATGGCACTGTCCATCTCTGGGACCGTCACTCCAAGCGGGTCTATAAGAAGTTGCGCTTGTCTGCGCCGGTTGTACACCTCGAGTTCATCGGTGATCAGCGGGTACTGCTGGCCAACGTCGCCGGTGAGATCTTCCTGTGGGACACCGAAGGCGCCCCGGAACCGGTGTTGCAGCCATCTCTGCACCATAATTCGAGGGTGCAACGACACGTCGGACCCAATGGCAAGCGCTTGATCGCCCACACCCAGGAGGACGCCGGGCCACTGCAGGTCGTGCACCTGGATACACAGTCAGCAGCCTCTCTGTTGGGCGGGCGGACCCAGTTCCGAGAGTTCGTATTCCACCCAAAGGGCGTCGGGGTGGCCGCCATTACCACCAGGCAAAGGATCCACGTCTACGAGTTCGGTCGGGATTCTGTAATCCTGGATCAGTCCTGCGATACCAATCCTCTTGCCTTGGCCTTCGATGCAAGCGGCCGCCGACTCGCATGGTTGGAGGAGAATGGTTCGGTGCGCATCGTGAACGTAGCCGATGCCGCGCGCTTCCTCGATGTCAAGATCAACGATGGGTACCTCCTGGGGACCGGGCAGATCGCGTTCTGTGATGATGACCGGAATTTGTTGGTCACCGGTACTGCTGCCCGTGCGCACTACCTGTTGAGCGCCGACACCGGGCGCGTCATCGCCAAGATCCCTGCGGAGTCAGATCGGCGTGAGTTCACCCTCTCTCCCCTGGACGCCAAGATCGCTTGTATCGCGCGAGATTCCGGTGAGTTCTACCTGTTTCACACTGCCACCGGCCGGGTCATGACGCGCTTGAACGGGCATCAGCCGACCGCCGTCCGTCAGCCACCGCGGATCGCGTTCTCTCCGATCGGTGACACGGTGGCAACAGTGCATGGAGACCGGGCGGTGCGCCTGTGGCGTACCGTACCGGGTGGTTCCCTTGCGGTGCTCGGACCGGCGATGTCGGATCTTTCACTGGGTCTGATTTCTGACGTATTTCTTTCCGCACGCTTCGAATCCGATGGCCAGCACATCCTGGTTCACAGCCGAGAAGGAATCAGTCGTTGGCATCGGCGGACCGGCCGACGGACCCATGCTGTTCAGCACCGGCGAGATCTTCCTACCAATGATCGGATGATTGGACCGAC
>JAYZDB010000295.1:0-10296 GCA_036338025.1 Planctomycetota bacterium
GGGTCTGGCAGAGGGCCGCGATCTGGTGGCTCTGCGTCGCCAGTGTCTCAAGGAACGTCAGGCCGCCGACCGCCTGTTGTCGGCGTTTCCGGTCTTGCCGGGAGTGTGCGACCTGGTCCAAGCACAGACCGTTGTTTGCCGATGTGAGGATGTGACGATGCAGACCGTCAAGCGAGCGAGTGAGGTCTACGGCAGTGACCTTCGATCGATCAAGATGGCGACCCGCGCTGGGATGGGGCCGTGTCAGGCACGGATTTGCCACCGGATCGTCGGCGATCTGTTGCGGGAACATTGCGCGAGTTCTGAGCTGCCGCCGCCTTGCCCGTCCGTGCAGGTGCCGGTCAAGCCAGTGCTGGTTCAGACTGTCGCGGAGCGATTGACGTGACCGAGGTGCGCCGCATTGTCAGTTTGGTTCCGAGCCTCACCAAGACGATGTTCGACCTCGGGCTCGGCGACCAATTGGTCGGAGTGACCCGGTACTGTGTGGATCCCGCTGATGGTGTGTCCGGGCTCAAGAAGGTCGGTGGCACCAAGAACCCGAAGCTCTCCGATATCGTTGACCTCGAGCCGGATCTGGTACTCGTCAACTCGGAGGAAAACCGCACCAGTGACATCGTCTGGCTGGAGGAGCGCTTCGAAGTCTACGAGACGATGCCGCGGACCATCTACGACGTTACCGAGATGCTGCGGGGACTGAGCGAGCGGGTCGATTGCTGGGATGAAGCCGAATCCTTCATTCTGCAGATCCAGGCTGAGTTGACCCGAATCGAGATCGAGAGTCTGGGGCGCCACCGCATCCGGGTGTTTGCCCCGATCTGGAAGGGACCATGGATGAGCTTCAACCGGGATACCTACCTCCACGATCTGTTGGAGACGGTCGGTGCCGACAACGTCTGTGCTGACTACGAGGAGCGGTATCCGGTGATCCCGGATGATGAAATCGAGGCTTTGCAACCGGATCTGGTGTTGTTGCCGTCCGAACCGTTCGAATTCGGCATCCCGCACCAGTCGGAGATCCTGCGCTCCGGTCTGTTCCCCGGCTGCCAGGTGCTGCTGGTCGATGGACGGGACTACACCTGGCACGGTTCGATGACCGGGGCCGCCCTGGGACGGGTCCATGACTTCCTGGTCGGGCACCGGCGACCCGTGGCCGTGGATGGCTAGGGGATTCCTCGTCTCACACCTTTCTGGCTGACGGGGTAACTATGTTAGCTTTCCGGCCATGCGCTTCAGCCAGATCCTGATCCATACCTTGCGCGACGATCCCGCCGACGCGGAGGTTCCCAGCCACCGCCTGCTCGCTCGGGGCGGTTTCATCGTCAAGGCAGCGGCTGGCCTGTACAGCTATTCGCCGCTGATGTGGCGGGTGATCAAGAAGGTCTTCAACATCGTGCGCGAAGAACTCGACCGTGAGGATGCACAGGAGGTGATGCTCCCGATCATGCAGCCGAAGGAGCTTTGGGTTTCTTCGGGTCGTTGGGATCGGTACGTCGCGGACGGGATCATGTTCTCGTTGCAGGATCGTAAGGGCGCGGACATGTGCCTGGGACCGACCCACGAGGAGGTCATCACTTCCTACGTCAACACGGCGGTCAACAGTTACAAGCAGCTGCCGATCAACCTCTATCAGATCCAGGACAAGTTCCGTGACGAGATCCGGCCGCGCTTCGGATTGATGCGTGGGCGCGAGTTCATCATGATGGATGCGTACTCCTTCGACGTCGATCGCGCCGGTCTCGACAACTCGTACCAGAAGATGGACCGGGCTTACCGGGCGATCTTCGATCGCTGTGGCGTGAAGTACACCGTGGTCGATGCGGATGCCGGCGCCATCGGTGGGGCGGGTAGTCAGGAGTTCATGGTGGTCGCGGACACCGGTGAGGACGCAATTCTGTACTGCGACGCATGTAAGTATGCGGCCAACGTTGAAAAGGCCAGCGCCAAGGTGACGGCTGTTGCAGACCAGGGGGAGCCCAAACCGCTTGAACGCCACGACACCCCGGAGGTGCGGACGGTTGAACAGTTGCAGGAGTTCTTCGACCTACCTGCCGAGGTGATGGCGAAGACGGTCCTCTACAACGCGACCTTCGCCGACCGCGAAGAGATCGTGGCGGTGATGATGCGTGGTGATCTGGAAATCAACGAAGTCAAGCTGTGCAACGCACTCGACGCATTGGCGGTCAAGCTGGCGGATGAGCAGCAGATCAAGAAGGTGAGCGGCGCCGAGGTCGGTTTCGCCGGCCCGGTCGGATTGAACGAGGACGTCAGGCTGCTGGCGGACTCGACGCTCGAGAAGCAGACCAATCTCCTGACCGGATGCAATGAGAACGGCGTCCATTGCCTCAACGTCAATCTCGGGCGGGACAGCTCGGAGGCGGAGTTCCACGAGTTGTGCCTCGCTCGTGCCGGGGATGGTTGCCCCAAGTGTGATGACAGCTTGCAGGAGGTGCGCGGGATCGAGGTGGGGCACATCTTCAAGCTCGGCACGAAGTACTCATCCGCGATGGGCGCCACGTTCATGGCGGAGAGCGGTAAGCCCGCACCCTTCGAAATGGGATGCTACGGCATTGGTGTCAGCCGCACGCCGGCGGCGGCAGTCGAGCAGCACTATGACGACAAGGGCATCGTCTGGCCGGTGCAGATCGCACCGTTCGAAGTCGTAGTCGCGTTCCTCGACAAGAAACGCGACAAGCAGGTTGAACTTGCGATGGGGGTGTACGAAGAGTTGCAGGCGGCCGGGATCGACGTGGCTTTGGATGACCGCAAGATGAGTCCGGGAGCGAAGTTCAAGGACCTCGAATTGCTAGGGTTCCCGGTCACGGTGGTGGTAGGGCGCAAGGCTGACGAGGACATCGTGGAGTTTGGAATCCGGAAGGACGGCGAGAAGTCGGAGATCCCGGTCAGTGAGGCAGTGGCCCGCTGCAAGGCGGCGCTCGAGCAACTCTCGGGACCGATGCAGTAGGCGGGAAGGGTCTGGTGCAAGTCCACCTTGTCGACGGAACCTATGAGTTGTTTCGCGCACATTTTGGTGCACCAGAAGCAACGGATCCTGACGGCAGGGAGGTCGGAGCGACTCGTGGCCTGATGCGCAGCATGTGGGCCATGCTCAAGGATCCAATCGTCACTCACGTTGCTTGCGCATTCGACACGGTGGTCGAGTCGTTTCGCAACGAGATGTTCGATGGCTACAAGACCGGCGAAGGCATGGACCCTGAGCTGTTTGAGCAGTTCGAACTCGCTGAGCGCGCACTTCGGGCCATGGGACTGACCGTCTGGTCGATGATCGAGTTCGAGGCAGACGATGCCTTGATGAGTGGGGTGGTGAAGTATGGCGGCGAGAAGTCGGTCGAGAGGGTCGTGATCTGTTCGCCGGACAAGGACCTCACCCAGGCGGTGCGTGGCGATCGCGTCGTCTGCTTTGATCGGCGGAAGCGCGAAATCCTGGATGAAGCCGGTGTCGAACGGAAGTTCGGAGTGCGACCCGGCTCGATTCCGGATTGGCTGGCCTTGGTCGGCGACAGTGCTGATGGCATCCCGGGGATTCCACGCTGGGGCGCCAAGTCTTCTTCGACGGTGTTGGCCAGCTATCAGCACATCGAGGAGATCCCCGATGATTCGGAGACCTGGAACGTCCAGGTGCGTGGTGCCAAGGCCCTGGCGGAGAACCTCGCCGGCGCCCGAGACGATGCCTCGCTGTATCGGCGACTGGCAACCCTGCGGACTGACGTTCCGCTGGAAGAGACCCTCGATGACCTGTTGTGGCAGGGTGCGGACGCCGACGCGTTGCGCGAGTTATGCGCAGAGATCGGTTTCGAGAAGTTCGCGGACCAGGTACTCGGCTGAACAGCCAGACCTGCCCATTGCCCGCAAGTCGGAGCAAATAGCAGATCAGAGCCTCGGCTCCGGCTGCGCGGTGCTCGGCCTGGTATCAGATGGAGTTGCATGCGCTGTGACTCGCCGGCGGGTCTCTTGACCCCGAAGCGAAGGTGTCGGACGAGGTGCCTGGGACGTGACTCTGGATTTGTTGGGGATTCTCCTGCCGAATCGGAACTGATGTTTTCCATACTGCTGTCTCCTCCCACCCCCATTCGAATTGCCATGCAGAGTCTTCGTGTCGTCGTTGTCACTGTCCTGCTCTTGCCGCTCGCAGTCTCCACCGCCGCGGGCCAGGCTGCCAAGGTCACGATGAAGTCCGCACGTGCGGCTTGGGATGCTGGCGACTACCCGAGATCCCTGGAATCGTTGATCCGCTTGATCGATGGTCCCAAGGGCGAGACGCTGCGTCGCGAGATTGCCCTGTTGACCGGTGAGTTGCACCCGGTCCATGAAATTGCCAGGGATGGTCGTAGCCTGCAGTTGAGTCGTGACGGCCGCCTCGCGAGCTACAAACTCCCGAGGCCTTCCCGTTCTTATGCGGTTGTCGAACTTGTGCCGGCGGTGCGCGAGGTAGCTGTCATGCCGGGGAGTGCGTGTGCGTTGGCTCCCGATGGGTCGGTGGCAGTGATCGTCGCCGAGGATCGTGGTTCGATGACAATGCTCGACCGCAAGAGCGGCGAGAAGTCGGTGCTGCAGGTCGAGGGAATGCAGATCGCGAGTGCGACGTTTGGGCTCAGCGGATCGACTCTATACGCCGTCGCGAGCAAGGCGAACGGAGCCGACCGCAGCGACGTCTACGCCTTCCACCGGACTCAGAGCGGCTTCTCGGAGGCGGAGCGCTTGACCGATCGACCGGAGTTCAAGACGAATATCCGGACCGCCTCGGCTGGTCGATACCTGGTCTACACACCGAGCACCCGGAATGCGCAGGCGAGTGGGCGCTTTAGCCGGTTCAGGCGTAGCCGTGGATCCGGCGGTCGTGGTGGCGTTACCGACTTCGTACTCGTGGATCGGAAAAACTCGACGGAGCACAAGTTCCGTGGTGGTAGCCCGCAATTTTCCGATGACGGTTCGCTGCTGATGTTCAGCACGCCTGGGCAGGACGGGGCCGTGCACATCGATCTCGTACGCCTCGGGGCCAAAGCGCTGAAGGCGAAGACCGTGTGCCGGGTCACGGGTGGCGCCAGAGCCTTCGACCTTTCCCCGCAGGGCAAGTCGATTGTCTTCCAGTCGAAGCCTGAGGATGACTGGGAGTTGTTCAGCGTTTCCACCAAGGGAGGCAAGGTCCGCCGGCTGACCAAGGAAATCCAGCATGACCTCATGCCGGTCTTTCTCGACGAACAGACGGTCCTGGCCGTGATGGGTGAATCGCGACACCGGCGAGCCTATGTCTACGACCTACAGAGTGGATCCAGGATGCGTTTGTTCCACAACAACACCATCCGGACCATCGCGCCACAGTATGAGTGGCAGGCCTCGGCCAACGGGGGCAAGGTCCTGATCCTGTCCGAGCGTGATGGCAATACGGTGACGCCGGATCGAGCAGTGTACCTGGTCGATCGGAGTGTCGAACTATCGAAGGCGGATGTCCGCCGCCGTCTGCAAGCGCAGTTGACGGCGGAAAAGGCGTTGCGTGAGCGTGGTAGTCGCATGTTTGTGCCGATCGACGAGGAGGTCCGCAAGGTCACCAGCGCGGTATCGGTGAGCCGCGTCAAGGAGTACGAAAAGCAACTCGCGGCCTGCGGAAGTCGGCACATCACGCGCCCGGGTAACAAGCAGGCCCGGGAGTACCTGAGCAAGGCGTTCAAGTCGTTTGGCTACCAGCCCGAAACTCCAAAGATCGCGTCGCGCGGGCGTCGCCGCACGGTGACGGGGAGTGGCGGATCGTGCAATGTCGTTGCGACCCTGAGAGGTACGGTCAATCCCGAACTTATCTACGTGATCGGTAGCCACTATGACTCGGTGTCGCGGGGGCCGGGAGCCGACGACAACGCGTCTGGAACTTCGGTGACGCTGGAGGCTGCGCGCGTCCTGGCCAGGCACCCGCAGCCAGCGACGATCATCTTCGTCGCTTTTACTGGCGAAGAATCGGGCTTGCTCGGCAGCCGGGATTTCGTAGCCAAGGCCAAGGTTGCGGGCTTGAAGGTTGTTGGTGCCTTGAACAACGACATGCTGGGCTGGGCGAACGACTCTCGCATCGACAACACGATCCGCTATTCGAATCCAGGGATTCGCGATGTGCAGCACAACGCAGCGCTGCGCTACTCGAAGTTGATTACCTACGATGCCCTCTACTACAAGAGTACCGATGCGGCGGCGTTCTACGATGGTTGGGGCGACATCGTCGGCGGGATCGGTTCATACCCTGTTCTGGGTAACCCGCATTACCACCAGTCGACAGACTTGATTGAAACCATCAACCACCAGCAGGTTGCTGAGACGGCGAAGACTACCGTTGCGTCCCTGATGCTCCTGGCTTCGAGTCCGTCGCGACTCACCGGGCTCGGGTCCGAGAACAACAGCGGCACCGTCGGCATTGCCTGGACGCCAAGCCCGGAGAACGGGATTGTCTCCTACGAAATTGTCTATGGCCCGGCCGATGATCCGACACGGCATCGACTGGTAGTCAAGAAGTCGACAGCGGTGCTCGACAAGGCCCGCCCTGGCTCACACGTGGCAGTGCGCGCGGTCAATGACCGCGGACTGCACGGATGGGACTGGGCAAGAACCGTGGTTCAGTGAGATCATGCCAGGAGATGGAGTCTTGCTGCAGATGTCTCGATTGCGACCGGTGGCCGTTTCATCGTTCCGCCGGAAACAACAAGCCATGAACATCCTGTGCTACTCGACATTGCTCGTCCTCCTTGCGCTGCAGGCGTCTGGGTCGTCGCAGGACAAGCCGAAGTTCTACAAGGGTCGGCAGGTTGCCCAGACCATGCACTACATGGGTGCCCCGTGGTTGGTACGCGAATCACGCCAGCGTCAGGAGGACTGCACGACCCTGTTGCGGGTGCTCGATGTCAAGCCGGGCCAGGTTGTTTGCGACATGGGTTGTGGCAACGGTTTCTACGCTCTGCCGATGGCCGAAAAAGTCGGTCCCAAGGGCAAGGTGATCGCAGTCGACATCCAAAAACAGATGCTCTCGCTGCTCAAGTTGCGGGCGGAGAAGGAGGGCCTTGGGGATCGGATCGAACTGGTCCTGGGCACGGTCTCCGACCCCAGGCTGCCGGCCAATTCCGTGGATCTGATCCTGCTCGTTGATGTCTACCACGAGTTCTCACATCCCGAAGAGATGTTGGCAGCGATGCGTCGGAGTCTGCGCCCTGGCGGGCGTATCGCGCTGGTCGAGTTCCGCACCGAGGACCCCAATGTGCCGATCAAGCGTCTGCACAAGATGAGCAAGCGGCAGATGTTGCGTGAGTTGGTCTCGAACGGCTTCAGGCTGGTGGATCAATTCGACGGGTTGCCTTGGCAACATGTGATGTTCTTCGAACGGCAACGCGCCGATGCTGACAAGC
Organism: Planctomycetota bacterium; assembly: GCA_036338025.1. Classification (GTDB taxonomy): domain Bacteria; phylum Planctomycetota; class UBA1135; order UBA1135; family UBA2386; genus JAYZDB01. The sequence goes on from JAYZDB010000295.1 coordinate 7,395, forward strand.
TGGATGTCGCGGTCCGCAACGGATTGGGCCGTGCGACGGACTTCCTGCGTTCGATTGCGGTCCATGGCGGCTACGCCGGCATCTACTCCCTCGATCTGAAGCAGCGTTATGGTGAGGCCTTGTACGAAAAGGCGACCCCCGACGAGATCTGGATCCAGCCGCCGGGTACGCCGAGTGTTGCGGAGGTCATGCTGCGGGCGTTCCGGCTGACCGGCGAGGATCGCTATTTCCGGGGCGCGTGGGACGCTGGCCTGGCCTTGGCCTGGGGGCAACGCGAGTCAGGTGGCTGGGATCATCGAGCCAACCTGTCGGCCCTCGATACGAGTGCGCTGTATCCGGAGCGTGGCAGGGGCCGGGGCACCCTGGATGACAACATCAGTCAGGGCGCGCTGACCAGCCTGATCGAACTCGACGATGTCATGGAGGCGCGGTGGCTGACCGCGGCGATTCGTCTTGGACTGGACTTTGTGCTCGACAGCCAGTTTGAGAATGGCGCCTGGCCGCAGTGGTACCCCCTGCGTGGTGGTTACCACGACTACTACACCTTCAACGACAATACGATCAACGACTGCATCCGTGTCGCACACCTGGCGCACGCGCGCTACGGACGCGAGGATTGTGTGGTGGCTGCCCTGGCCGGTGGTGACTTTGTCCTCGCGTCGCAACTGCCGGCTCCGCAGGGTGGTTGGGCACAGCAGTACTCCCACGACCTGCGGCCTGCCAAGGCACGCTCCTTCGAACCGGCAGGAGTTTGCAGCGCGGTGACTGCGCGCAACCTACGGACCCTCTTGGATCTGCACCTTGCGACCGGGCAGCCGCGTTTCTTGCGTGCGTTTGCTGCCGCCGACAAGTGGCTGACACGCTCCCAACTCCCCGGAGGTCAATGGGCCAGGTTCTACGAGTTGAAGACAAACAAGCCGATCTACGGTGATCGTGATGGACGCGTTCATTACGATCTGGCAGAGATCAGCGAGGAGCGACGGAACGGCTACAGTTGGCAGTCGAGCTACGGAATCGAGGCGGTCCGCCGAGATTACCGGTTGCTCAGCAAGCTTGGCGCGGCCGGTTATCGGGCCCGTCTGGTCCCCACTGAGTCGCTCGCGGAACTCCGTCCAGTGGTCAAGAAACTGCTGGCCGAACTCGATTCGAAGGGACGCTGGCTGCGGGATGGTCGGATTCACGTCGGCGATTACGTTCGCAATGCCCGCCTTCTCTGTGACTTCCTGGCGGTGCCGCGGCATTGAGCCGACCCGGGAAAAAACGAGTGGGTTATGACGCATGGCGTGGATTGCGCATCTTGGGTATGCTGCGCGTTTCACCTGTCAGCGCTTCGGAAGAGTCAAGTCATGAAACGTATTGTCCTCGGTTTCTCAGCATTGGTCGTGCTCTGCATGCTTCTCCCTGGACAGGGTACCTTCAGGGGTGGGTGGCTGCAGGACGACACCCTTGGCTTCAAGGTCAAGGTGCCGAGCAAGTGGCGACAGATCCCCACCAAGCCGGATGAGCAATGGGTCGTTGGTCTGTTCCAGTCCAAGAAGGAATATGTCAGCCGCGACGGTTGGTCCAGGAAGCTGATGATGCGCGTCATCATGTTCGACAAGAACGCGCCATCGAAGGAGCGCAAGAAAGAACAGAACCAGGGCGTGGTCGTTTTCGGCCGCAACCTGATGCACCGGAACTTCCGCGACTATGTAAAGCGAACCCAGGGCGGTGGTGGCTTCTTCTTCAGCGTCGATAAGGAACGCAAGAGCGGCGTGCCTGGGAACATGTACGAGGTCAAGTTCGACAAACTCGCCAACGCCAAGCGTCGTGTCATCGCCTGGGATTACCAACGTGGAGATCAGAGCTTCGCGGTGGAGTTCGATATCTACGAGGAGCACTACAAGAAGCTCCGTTCGATGATCAACCAGGCGCTCAGGAGCTTCAAGTTCATCGCCATGAAGGCCCCGGTGGATGAAGTTTCGGCGTCGGTCAAGATCCCGGGCAAGAGTGCATGGAAGAAGTTGTCGATGGCGGAGCGCCACAAGCTTCGCAAGGAGCTTGAGGCCCAGCAGGAGCGTCGGTTGCGCCAGAAGTTGCCGGCGGATTGGAAGGTCACCAAGTCCAAGCACTTTCTCGTCATCAGCCACGCCGACGCCAAGTTCACCAAGTCGGTTGTCACCCTGGCCGAGGCCTGTTTCGGCTGGCTGGACAAGCGGTTTTCTGGCATCTCAGATGAGTACGTTCGCCGCAGCATTCTGCGGATCTGCCGGGATGCTGACGAATACCGGGGCTACCACACGAGTGGCAGTGGTGGATTTGGCCTCATGATCTCGTTTGGGATGTTCAGCCGGGAAGTCTCCGAATTGCAGTTCTACAAGGGTGAGGTGCTGCGCGATTCCTGGGGCTCCCTGATGCGGAACTTGTTCAGTCACTACATTTCGGACAAGGACGATGACCTGATGGATGATGTGCCGACGTGGGTCCGATCCGGTATCGGCTACTGGCTGAACGGCACCGTGGTCAAAGGTCGGAAGGTCACGTTTGAACCGACTCTCTATGAGCGCATGGAGTTGGCGAAGCTCAAGAAGAAGGGTGGGTTCCGCAACGGCAGCCTCAAGTCGGTGCGAGAGTTGATAAACATGACACCGAAACAGGTGGCGGATCTAGACAAGGCAGATGGCGCCGTTGGCTACCAGATGGGGGCACTGGTCCGCTTCCTCGAGGGGCGTGGCAAGAAGAGCAAGCAGTTTAGAGGGAAGGACTTCTTGATTGAATACTGCCGAGCCTCGAGTGCGGCCGAACAGGAATACGTGAAGAAGCACCCTGGTTCTGGCTCCCGCACTGTCAAGGCGGCTTCCACCGAGGAAGAAGAAGAACAACAGGCAGCTCGGCAGCGTGAGAGGAGTGAACAGTATTCACG
>JAYZDB010000296.1:0-14599 GCA_036338025.1 Planctomycetota bacterium
CTGCTGCAATACAGGAAGTCGATGTCCGGCTTCTCAACCGAGAAGAAGTGCACCCAGATGTACACGTGGCTGAACGCGGCCACCGTCAGGGCTGCCGGTGAGTCGAAGCCAATGGCGATCGCCCAGAACAGCAGGAAGGCAAAGACATACATTCCATTGTTCGTGAACCGGAAGATGCCTTCCTTCACCAGTGGCTTGCTTCGGTAGCTGACAAAGAAGTGATCGGCGCCGGCGGCGCGCTTCAGACCGAAGTAGCGGACGACGCTGTACAGGGCGTAGATCCCTGGTAGCGCGAGCAGACAGGTCAGTGTGATCTGTAGTGGCGGGCCCGGCGCCAGCAGGATTCCGAAGTCCAGCCAGCCCAGGACCACAAGCGAGACGAAGCGACCAGTGAACAACACGAAGAAGATGGCTAGATAGGGTCCAAAGCCGAGTGTGCGGCTGACTGCAGAAGACCTCAGCTCCAAGCGCCACGCGATCCAGACAAAGATCTGGTGGCAGATCGGGAAGGCGACCGCGATCCAAAAGGCCAGCGGCTGCGGTTGACCTATCCAGTGCCATTGGAGCCACAGGTACGTTACCAGGCATGCCAGGCACCCGAAGTGCAGGGCCTGGCCGGACCAGAGTGTTGGTGGGGTGGGGCGTTGAATGCTCGCTGCTCGGCTAGATGTCCTCGGGGAGTTCATCTGGGACGTTCTCTCCGCGCATCAGGACCAGGATTGCGCTGTGTGGAACGACCAGGAACTTCTCGTCCTCGAAGGAGATCTCGATGGCGGCCTTGCGGAAGAACAAGGCGGAGTCGCCGACCTTGACCTGCATGGGAAGATAGCGGGGGGCCGATTGTTGAATCTGCTGCCAGTCCTCGGATTCTGCCTCGGGAGGTGGTAGCGGGGTGCCGGGTCCGAGCGCTGCAACAGTCCCGCTTCGGATGTCCTCCTTCTCCTTGACCCCAGGCGGCAGCAGCAGTCCGGCGCGGGTTCGGTTTTCCTCTTCTTCGGGTCGGATCAGGACGCGATCGCCGACCACGAACAACTCTCTGGGTCCCTTCTTCATCGCTGGGGTCAGCCCTTCACGACGTCCCAGACCTCTGCACCCAGGAAGTCCCATGGCAGGCGACCCTCGTCACACTCGCCGGACTCCGTGGAAAACTGTACGTCGACCATGTAGATGATCCGACCCACGGCTCGCGCCAGATTCTTGGTGCCATGCGCGACGCCCGGCGGGATCCGCACCAGGCGGTTGCGGCCATCTCCCAGCACGAAGCGCATGGTGGTGTTCTCGGTCGGTGAACCCTTCCGGCAGTCGTGTAGCACCAGCAGCAGCTTGTCGTGTGGCGGCACGTACCAGACGTCGGTCTGACGGTGGTGCAGGTGGTACGCCTTGACGGCGTCGGGTTCGATCTCGCTGTAGTTGATCTGCCTGGCCTCGAAGCCCTCGAGCTCGCCGTGCATTCCGGCGGTCAGGCGCCCGAGTTCGGTGATCGCACCGCCGTCATCGTTGAACCGTTGAAGTTCGAGGATCTCGACGCCATCGATTCGCTCGCCGGCCGTGTAATCCTGGAATGAAAACGCGGCCTTGGCCGGATCGTTGATTTCCAATTTCAGATGCTCCGCTGCTAGGACGGGATCGAAGCTACTTCATTTGAAGTCCGATCTCGAAGGTCATCTGTCGTCTGCTGCGCTTCTTGATCATCTGGGCCTGATCGATGGGTATCGAGAAGCTGACCTTGACCGCACCGCCGACTGGTTCGGTGATGGTGCTCGGAGCGTCGTCGGAGTTGGCCTTCAGGAAGTCCTGTGTGGTGGGCACTGCTGCCACCCACTTGCCGGTCTGGTCGCGGTAAAGCAGCAGACTGCTTTCGGTGCTGATCTTGAAGGTCTCGGGTACCTTGCCCTTGTCCGCCTTCTTGATCCCGGTGTGGCGTAGGTAGATGTACTTTGCGCACTCCTTGGGGCCATTTGCCAGGATCTCCTCGTGGGAGTAACCGTAGCGTTTGACAATTTGGCGCCATTTTTCGTCGGCTTTTTCGGCGCCCGTCTTCTTCTTGGGAGCTTTCTTCTTCTCGGGTGCCTTCTTCTTCTTCACACCCTTCTTGCCCGCCTTCTCGGCCTTTGCCTTCTCCCTTGCCGCTCGCTCCTTGGCTCGCGCTGCTGCGGTCAGCACCTTGTGGGCGGTAGAGAGTGCGTCCGTCAGTTCCTGCGTGACGCCGGCCTGTCTCAGGTAGGTGACGTAGGTGCCCTTTTTCAAGGCTGGGCTGACGAGGTCTCCGGTGGAGATCACCACTGCCAGTTCGATAGGCCGTACCTGGCTGGTCGCGGCGATCTGCCTGGAGCGAGGGTTCTTGGCGAACGAGAGGTAGTTCATGGGCACTACCGACAGGGCTTCATAGTTCGCGATGATGTCGCCGGCGCCCTCGAGTTGGTAGCGCTCCCAGCCAATCTGGGCGGCGTAACTCGGCTCCTTGGCTTCAGAGAGAAACGGCGGGTAGCTGGACTTGAGCCGCGAGATCGACATGTCATAGGCCGGCCGCTGGGTCTTGGCGACCCGGAAGCCGAGACCCTCCATGGTCTGCTTGGTGTCCAGCGGCGCGCGACAGTTGATCCGTGCCTGGACGAAGTCCTTGGTCGAGAATGAGTAGAAGCTGCCGCCCTTGGCGACTGCGTACTCGTTGCGGAAGTTCAGGGCATCGGGGAGGCTCTGGCCGAACTTCTTGTTCTTGCGGAGTTTCTTGTACTCCTTCTCGAACACTTTTCGCTCGGTCTGTGGTTGGAAGCCGAGCGGAATGACCCACTCCCACACCTGGCCGACCATGTCGCCGTGGCCGAATGGACCACGGGCCAGTGGCCCCATGGACCCGACTGGCTTGAGATGGGTGTCGCGAAACGAGTCCATCTTGAGGGACGTGAGGACCTGCTCGTTCCAGTCGTTGCCGAACACGAAGATCTTGCGCTGACCACCGTTGGCAGCGTAGGTCCACTCGATTTCTGTGGGCATGCGCATGCCCGCCCAGGCTGCGTACTGCAGTGCATCACGCCACGAGACGAAGACCACCGGGTGCTTTTCTTCAGCCTTCGGGATCGCGTATTCGAGCTTCTCGCTGTTCCAGTAGTCTTCCCAGTAGTAGATCGGCGCATTGATCCGGTCGCCGGCCTCCAGGTCTGGAAATGCCTCGTGGATCTTCTTGCGGTGTGCCTCGAAGTTCGCCGGCACGCCCCGCTTCCACCAGTGGAACGGGAACCGTGCGCCGGTTGACTTTACGAAGCGGATGTACTGCTCGTTGGTGACCGCAAAACGTGACATGTAGAACGGCTCGACCGCGACGCTGGTTTCGCCCAGCTCCGAGCCGGTGTTCTTCAGGGCCCTGAGAGCGAGCTTGTCGTTGTACGGCGAGAAGAACGTGGCCCACTTGACAGCGTCCTTCGAGCTGGTGCCCATGGGAACGGTGTTGGAGGATCCTTCCGTTCCGACCAGCAGCAGATCGGTTGGCCATTGGCTCATGCGCTGCGCTCCGACGGCCTTGCTCGGGCCGCTGGAGTTGGCGTCGGCTTGTGCGGTTGCGGGCGCACCCGCCAGCAGTGCGCTGACCAGGATCGGGAAACTGGCGGAGGACGCTTGGAGTAGACGCATTCTCTTCGACTGTGTGGTGGCCTTGAGCAAGCTAGGGCAGCAATGTGCAGGGGTCGCACAGAGGGGGTTGGGGTGCGCCCTAGGATTGGCCCCCACGCTATCTCATCCGGGCGGGGATGCCAAGGACCGGGAGGCTTCGGCCCAGGCCCCCTAGGTCCTGGCCTGTGGCCGGGTTAGCCGCCCAGATTGCCCCGATTTGCCTAGAACAGCATGCCCGGTTGCGTAGCAAAGAACTGCTTGTCGTGCTGCTCCAGACCGTCAGCGACCAGATTGGCCAGGTCCGGGTCGAAGTGTGAACCCGCGTTCGCACGGAAGAATCCCACGATCTTCTCGGTCGGCCAGGCTGGTTTGTAGGACCGTTCTTCGGCCAGGGCGTCGTAGACCTCGGCCAGGATCAGGATGCGGCCCGGCAGGCTGACATCCTCGGCTTGCAGCCCGTTGGGGTAGCCCTTGCCGTCCCAGCGCTCATGGTGTTGGTATACCCAGGTCCGAATATCATCGCTGTCTTCGAGGGATTCCAGGATCTGGCGCCCCATCTCCGGGTGGGTCTCGATGACATCCCGCTCCTCGCGGGTCAAGGGCCCGTTCTTGGTCAGGATCTCTTCCGGGATGCCGATCTTGCCGACGTCATGCAGGAGTGCCGCCATCCGCAGGTTCTCCCGCGATCCTTCCTCGACGCCGCAGCGCTGGGCGAGGATGTCCGTGTACAGGACGACCCGTTCCGCGTGGCCGCTGGTGGTCGGGTCCTTGGCTTCGATTGCCCGGGGCAGGACGCTGGCCAGGACTTTGTTCTGGGCTTCCAACTGCCGCTGGCGTCGCTCCGCGTTGGCGGTCTGGATGGTGCGGCGGCAGGTCTGGACCAGTTCAAAGGGGTCGACCGGCTTCACGACGATCTCATGGACGTGGGAGCGCAGCGCCTCCTGGGCCCCGCCGAAGCTGGGTCGGCCGGTCAGCAGGATCACCGGGACGCCCGGTTGGCAGGCATGCGTGGCATCGGCCACCTGGTAGCCCAGGCCGCTGTCGCCCAGGTAGAGGTCCGACAGCACCAGTTCGAACTCCTCCTCCCGCAGGCAGCCCTCTGCCGCGGCGACGCTGCCGAGGCACTGCACGTCGAAGTCGGCCTTCTGGAGGATCCTTTCGACTGTCGTCAGGATCTCGGGATCGTCGTCTACCACCAGCACGCGCTGGCGCTTCGCCGCAGATCCGGCCTCCGCCTTTGGATCCGTCAGCGGTTCCACTGTGGCGTGGCTCTCAGTGTGGCGGTTTGATGTACCAGCCTCAGGAGGTTGGTTGTCATCCGGTGTATCCATGGGGTCGGTGGCAGGGCCCCCAGGATGGTCTCGTCGATGGCTTCTCGCCACAGTTCCTGTGTATTCTTTTCCTCTATCTCGCATTCTGGTCTCAAATTTCCTTCTTCGCAGGCGGCTGGGATCCGCTCCTTGCAACTTCATGCCCGTAGACGAAAGAAAATCCTCAACCACCGGTGATCGGGACCCCCGGATCGCCCGGACGGTGGCCCCCGAGCTAGGGCCCCTTCGGTTGGATGTCTTTTTGTCGCAGCAGCCAGAGTGCGATAGCCGCGGTGCCGCGAAGGCGTTGGCGGCGCGCGGCGAAGTTTTTGTGGACGGGCGTCCTGCGAAGGCTGGTCAGTACTTGAAACCCGGGCAAATTGTCGAGTTCTTTCCCAGTTTTGGGACTGGGATTCCCACTGATTCCCCGCGAGATTCCGCTGTCCCGTATCCCCGGATCTTGTTCGAGGATCCCTGCCTCCTGGTGATCGACAAACCGGCTGGCCTGGTCGCGCATCCGCCCAGCGAAACCCGCACCGATGTCCCCAGCGTGTCGGCTTGGGCCGAGACCCATAGCCCCGGGCTGCCCCAGGTGGCGGGCCCGGATCGCCCCGGGATCGTGCATCGTCTGGACAAGGAGACCTCAGGTGTGATGGTTCTCGCGAAGACCGACGAGGCGTTCCACTTCCTCAAGGGCGAGTTCATGGCCCGCCGGGTTCGCAAGGAATACCACGCGCTGGCCTTCGGCGAGGCACGGTTCCAGTCCGATCACATCGAGCGGAATATCGCCAACCACCCCCAGAGAGGCGACCGCAAGGTGGTCGCGCAGGAAGGCGGTCGAACGGCGTCGACGTTCTACGAGGTGCTGGAGCGGTTCGTGGGTTTCACCCTGTTCGCCTGCTACCCGAAGACCGGGCGGACCCACCAGATCCGGGTGCACATGACCTCGATCGGGCACTCCTTGGTGGGTGACCGTCTCTACCGGGCTCGCAATCGGGCCAACGCCAGTCTGCCAGAATCGGCGCCGGAGCCGGGTCGTCACTGTCTGCACGCCCGGCGGCTGTCCTTCCGCCACCCACAGACCCACCAGGAAGTGTCGTTCGACGCCGAGCTGCCAGCGGACATGGCCGACTTGCTCGCCTGGCTGCGGCACAACCGCCCCTGCTGAGATCTCCCCGAGATCGATGCGGATCCGTTCTGGGACGCTGGGGAACCCTGGCTATCCTGCCCTGTGCAACCAGGCCGCGCTAGTGCGGTCCGCGCTGGCGCGCGCACCCCGACCCATGGTCCAGAATCAGTTTCGTGATACCGAGGCCCGCGAGTGTCTCTCCACCTACGCCGCGGAGCATGGCGAGGACCTCGCCATGCGGCTCTACACATCGCGCTTGCTAGGCGGCGACAGGGAGCTCGTCTTGCACGGCGGCGGTAACACCTCCGTCAAGGAGACCCGCATCGATCGTCTCGGCCACGAGTTGGAGGTCCTCGCCGTCAAGGGCAGTGGCTGCGATCTTCAGCACCTCGAACCCAGCGGTTTGCCGGCCCTGGCGCTGGCACCGCTGCTCGAACTGCTACAGCTTGAGTCGATTGCTGATGACGATCTGGTGAACGAGTTGCGCCGCAACATGCTCGACAGCCGGGCGCCCAATCCCTCAGTCGAGACCCTGCTGCACGCTGCGATCCCGCACAAGTTCGTCGATCACACCCACGCGGACGCGCTCCTCGTGTTGTCCAACCAACCCGATGGTGCTGACTTGATCAGAGCCGCCCTCGGCGATCGTGTGACGGTCCTGGACTACGTGCAACCGGGCTTCCCGCTCGCCAAGGCGGTGGCCCAGGCGTTTGCCGCCAAGCCCTCGGTCGAGGGAATCGTCCTGTTGCACCACGGGCTGTTTACCTTTGGTGACGACGCCCGGACGAGCTACGAGCGCATGATCGATCTCGTCCACACTGCCGAGGAATTCGCTGAGCAGCGCATCGCGGAGCGGACGAAGGCACAGCCCGATGGGGTTGCCAGGATGACCGAGGGTCCTGACGTCGACCACGCGGCCCTGGCTGCGGAGGCGGCCCGGCTGATTCCGAACGTCCGCGGGGCGTTCGCGATCCCCGTCGGCGAGACCGGCTATCGCCGCATGCTGTGTTCATGGCGCGGTGCTGAGGAACTGGTGCGGATCTCGTCCCACGCCGACTGTGCCCGCCTGGTGGCGATGGGGCCGATGACCCCGGACCACGTGATCCGGACCTCGGGCAGTTATGTCTATCTGACCCGCGAGGAAGCGGCCGACCCAGCAGCCTGTCGGGAGGCCGTTGCGGCCTTTGTCGATCGGTACCGGGCCTACTTCGATGCCCACAAGGGGCGCTTGGCGACCGAACCGAGCATGCTCGACGGCTACCCACGGGTTGCCATCGTCGAAGGCCTGGGGGCGCTGGCATTCGGTGAGACCCACCAGGCCGCTACCATCGCCGGTGACATCGCTGAGCAGACACTGCGCGGCAAGGCAAGCGCGGAGGCCTTGGGGTCGTTTGCCGAGTTGCCGCCCGCCCAGTTGTTCGACATGGAATACTGGCCACTGGAGCGCGCCAAACTCGGCGAGGGCCAGGCGTCCGTCCTCGGAGGTTAGGTAGCATTGGTGACGGGTGGCGCCGGTGCGATCGGTTTCGGTGTCTGCCAGTCCTTGTGCGCCGCTGGCGCGGCGGTGGTGGTCGCGGATCTCAATCGCGATGCGGCCCAGGATGTGGCGAATCGACTGCGCGAGTTGAGTCCCGACGCGCCCGTCTTGGCGATTGGGATGGATGTTACCGATCCGGACTCGGTGCGGGCCGGCATCGATGCAGTGGTCCTGGCATTTGGCGGGATCGACATCGTGGTACCCAACGCCGGCATCGCGCATGTCAGTTCGTTGAGCGAAATGGACAGCGCTGACTTCAAGCGCGTCCTCGACGTCAACCTGTTCGGGACGATGACGATCCTGCAGGCGGCTGCCAGGTTGTTCGAGGCCCAGGGCACCCGCGGCAGCATCATCGTGCAGGCCAGCAAGAACGTGTTCTCACCCGGTGCCTCGTTCGGTGCGTACTCGGCGAGCAAGGCTGGACAGCATCAACTGGGCAAGATAGCGGCCCTGGAATTGGCGCCGCTCGGTGTGCGTGTCAACATGGTCAACGCGGATGCGGTGTTCGGTGATCAGGTTCGGAGCGGGCTTTGGGAGGAAGTCGGACCCGATCGGATGAAGTCGCGTGGGCTTGATGAGCAGGGTCTGAGGGACTTCTATCGGGATCGAAGCCTTCTCAAGGTCACCGTAACGCCCCAGCATGTTGGTGATGCGGTGGTGTTCCTTGCGTCTGACGCTGCGTCGGCGACCACCGGCATGACGTTCACCGTTGATGGCGGAGTTGCAGCGGCGTTCCCGCGCTGATTCATGGTTGAAGCTGCCATCGAGATCAAGGAGCTGCGCAAGGTCTTCTCCAAGGGTCGCGACAAGGTCATTGCCGTCGATGACCTCAGTCTTGTCATAGAGCGTGGCGAGATCTTCGGATTGCTCGGACCCAACGGCGCCGGCAAGACGACGACCGTCGAAATTTGCGAGGGCTTGCAGGATCCGACCTCTGGTGATGTGGCGATCCTGGGCAGTCGATGGAAGGCCGGCGGTCGTGATGCAACGGCGATTCGCCAACGCATTGGTGTCACCCTCCAAGACACCCGTTTCTTCGAGAAGCAGTCAGTGCGGGAAGTGCTGACCTTGTTCCGGAGCTTCTACGAGCACGGGCGTACCGTCGACGAAGTCATGGGGATGTTCTCTCTCGAGGAGAAGGCTAGAACCCGCACGACCCATCTCTCCGGTGGGCAACGTCAGCGCCTTGCGGTTGCGTGCGCGATGGTGAGCGACCCTGAGTTGCTGTTCCTTGATGAGCCCACAACTGGGCTTGATCCGCAGGCGCGCCGGCAACTCTGGGACGCCATTCGAGACTACCAGGCCGGTGGTGGCACGGTCTTGCTCACTACGCACTACATGGAAGAGGCGGAATCGCTTTGCGGCCGGGTCGGGATTGTTGATCGAGGCCGGATTATCGCACTCGGCACACCGACCGAATTGATTGCTACGACGGGTGGCGCGCACATCGTGGAGGCCAACATCGAGGGCATCTCGTCGGCGATCTCGTCCGAAGAGCTTGCCCTGTTGCCTGGCGTCGAGGCCCACACCCTGACAGAAGATCAGTTGGTGTTGACGGTCGCCGCACCGCATCTTGTCGTCCCGGGTCTGATCAACCTGCTGGCCCAAAAGGGCATGAGTATGGACGGTTTGGCGACGCGTCATGCCAGCCTTGAAGATGTCTTCATGAACCTGACGGGTCGGCACCTGCGCGACGGAGAGTCGAGTTGATCCGCCTCAGGGTATTGAAACAGGTCACCCTGTTGACGTTTACCGAGTTCGTGCGGACTCCCGGATCCATGTTCTGGACCTATGGCTTTCCGCTGGTGATGGCGCTCAGCCTGGGGCTGGCTTTTCGCAACTCAGAACCGCTGGCGTTGCGGATTGCGGTGGTCGAAAGTGATTTCTCGGCGGCCCAGCTGGACGCGCTCCGCGCCAATCAGCGCCTGGCCCTGTCGCTGCTCCCGCGTCAGCGGGCGCGTGAGGAATTCGATCGCGGCCGCTTTCTCTTGCTGGTATCGGGGAGTGCCGCTAAGCCCGGGATCGAACTCGATCCGAGCAGGCCCGAGTCGGAACTCGCCAAGTTGCACGTGTGGCGTAGCCTGCAAATCCAGGCCAGTTCGGAGCCGCAACTCAAGATCGAAACGATCGACGTCGTCAAACCGGGTTCACGCTATATCGACTGGTTGATCCCCGGTCTGATCGGACTCAACCTGCTGGGCGCCGGGCTTTGGGGGGTGGGGTTCAACCTGGTGCAGATGCGGGTCAAGAACATCCTGCGGCGGATGCACGTGACGCCGATGAGGCGTAGCGAGTTTCTTCTCGCGTTCCTCTTGAGCCGTCTGTTCCTGGTGCTCCCCGAGTCTGCTGTCATTCTCGGCTTTGGCGCATGGGTGTTCGGGGTGCCGATCCACGGTTCATGGTTGGTGATCACCGTCCTGATCGTTCTGGGCGCCGTCAGCTTCACGGGTCTCGGTTTGCTACTCGCCAGTCGCGTGCGGACCATCGAGACGGTGTCCGGGATGATGAACCTGGCCATGCTGCCGATGTGGCTGTTCGGGGGCTGTTTTTTCAGCGTCGAGAGGTTTCCTGAGCTCGTGCAGAGGATCACCTGGATTCTGCCGATCAACCACTTCAATGAGGCCCTGAGAAACGTCATGACCGAGGGCGCCGGCTTGTTCGACTCTTCGGTCATCGCTCACGTCGGCTTCCTGGGCGGGTTTGGAGTCATCACCCTCGGTTTGGCGGTGCGCTTGTTCCGCTGGAGTTGAGAACTCTGCTGTGCCCCGGCAACGAGGCGTAGATGTGACGTGGACCGGAGGGGCTTCGCTGCTATCGTGAGCGTCGGCATGATCCAGGAACTGCATCACATCGGTATAGCCGTCGGATCGATCGAGGAGGCTCTGCCGCGTTACGTCGACGGATTGGGGATGCAGTTGTTGGGTATCGAAGCGGTCGAAACCGAGCAGGTGCGGGTGGCCATCCTGTCGGTTGGGGAGACACGCATTGAGCTCCTGGAGCCAACGGATCCCGCCTCGCCGATCGCGAAGTTCCTCGACAAACGTGGACCGGGGGTGCATCACCTGGCCTTCGAGGTCGCGGACACTGGCGAGATGATCCGGGTACTCACCGAAGCGGGTGCCCCCATGCTCGACTCCGAGCCGCGCCCTGGCGCCCACGACACCTCGGTCGCCTTTGTGCATCCCAGGTACCTTGGTGGGGTGTTGGTCGAGTTGGTGCAGAATCCCGAGCAGAAACCCTGAGCAGAAACCATGAGTGACGATTCGAAATCCGATCCCCTCGCGCGCTTTCATGCCTTAGAGGACCAGGCCAAGGAGGGCGGTGGGGTAGAGCGAGTGCAAGCTCAACACGACAAGGGCAAGTTGACTGCTCGCGAACGCATCGACCTGCTGGTCGATCCAGGCACCTTTGTTGAAATCGACCGTTTCGTGACGCACCGGTGCCGGGACTTCGGCATGGACAAGGAGGACATGAAAATCCTCGGCGACGGTGTCATCGTCGGGCATGCCAAGATCGACGGCCGACCGCTCTACCTGTTCAGCCAGGACTTCACGGTATTCGGAGGTTCGCTGTCGGCGACCAATGCCGCGAAGATCTGCAAGATCATGGATCTGGCGGTCAAGATGGGGCACCCGGTCATCGGTCTGAATGACTCGGGTGGAGCGCGGATCCAAGAAGGGGTCGCGTCGCTCGGCGGTTACGCGGACTTGTTTCTCCGCAACACGCTGGCGTCGGGTGTCGTACCCCAGATCAGCGTGATCATGGGACCGTGTGCCGGTGGTGCGGTCTACTCGCCCTCGATTACGGACTTCGTATTCATGGTCGAAGGCTCCAGTTTCATGCACATCACGGGACCTGATGTCGTCAAGACGGTTACCCACGAGGAGGTGACCTCCGAGGACCTGGGCGGTGCGCGGGTGCATAGCGATGTTTCGGGAGTGGCGCACTTCACCGCGCCCGACGATGCCAGCGTCCTGATGCAGGTCCGCGAGTTGTTCGGCTACCTGCCGCAAAACAACGCCGAGGATGCTCCGGCCGCGGCGACCATGGATGACCCGAATCGCAGGGAGAGCAAGCTCAATACGATTGTCCCGAGCGACAGCGATCAACCCTACGACATGCGGGGAGTGATCAAGTTGATCGTCGATGACGGCCGGTTCTTCGAGGTGCACCAGCGCTTCGCCAAGAACATTGTGGTCGGCTTTGCCCGCATGGGCGGCCGGGTGGTGGGGATCGTCGGGAACCAGCCGATGCACCTCGCGGGAGTGCTTGATATCGAGGCCAGCATCAAGGGCGCCCGGTTCATCCGCTTCTGCGACTGTTTCAACATCCCGCTGCTGACCCTGGAGGATGTGCCGGGGTTCATGCCTGGAACCGACCAGGAGCACCGCGGCATCATCACCCACGGCGCCAAGTTGCTGTATGCCTACTGTGAGGCGACCGTCCCCAAGATCACCCTGATCACCCGCAAGGCATTCGGAGGTGCTTACGACGTGATGAGCAGCAAGCACATCCGTGGCGATGTCAACCTTGCGTGGCCGGCGGCCGAGATCGCAGTGATGGGGGCCGAGGGTGCGGCCAAGATCGTGTTCCGGCGCGAGATCAAGGCAGCGGACGATGGACCCGCGATGGAGAAGGAACTGATCGAGCAGTACAAGGACAAGTTCTACAGCCCGTATGAAGCGGCTTCCCGCGGCTACATCGATGACGTGATCGAACCGAGTCGAAGCCGTATGCACATCATCCGCGCGCTCGAGGTCACTGCTACCAAGCGCGACCGCAATCCGGCCAAGAAACACGGCAACATCCCACTGTGATGTAGGACTCGATGACTCCACCTTTCAAGCGGCTGCTGATCGCCAACCGTGGTGAGATCGCCCTGCGGATCATGCGGACCGCTCGCGAACTGGGTATTGAGACTGTGGCGGTCTACTCCGACGTGGATCGCAACGCCCTGCACGTCCGGCGGGCTGATCGTGCGGTCCACATCGGCGGCGCCTTGCCGGCCGAGAGCTACCTGCGCGGGGAGCACATCTTGGCAGTTGCAAAAGATCAGGGCTGCGACGCGCTGCACCCCGGCTACGGCTTCCTGGCTGAGAATGCTGATTTCGCTGATGCCTGTGCCGGGACTTCGGTGACGTTCCTCGGCCCGTCGCCGCAAGCGATTCGCTTGATGGGTGACAAGGTCGAGGCGCGCAAGGCTGCCGACAGTGCCGGCGTCCCGCTGGTTCCGGGCATGAAGGAGGATGTGCAAGACATCGCGACGCTCAAGCAGAAGGCAGCGGAGATCGGCTATCCGGTGATGCTGAAGGCTGCCGCCGGTGGTGGCGGCAAGGGCATCCGCATCGTCGAGTCCGAGGACCAGCTCGAGGATGCTGACCGACTGGCCCGCGCCGAGGCCCTCGCCGGATTCGGGGATGATCGGGTGTACCTTGAAAAGCTCGTCAGTCGGCCTCGTCACGTCGAGATCCAGATCATGGCCGATCAGCACGGTAGCGTTGTGCACTACGGTGAACGCGAGTGCTCCGTCCAGCGTCGGCACCAGAAGCTGTTGGAAGAGACTCCGTGCACGGTGTTGACCGATGAGCTTCGTGCGGAGATGGGGGAGGCGGCCTGCCGGCTGGCGCTTGAGGTCGGCTACGTCGGGGCGGGGACCGTGGAGTTCCTCTACTCGGAGGGCAAGTTCTACTTCTTGGAGATGAACACACGCCTGCAGGTCGAACATCCGATCACCGAGATGTGCTACGGCGTCGACCTGGTCGCCGAGCAGTTGCGGATTGCGGCAGGCGGGGCAGTCGAACAGCCGCGCCCATCCCAGGGTCACTCGATCGAGGTGCGTATCAATGCGGAGGATCCCGAGACCTTCTTACCGTCGCTCGGCACGATTACCCGGCTGAGCACGCCTGGTGGCCCCGGGGTTCGTCTGGATGCGGTGCTCTACCGGGGTCTCGAGGTCACGCCCTACTATGACAGCATGCTCGGCAAGTTGATCGTGCACGCCGATGATCGGCCCCGAGCGATTGCCCGCATGCGTCGTGCCTTGACTGAGATCCGGCTGCTGGGCGTCCTCACCTCGATTCCGGCCTGCCTGCGCGTACTGGATGATGCCAGCTTTCAAGCTGGTGATTACGACACCGGGATCCTCGATTGTATCGACCGGTCGGTGCCGATCGAGATCGAAGAACTGGCGGCATTGGCGGCAGCCACCGCCAGGTACCGTGGCACGGAACGGATTGCCGCCCATGATGGCGCGGCACAACCGGTTCGTCCGGCGTCGCGCTGGGTACTCATCGATCGGATGGAAAAACTGGAACAGCGGCCACGATGAAGTACTTCACCAAGATCGGGGACCGCGAGCGCGACTTCACCTTCGAACGCCAGGGTGGTCAGTTGGTGGCCCACACCGGCGACAAGACCTATCACCTTGACCTGTCGTTGGTAGGTGATGGGACTGCTTTCACCTTGCTTGTCGATGGGTCGAGTCACGATGTGGTGGTCGATGCTGTCGAAGCACAGACCCTGGTGCAGGTTCGCGGCGAGCTGGTCAAGGTCGAGGTCCAGGATGAACGAGAACGGACGGCCAGCGAAGTGGCTGGCGCCCGCGTTGGCGGCAAGCGGACAGTTGTCGCGTCGATGCCGGGGATCGTCGCGGAGCTGTCTGTGCAGGTTGGAGATGCGGTCGAGGATGGTCAGACCCTGCTGATCCTCGAAGCCATGAAGATGCAGAACCCGATCCAGGCCGAGGGGGCCGGGACGGTGGTCAAGATTCACACCCAGGCCGGTGCGGCGGTCGCGAACGGGGCGCCGCTGGTGGACCTCGACGAAGACTAGCTGGTCATTTGATCTGCCGCAGAGCCTCTCGTGCCATCTGACGGATCTCCTGCGACGCGCTCTTGTCTTTGCGCAAGGCGTCGAGAATCGGCCTCGCAGCCTTGGCATCTCCAGACTGCAGGAGCGTCGCCGCCAGCACCCAGCGGGTCTGGTCGTGCGTGGGGCGCAGCGCGAGCGCGCGGCGCA
>JAYZDB010000297.1:0-17947 GCA_036338025.1 Planctomycetota bacterium
AGTCCAGGACACTCAGGCGAAGCGCGGTGAGTTGCGGAATGACTTCATGGCTCGACAGAATTCCGAAGAGCGTTGCCTGCAACGGCGGTTTGGCGGCCTCGAACTGCTCGATCAGCGCCAAGGTGACCCGGCGGTTCTTGCCCTTGGCACCCAGCACGGACACTGCGATGTCCCGGCGCAGCGAACTGTCCGATTGCAGACCCTTCAACAGAATCGACAATCCTGGCCGGTCATGTGAAAGAAGGCCTCTGGCTGATCCCCTGATCAAACTTGAACTCTTGCTGAGTTCGAACTCTTTCTTCAAAGCCACCAGAGCACGAACTGTGGAGTTGGCTCTACCGCCGTGAAGTTGTTTCAGGGCCGCCAGCCGCAGACTGCTGTTCTTCTCCTTGGCGAGGATGTGGAACGCCAACTTCTCCACCCGGGCAAACGCCAGTCCGTCAGACCTCATCACTACCAGATCGTTCAAGATCCTCGCCTTGGTGCTGAGATCGGACTTGTTGAAAATCTGCAACAAGGACAGCGTCGCTTCGTTCTGATCGCGAGCTCCGCGCAGACCACCAATCGACTTCTTCCGAATGGCCGCGTCCTTGGAGGACGTGCCAGCGGTAAGAACCAACTGCCCTTCTCGCCCCTGACCATTCAGCGCAGTGACGATGGCATCCAACTCCTTTGCTGGTGTGCCAGTGCTAAACCCCTTCTGCAGTTGCTTCAGAATTTGCGCATGCGGGTGATGAGCCATCTGTTTGTAGATCGCACACCGGACCTCGGGGTCTCGATACATGCCGAGAGCCTTGCACAGGAACTCACGACTACCCGACGAGCGGAACCTGTAGACAAGCCCAATGCTCTTGACGAGTGCCGGAACACTCTTCGCATTGTCGATCTGCCCACGCAATTCCTTGAACGACTTTGGTGGGGCCTGCCCGGCCGCAACGGCCACCACACACAGGGGCGCCAAGACACCGATGTACAGGAATCTACAATGGACAGCCATTGCGAATGGTTTAGCAAACCTGCTCTCCGCCTGGGTCAACAAGTCCGAGCAATCACAACTTTCCCGGTAGCTGGTAACTGGCGATATGGCAGGCAAAACCGCTAGGATGACCAGCAGACCCTCCAGGACAGTGGCCCAACCACCTCGAAACCTCCTACTCATCGACCCATCGTGAGTGACTCACACCCCACCCGCATCGCGCTTCTCGGAACTGGCGACGTATCGGATTTGCACGCCGAGGCAATCCATGAATACACGGGCGCTACTCTGCACGGCGTCTGGAACCGCACGCCCGAAAAGGGCCAGGCCAAGGCCCTGAAGTTCGGGTGCGAGTATTTTGATTCCGCAGAATCCTTGGTTCGGGACCCCGCGATCGATGCGGTGTTTGTCCTCACCAATATGGAGACGCATCTCCGCTACGCCGAAATGGCTCTGCAAGCCGGCAAACACGTGCTGGTAGAGAAACCGACGGCGAGCAGTGTGGATGAGATCAAGTCGATGCAAGCTGCAGCCGACACGGCCGACAAAATCTGCATGCCGGTGCACAACTACATCTACGAAGCCAGCCTCACACGAACCCGCAACCTGATCGACTCCGGCAAGCTCGGTGACCTGGTCACAATCTACGTGATGTACAACATCCATCACCCGGAAGTCGTCGCTGCACGCTACCCGGGTGTCATCCGACAGATCCTCACCCATCACAGTTACATCTTGCTCTACCTGGCTGGACAACCCAAAAGCGTGTTCGCCATGAAGTCGACGATCAATGATGGCTCCGTCCCCCAGGAGAATCTTGCGATGGCTACCCTGGAGATGGAAAATGGCGCCCTTGCACATCTGTGCGCCAGTTTTGCTTCGGATGATCACGCTGGAGATCCCTGGACCTGCATGATCAAGGTGATCGGCACCAAGGGCGCAACCCGTTTCAGCTACCGCGACTGGGTGGAGAACACACCGGCGGTGGTGCATTCGCAGACCTATTCCGTCTATCCGGACTCCATCAAGAACACTGTCCACTATTTCCTCGGCGACTGCATTCAGCAGGGCTTGCAGCCTCTGTCCAGCCTGAACGACGCGATCACCTGCCAACGGATGATCGAGGGCTGCGAGGCAGCCGTTACCGAACGACGGGTCATAGACCTCCCCCACCATGACTAGTCAGCACTTTGATCTCTCCGACCGCGTTGCCGTCATCACGGGTGGCGCCCGCGGTATCGGCCTCGCAATTTCAAAACGGTTCTCCAATGCCGGCGCGAAGATCGCAATCGTCGACCGGGACGAGGACGCCTGCCGCACCGCACTGGCTGAACTGGAACAGGACACCCAGGACGCTGCCGCCTTCGCAATTGACGTCACCTCCGAAGATCAGGTGCAGGGAATGACCAACGAAGTCGTCGGCAAGTTCGGCGGCTACCACATCCTGGTGACTTGCGCCGGAATCGTGGGACGCAATGCATTTGCCTGGGAGACATCAGCAGAAGAGTGGCGCGAGGTGCTCGACATCAACCTGACCGGCGTCTGGCTGTGCAACAAGGCGGCCCTTCAGCCAATGCGCGAAGCTGACTACGGTCGGATTGTCAACATCGCGTCGATTGCCGGCAAAGAAGGCAATCCCAAACTCGGCCCGTACTCTGCATCCAAGGCCGGCGTCATTGGAATGACCAAGTCGCTCGCCAAGGAGGTTGCAGATACCGGCATACGAATCAACTCTGTCGCACCTGCCGTCATCCACACACCGATGCTCGATCAGGTAACCCAGGAGACAATCGACTACATGGTGTCCAAGATCCCGGTCGGGCGCACGGGCACCACCGAGGAAGTCGCCGCGCTGGTGCACTACCTCGCCAGCGAAGACTGCAGCTTCAGCACCGGCGCCTGCTACGACGTCTCGGGTGGCCGCGCAACCTACTAGAAAGGACTCATCCCATGAAACGCATCTCCATCGGCTCCTGGGCCTACACGATCGGCCCCTACGAGGACAAGCCGGTCGACTTCGACACGGTCTGCACTCGACTCAGGGACCTCGGTTTCGACGGGGTCGAGTTGGGAGGCTTCCCGCCCCACCCAAATCCCGTTGACATGCCCGAGGCATCCCCGCGCCAGGAGGTCGTCGCGATGAGGAACGACTGGGGGCTGTCATTCAGCGGCCTCGCCGCCAACCTCTGGGGCGAGCAACTCGTCAACACCACGGATCAGACCAAGTACATCGAAGAGTTCACCAAGAACTGCGCGTTCTGTCGGGATCTCGGGATCAAGGGGATCCGGGTCGACACCGTGCAACCACCGACCATGATGGACGAAATTGGTTGGCAGACCGCCTTCGACCGGGTCACGCAGACCTGGAGTCGCTGCAACGAAATCGCCAAGGACCACGGACTCTACCTGACCTGGGAATTTGAGCCGGGCTTCCTCTTCAACAAGCCTTCGGACATCGTGAAGGTGCTGGATGCGGTCGATGATAACAACTTCGGCGTGATGTACGACACCAGCCACGGCCACATGGTCAGCGTCGTCGGTGCCAGGCAACCCGGCGAGAAAGAGACCCTGCCGGGTGGCCAGATCGAACTGATCGGAATGCTGTCCGGTCGAATCAACCACATCCACCTGATCGACTCGGACAACAACTGCCACAAGGACCAGAACGGCGAGGACGAGACCTCGATGCACCTGCCGTTCGGTGATGGCGTCGTCGACTTCGACCCGATCCTCAAGGCCTTGGCCAAGGAAAATCTGTCGCACGACTGGTGGACAATCGATCTGTGTTTCTGGCCAGATGCCTGGGACGCCACCGAGCATTGCAAGCGGACTGTGGACACCTTCGTCGCTGAATACACCTAGAACATGAGACGATCCAGATGAGCCAACCACTCAACGTCGCAGTCCTCGGCTATGGCTTCATGGGCAAGGCCCACGCCAATGCCTACCGCAAGGTCAACCAGTTCTTTCCCGACCTCGAACACCGTCCGGTACTCAAGTGCCTGTGTGCTCGTGACGCTGAAAAGGCCGGCAAGTTCGGAGAAACCTGGGGGTTCGAGAGCATCGAATCCGATTGGCGTAAGGTCATCGAGCGCGACGACATCGACGTAGTCGACATCTGCGTGCCCAACAACCTGCACCGAGACATCGCAATGGCTGCCGCCGCCAAGGGCAAATGGATCCTGTGCGAAAAACCATTGGCGATGTCGGTCACCGAAGCCGAAGAAATGACCACGGCAGTCGAAGGTGCCGGTGTTCCCAACATGGTTTGGTTCAACTACCGGCGCGTGCCGGCGATCTCGCTGGCCAAGCAGATCGTCGACGAGAAGCGCATCGGCAAGCCGTTTCACTACCGCGCGACATATCTTCAGGACTGGACGATCGCCGAAGACGTGCCCCAGGGTGGCCAGACCTTGTGGCGCCTGGACGTCGACGCCGCCGGATCAGGCGTGACGGGTGACCTGCTCGCCCACTCAATCGACACCGCGATCTGGCTCAACGGCCCGATCACCAAAGTCGTCGCCGACACCGAGACCTTCGTCAAGGAACGGGTCCACCAGGACACCGGTAAGAGTCAGCCAGTCGGTATCGATGACGCCTGCATGTTCCTGGCGCGGTTTGAAAACGGTTCGATGGGAACCTTCGAGTCCACCCGCTACGCACGCGGTCGCAAGAACTTCAACACCTTCGAACTCAACGGCGCCGACGGGTCTGTGCACTTCGATCTTGAGGATCCGCAGTATCTCGACTTCTACGAGCACACCAAGCAGGAGACCGGCAGCAAGGTCGAGGACCACCTCACGGGCTGGCGACGTATTCACGTCACCAATTTCGAACATCCCTACATGGACCACTGGTGGGTGCCCGGTTGCACGATCGGATACGAGCACACCTTCATCAACGCCCTGGCCGACTTCCTGGCTGGCGTCGAATCCGGAACACCCGCGCAACCAGACTTCCGCTGCGCGCTGCAAACCCAGCGGGTCTGTGACGCGGTGCTCGCCTCTGCCCAGCAAGGCGGCTGGGTCGACTGCTAGCGCCGACGTTCGAGCGGAGCCGGCACATCCCACCACCCGGTGATCTTGGCCTGCAGTTCCGCGACCAGCTTGGGCTTCGACTTGGCCAGGTCCCGTTTCTCGAACGGATCCTTGCTCACATCGAAAAGTTCCGGCGCGGCACCTGCAAGGTGCGGCCATATCAACTTGTAGTGCCCGTCGACTACCCAGCGAGCACGTAGACCTTTCTCCGGTCTCTCGACCTCGACGATGTCATGCGCGAACACCTCTCCGAAAACCGGCGGTGAGTCGGTCTCCTCACCACGGCACAAGGGCAGCAGGCTGCGACCATCGAGATCGTCCGGCACTTCCAGTCCGCAACTCGCGAGGATTGTCGGGCAGAGATCGAGAGAACTCACGGGGGTCTCGATCTTCTTGGCTTCGAGATGCCCTGGCCATTTCAGGATGATCGGGGTGCGCACACCGCACTCGTAGGGCGAACGCTTGCTACGCGGCGCGAAGCGCCCGTTGTCGGTCCGTTGGATCCAACCATTGTCGGTCACGAACACCACCAGGGTGTTCTTCTCCAGATCGTTCTTCTTCAGGTATCCCAGCAGCTCGCCGCAGGTCTCGTCAAACCACTCGCACATGGCGTAGTAGCGGGCGACGAACTTGTTGAGTCCGCGGCCGCTGTACTTCTTCAACAGCCTGGCCGGCGGGTTGTGCGGAGTGTGCGGCAGAAACGGCGCATACCACAAGAAGAACGGCTCCTCGCTAGCCTCGATGAATTCGTAGATCGGCTGCATGCCCTGGCGCCCAATGGTGAGTCCAACATCACCGTGTCGGCCCCGACGCTTGGGGTCACCGTGGGTCATGCCGTGGGTGAAACCGCCTTCGCGGTAATGACCCTCCCACCACTTACCGCTCTGATGGCTACGGTATCCCGCCTTGCCCAGCATGCTCGGCAGGGTCGTGTTGCGCTTGAAGCGCTCTACGACCTGGCGGCGATCGGTGCCTCGTGGCGGGTCGTTGCCGGTCACACCGTGATGGTGTGGCATCAGCCCGGTAATCATGGACGCCAGGCTCGGGCGGCACAGACTCGAGGGCACCGACCCACGAGTGAACAAGACTCCCTCGGTAGCCAGGCGGTCGAGGTGCGGGGTCTTGATCGTGTCGTGGCCCATGAACCCGTAGTCCGAGAAGGCCTGATCATCGCTGATGATCAAGACGACATTCGGCCGCTGCTGGGTCGTCGCACAGGCCGAGCAGACCAACGCGAAAAGGAACGGGAGGACTCGGAACACAGCCACGAGGCTAGTGGGGAAACCGCCTGGCTACAACGACATCGCCTGGGGAGACCAGATCTGGAACTCGCGGTGCATGTTGCGCTCCGCACAGGTCTTGGCTTCGCCACCCGCCACCGTGTGAAGGAATTCGAATACCCGGTGGCCGACGTCTTCAATCCCTTCCTTGCCATCAATCACGCCACCAGCGGACAAGTCGATGTCATTCGGCATGCGTTCCGTGATCGAGGTGTTGGACGCCAACTTCACCACCGGCACGATCGCGTTTCCGATCGTGGTACCGCGGCCAGTGGTAAACACCACCGCGGTCGCTCCTGACGCCACCAGACCCGGCACAGATTCCTGGTCGTAGCCGGGGCCTTGCATCAATTGGAGGCCCCTGCCGCTCGGTGGCACACCGTAGTCGGTGGTGCCTTCAACCCGTGTCGTGCCGCCTTTCGCGATCGCCCCCAAGGACTTGATCGTGATGTTGAGTAGCCCACCAGCGACATTGCCCGGACTTGGATTTTCTCCGAGGGTCGCGCCGTTGCGGGCGGCGTGTTTCTTGTACCAGTCTACGAGTTCGTAGACCGCATCACCGGTCGCCGCATCCTTGGCGCGGTTGGCGAGAACGTGCTCAGCACCACACCACTCAGGCACTTCGGAGAGAATCACGGTGCCGCCGTTTTGCACCAGTAGATCTGATGCGAAGCCGAGCGCCGGATTGGCAGACAAGCCGGAGTAGCCATCCGACCCGCCACACTCCACACCAAGCACCAACTCCGAGATCGAAGCCTCCTCGCGTTGGACCTGGACGACCTCCGCCATCATCGCCTCGATCTCCTTCAGGCCCTGATCGATGGTGCCCTGTGTGCCACCGCACTGCTGCACACCAATCCAGGCCGCCGGCTTGCCGAAACGCGTTTCGACCTCGCCACCGAGGTGCTGCTCCATGTAGGTCTTGTTGGTCTTCTCACAACCCAGATCGATGAACAGCACTCCACCAACATTGGGATGGCCTGCATAGGTCGCGAGCATCTGCAACACAACGTCGACGTTCGATCCGTCGGGACAACCACAGCCCTTGTTATGCGGAATGGCCACCACACCATCAATGCGGTCTGCGAATTCCGGGGGGATCAAAGTCAACTCTGCCCGCAATGCGATTTGCTGGGCTTCGTGGCTCGCACACATGCTGGTCGGCACTACCAGGATCCAGTTGCGTGTGCCAACCCGACCATCGGCACGGCGATATCCCAAAAAGCTCGACCGCTCCGATTCAGGCAGATAGTCCGGCGCGGGGGACTCTAGATCGCCGGGAAGATCACGCACTACCGGCACTTCATCAGACATGTTGAGAGCGGTTACCGGGTCTCCTGCCCGAATGCCGCGCGACGTTCCGATCGGTTGGTTGTACTGCCGCACAACTTCGCCATCCGCAATTTCGACCGTCGCAAACCGGTTGCCCGGAGTGACGACACCGGAAATCGTGAGGGTCACGCCATCCGGAGTCTTGACCAGTGTTCCTGGCTGGACCTCATCGCGGACCACCACCACGTTGTCAGCGGGGTGCACCTGAACAGCACACTGCTGCAGCGTCAACTCAGTAGGTACAGGGTCAGCACTCATGATGTCTCCGCAGTCGTCCCACGAGTTGACCCCGCCACAGTCCCCGAGTCAATGGGAGGCGGAGAACTGCTGGTAGCGAGATTCACTCCTGAGCCCTGAACCAGGACTGGAGACCCCACCACCATGGCGGCTAGACTCAATCCTGTGAGTTGCGCCAAGCAATCCCAGATGTACTTGCCGACCACTGCTGCGGAGATCCGTAAGCGGGGTTGGGAGCAACCCGACATTGTCTTCGTCTCTGGTGATGCTTATCTCGATCACCCATCTTTCGCAGCGGCGCTCCTCGGCCGCGTGCTGGAGGACGCCGGCTTCAAGGTGGCACTCCTCGCCCAACCTGACTGGCGATCGGCTGATGCATGGCGCGAGCTCGGAACACCGCGACTCTTCTACGCGGTCAGCGCCGGCAATATGGACTCGATGATCAACCACTACACGGCGAACAAGAAGCGTCGCAACGAGGACGCCTACTCGCCAGGTGGTCGAATTGGATTGCGTCCGGACCGGGCCACCAACGTCTACGCACAACGGTGCCGGGAAGCGTTCCCCAAGGTACCTGTGATCATCGGCGGCGTCGAAGCCTCGCTGCGTCGAATTGCCCACTTCGACTACTGGTCCGAAACTGTCCGGCCCAGCATTCTGGTGTCGAGCAAAGCCGACCTGCTCGGCTTCGGGATGGGAGAATCCATCATCACGGAAATCGCACAGCGCCTGGATGCCGGAGAATCGGTGCAGGACCTTCGTGACATGCGCGGGGTCGCGTACCTCCTCGGCAAGAAGGGCACCATCCCTGATCCAGAACAGGAGACTGTCGAGCTCCCGAGTTTCGAATCGATCAAGGCCGACACGCGCGCCTTCGCCGTGATGACCCGCCAACTACACCAGGAGACCAACCCCTTCAACGGAAAGCGGCTGACTCAAGGTCACGGGGATCGAACCCTGGTCATCAACCCTGCTACCTTGCCACTGAGCGAAGCGGAGATGGACCGGATCTTCGCGCTGCCATACACCCGACGCGCCCATCCAGGGTACCGCGAACCGGTCCCGGCCCACACCATGATCAAGGACTCAGTCTCGATCATGCGTGGGTGCTTCGGCGGTTGCACATTCTGTTCGATCACAATGCACCAGGGGCGGATCATGCAAAGCCGCAGCGAGGAGTCCATCCTCGCGGAAGTCGAGCAACTCGCCCAAGACCCGGAGTTCAAAGGTCACATCAGCGACCTCGGCGGTCCGACCGCCAACATGTACCGGATGCGCTGCACCAAGCCGGAGGTCGAGAAGATCTGTCGCCGCCTGTCGTGCATCCACCCGACCATTTGCAAGTTGTTGGGCACGGATCACCAACCGACCATCGATCTCATGCGCAAGTCGCGGGAAATGGCGGGCATCAAGAAGGTACACATCCAGTCTGGAGTTCGGATGGACCTCGCCGCCACGGACAATCAATACCTCGAAGAACTGGCCGAACACCATGTCGGCGGCCACCTGAAGGTCGCACCCGAACACGTGAGCGAACGTGTGCTGGACCTCATGAAGAAGCCTGGCATCGAGTCCTTCGAAGAATTCGCGGATGGATTCCAGGCCGCCTCGAACCGGGTCGGTAAGGAGCAGTACCTGGTACCCTACTTCATCGCGAGCCACCCCGGATCGTCCGTGGAAGACATGATCGAGCTTGCGGTATTCCTGAAACAACGCGGCTACAAACCGCGTCAGGTGCAAGACTTCATTCCAGCGCCGATGGACATCGCGACCTGCATGTACCACACCGGACTCGATCCGATGACCATGAAGTCGGTAGACACCGTGACCCGGCTCCGCGATCGCAAGGTCCAGCGTGCCTTGATGCAGTTCTTCAAGCCGGAGAACCATGCACTGGTGCGAGAAGCCCTGATCAGCGCCGGTCGCGAAGACCTGATCGGTAAGGGCAAGCTCTGCTTGATTCCCAACTAACGTGCGGACTAGAACCGGGCTTCCATGCCTAGCACGACACCCGTCATCGCAAGATCGAGTTCGACCTCTCTGGATCCGAACCGTAGTCCCTTGTCCTCGTAATCCCACCAGCGATAGGCCAGCAGCAAGCGCATCGACTTCGACACGTCCACCTTGAACCCAGCTTCGATGTTCTCCGTGTCGATATCGCCAAACGCCTGGGTCTTGGTGCCGCGCATGTAAACGCTAACCACGTCCTCCACCAGCTCGCCCACGATCTGCGCCCCGAGCATCACTCCAAGGGTATTCGACACATCCCGGTCGCTCGGTTTCCCGCTGTGACCAAGAGACATCTCGAAGTGGTTGACCTGGAGGCCCGCCAGCCCCTCGATACGAACCCGGTCGTCGAGATCTGCCCCGCCTATGAACGCGGCGTGAGCATCCACCAGCCGAAAATCTGCCCTCTCGTAGCCGCCGCCGATGGGTTGGAAGTCATCCACACCGGTGGACAAGGCCAACTCCAGGCCCGTGACGACACGATCCCGATCTGCATTTGTATCGCCACGGGAAAACTCGATGTTCCCCCGTAGCAGAGGGAAGATCATCCCATCGCTCTTGCCATCGATCTGGGTAACACCAGTGCAGGAGGGCAGAGACAGGAACATCCCCACGAGAACCACAACACTTCGGTGACGGCACATGGTGCGTGAACTTAGCGGGTTTTGTGCGTCAAGGACCAGGGTCGCCCGTAAAGTTGCGCCGATGCGCCGGCTACTCACTCATCTCAGTGTCTCTCTCCTCGGACTCCCGGGGCTCGCCGACGCGCAGGACGGAACACCCAAAGCCAACGTGCTGATCCTGATGGCAGATGACCTGGGGGTCGACTACATCAGCGCCTACAAGGAGGGCTCCAACCCGGCTCCGACGCCAAACATCGACGCACTCGCCAAGCGCGGCGTCCTGTTCCGCAACGCCTGGGCAAACCCCCTGTGTTCACCGACCCGGGCCTGCATCCTGACCGGTCGCTACGGTTTCCGCACCGGCGTCGGGACCATCATCGCTTCGCGTCGATCACAACGTAGCGGCGGTCTCCGTGCGGACGAACTCTCGCTGCCCGAGTTGCTCGACCGGGCGAAGTCTGGCTACGCCCATGCCCTGATCGGCAAGTGGCACCTCGGGGGATCCAACCGCGCACCAAACGAGGTCGGCTGGTCGCACTTCGCCGGGATTTTGCCCGGCACACTTCGACCGCCAAACACCTACTCGAGTTGGCCGCGAACTGTCGATGGCGAGACGGAGCGATCATCAGCCTACACGACGACCCAATTCGTCGATGACGCGCTGGCCTGGATCCGCAGGTCTTCCGCCCAGGGCAAACCCTGGCTCTGCTTCGTCAACTTCAACGCGCCGCACTCACCATTCCATGTGCCGCCCGAAGATCTTCACACGGTCACTATCGAGGGACCAGCCAGCCGTCGCAATCGGGTTGCCTGCTACCGGGCCATGGTGCAAGCCATGGACCAGGAGATCGGACGACTGCTCGCACAACTCGGTGATGATCTCCGGCACACCAACGTGATCTTCCTCGGCGACAACGGCACACCTGGCCAAATCGCACAAGAGCCTTTCGCAGGCGCGCAGGCAAAGGGTTCCGTCTACGAGGGCGGCGTCAATGTGCCACTGATCGTCGCCGGACCGGCGGTCGCCAAGCCGGGCCGGGAGTCCAAGGCCCTGGTTGGAGCCGTGGATCTGTACGCAACCGTCGCCGAATTGTGCGGAGTCGACATAGCGCAGTCTTCGCCAGCAGCCCACCACATCGACGGTGTCAGTTTCATTCCGCACCTTCGCACACCTGGGCATGCCCCCGTACGGTCGATGGTGTTTACCGAGTTGTTCCAGGGCGACCGACCCAACGAGATCGGCAGGGCCGCAATTCGTGACTCCCGCTACAAGGTGATTCGGCGCTATCGCCGCAGCCTCACCCCCAAGGACCGGTTCTTCGACCTCGAACAGGACCCATTCGAGAGGCGTGACCTGGCGCGTCGAGACAAGACGGACGAGCAGGCCGCCAGCTTCAAAGCGTTACAGGCAGAACTCGACCGCCTACGCAAGTGACCCTGGAGTCGGCCCGTTGGCCTCAGGCAAATTCAGGTGGAGCAAAGCCATCCCGATAGGCCCGCTTGACCAGCTGTTTGGTGGCTTCCTCATGGTTGGTGAACGCAAGCTTGGACTTGTCCCAACGCAACTCCTGGCCAGGGAAGCGGGTCGCCTTCACGGTCAGCAGGGCTGCCTCGGTGATCCGCACCGCATCTCGGAACGGCGTGCGCAGCTCGGTATCCCGCCCCAGGCAGTTGTCGACCCAGGCGTGCCAGTGGTTGAGCTTGGGGAAATCTGGCAGGTCGGGCATCTTGAGTCCCTTTGTCATCTCGCCGTCGCGCCAGATCTCGAGGCGTCCGCCAGCACCGATCACCAGCACGCCACCCTCGCACACGAAGACAGTGCAGTTGCCTTCCAGCCATGCGTCGGCAGGCAGGCCGAGGGCAGCACGCGAAGGCACCTGACCCCGGTCACTGTAGTGGACCGGGAAGAACGGTCGGGCAAATCGATCTGAGTTTACGGCGTAGGTGACCGTCGATTGGCACGGGTGGACATGAAAGTGCTGACCCGCCGGCTCCGGACAGTGTGTCTGCACCGCGATCGGTGAGGTCAGCTCATCGTACGCGAACAGGATCACATCGAGCAGATGGCAGCCCCAATCTCCCAGTCCGTTGGTGCCATACTCCCACCACGACCGCCACACAATCGGGGCCAGACCTTTGCGATAGGGTGCGTCAGCACATGGGCCAAGCCATAGGTTCCAGTCGAGATGATCCGGCGGCTTGCTCGGAGCGTGGAGTTTGCGCTCAAAGTTGAAGTACCGTCCCTTGTTTGGCGCGCCGACCCAGACATACGCCTCGATCGCCTTGCCGAGTTGGCCCTGGCGCAGGATCTCCACCGCAGCACGACGGCCGGGATACACCATCCGCTGATTGCCGAGTTGGGTGACGAGGGACGGTTTAGCAGCCAGCGCCTGCTCGAACATCACCAACTCCTCGAGTTGGTGGACCAGCGGTTTCTGCCCATAGACATGCTTGTTGTGGGCAAACGCCGTCAACATGATCGGCGCATGGGAGTGATCCGGCGTCGACACGATCACCGCGTCGAATTCGTCGGCATGATCCGCAAAGGCCACGCGGTAATCGGTGCATGTGAACGCGCCCGGCACCTCCTTCTTGGCCTGGGCGAGGGCGTTGGTATCGACATCGCACAAACCGACGATCTCAGCATCAGGATGCTTGGCAATCTCGCGACGATCCTTGCGACCGATAGTCCCGACAACACCAATCGACAAGACGCGGAGCCGGGCACTACCGCCAGACCAGACGCCGGGCAACCCGGCAAAAGCCGGCAAGGCTGCAGCAGCAGAGGAGGAAACCAGAAAATCCCGACGCGACAATGGGGTGTGCATGGTCCCCGTACGCTACCTGATCCTGACCCTCGGCACCATGAACAGCAAGTCAGCCCGAATTGGCCCTGCCTGCGACTACACGCTTGGAAGGTGTGAGCTCACCCGCGTCACCGGGGTTCACCAAGCAGGGTCGCTAACTTCTTTTCGATCGACCCAGCCCAGATTTGGTAGCCCTTCGGCGAGAGGTGGAGGAAATCTGGCATCACCGCCCGACTCATCGAGCCGTCGTCTTCGAGAAACCTGTGGCCGATATCCAGATACGCAACGTGCTTGCCGTCCTGCAGTCTCTTGATCGCCTGGTTGACCTGCAGGATGCGGCCACGTTGATCATTGAAGTACTTACCACGCGGAAAGATGCCGAGCAGCAGGATCTTGGTCTTGGGCAGCTTCGCTCGCAATTTCTCCACCACCGCGGCCACGCCGTCGACCATTTCTGACGCCGTGTTCCTGCCCGTGCCGGAGTTGTTGGTACCGATCATGACAACAGCGACCTTTGGAGAGATGCCGTCGACATTGCCGTTGTCCAGGCGCCAGAGAACATGCTGCGTCCGGTCGCCGCTGATCCCGAGGTTGACGGCCTTGCGCTTGCCGTAGTATTTGGCCCAGACACGCTTGCCGTTCCCTTCCCAGGCCTGCGTGATCGAGTCGCCGATGAAGACCAGGTCGACGTCGCCCTGCTTGACCCGTGCGTTGAAGCTCTCGTGGCGCTTCATCCAGCCGCCACCTCGTGGCTCGGGCGCGATCGCTGAGTGCATTCCAAAGCGGGTATCCGGCGTCTTGAGGTCGGTCTCCTTGATCCAGATATTGCGATACAGCACCTGGTGTCCTTCGCACTGGAGCTTGAGTCCCTGCGGCGTATCCGTGACGCCGACTCCGCCCTTGTTGCCCCCGTCGACTCCTGAGTTGGGCCCGCCCCACACCTTGTTGATGGGCTGGTTCTCGTGGACCTTCTTGCCGTTGAAGTACATCGACACCAGGGCTTTCTCGCTCCGCGTGCCGTTCTCGAAGCGGGCGGCGCGAAAATTGATGTCGTAGGCGTTCCACTTGCCGACGCCACGGTAGGCGTGGTATGGCGCCGGTGTCTCGTTGATCACAGCGCCCATACCGTGCTTGCTCCGGTCGCGATCGAGTATCTGGATCTCGTAGCGATTCTGCAGGTAGACGCCGCTGTTGCCCCGGGGCTTCTTGATGAGGAACTCGACGTGAAGACGAAAGTCGCGGTACTTCTTCTTGGTGACAATATCAGCGGTGCCGTACTTGCCGCCGGCCGCCGCCGGGTCGTCCGTCATCAGGACGGTGCCCTTGTCGACGGGGTCTTTGACGATCTTCCACTTGATGGGCAAGGATGAGGCATAGCGTGGGCCTTCCCAATAGGTCCACTTGGCGTCGAGCATCTCGCGGGTGCCGTCGAAGATCACCTCAGCGCCCTCCTCAGGCTGTGCGGCTACCCCAATGTTGACGGTTGCGCTGGAAGCGGAGACCGCGAAAAGAACCGCGGAGAGAAGAAGCGTCGTCGTATGCATGATGCTCGGCCTGGCCTGGCTATCTGGAGGGAGTGGATTCGAACCCGGATTCTCGCACCCCACCTCACCATTCGGCAACGTCCATGACTCACAACGATTCAGAGACCTTGCGAAAGATACTGGTGGGCCTCGATACAGGCAGCCATCCGAGCCCTCGACGTACGCCAGCGAGCTCGGAGCGATGTAAGCCTCAAGCAGCAGGCGCCGCGGAGCCAAGGCGAGCCCGCGCTCACCCCGAGCAGCCCGTCGGCTCCACGCCGGTGAGTAAGCTCCAGGCCCGGTTGCGAGATGACCCGGTCAGCGGGGAGACTCCTGGAATCTCCCGCGTGGAATCAGCCGGCGCGGCTTAGCATGGCCGCCATACTGCTCCCTTCGGCACGGACGCCAGGGAGCACCGACCGACCACCCCCAGGAACCATGACCTACCAACACGTCACGCTCTCGACCCTGGCGGGCTTGATCCTCGGCGGCCCATCGGAAGCCAGGCTTCCCGAAGCCCGGCCAAACGTCGTCATCATCATCAGCGATGACCAGGGCTGGGCTGACATCGGCTACAACAACCCAGCGGTCTACACCCCGCACCTCGACAAGCTCGCCAAGGGTGGCGCCAGGCTGGACCACCACTATGTCATGCCGCAGTGCACACCTACCCGCGTCGCGCTCATGACTGGCAGATACCCCGGACGTTTTGGTACGCAGGCACAGGCAGCCAACAACATGCCGGCGTTCCCGCTCGGCACACCGACCATCGCCGCGATGTTCCAGGAGGCCGGCTACGAGACGTTCATGAGCGGGAAGTGGCACCTCGGATCCATGGCGGAGCATGGCCCGAACAAGTTCGGGTTCGACGCGAGCCATGGATCCCTGACCGGTGCAGTCGGGATGTATGACCATCGTTACCACGCCAAGCCAGATACCCCCTATGACCCGACGTGGCACCGTGACCACAAGATCATCCCCGGCCACGAAGACGGTACCCACGTCACGGACCTGACCCGCGATGAGGCGGTGCGCTTCATCGAAAAGAAACGCGACCGACCGTTTTTCCTGTACCTACCGTTCCACGCGCCGCACCTACCCCTGGATGAGCGTGGTCCATTCGTCGACACCCCCACCCAGCCCGACCCGAAAGACCCCAAGCGCTGGTACAATGAGGACAAGATCCGCTGGTTCCACGACCCGCAGGGTCTCATCCAGGCAGAGCCATCGCGGGACAAGCGCCTGCTCCTCGCCACCGTGCACCACCTGGACAGCGCAGTAGGCGATGTCGTCGCGGCACTGGAGCGCACTGGCCAGCGCGAGAACACCCTGATCCTGTTCTCCTCAGACAATGGTCCATGGGTAACGAATCCAAAGTCGGGCGGGTACCCCCATTCCATCCCGCTGACCAATTACAGCCAACCTT
This sequence comes from Planctomycetota bacterium, assembly GCA_036338025.1. GTDB lineage: Bacteria > Planctomycetota > UBA1135 > UBA1135 > UBA2386 > JAYZDB01. Next base: position 16,249 of record JAYZDB010000297.1, read on the forward strand.
CGCCCTTGCGCGGTCGCAAGCTCGACGTATGGGAAGGCGGCATCCACGTCCCCGGCTTCATGAACTGGCCTGGGACCATTCCTGCCCGACAGGTCCAGAGCCGGGTACACATCGTGGACTGGTTCCCGACCTTGGCCAAGATCATCGGCTACCAACCAAAGGAACCAATCGCATGGGACGGCGTCGACCTCTCGCCGGTGGTGTCCGGAGACGGTTCCCTGCCCGACCGCGACCTCTACTGGATCTGGAACCAGCGGACCAACCGCTGGGCACTGCGCTACCGACACTGGAAGATCGTGAGGTATGCCAGGAAGGAGCCGGCGGCGCCCACTGACTGGAAACTCTACGACCTCCACGCCGACCCAGCAGAGACGCGGGACCTGTCGAAGTCTGAGCCAGAGGTCGTCGCGGATCTTCACGCGAGGTTCTTGGTGCACCGGCGCAAAGATCGCAAGACCAGGTGGTCCAAACCCGCCAAGTAGGGCGTGGTCGCCAGCGACAGCCGTATCGGATGACCCCGGGACAGGGAGGCTTGTAGGTTTCTGCACGAACCCTGTCACCGTTTTCCGGTCCTGACCACTGACGGGGGTCCTAACCCAAGGAGGGCGCGCGCTACCGGGTAACCCACTTGCTAGTCGCGGTGTCCCTGTTCCGGGATCTCAAGCAATCGGGACGCCCCGCACCACTTCCAAACCTGGAGTTTCAAAGTGACCCTACTGCCTCCAACTCCTGTCTTGCTCGCCCTGGTTTTTGTCACCTCGACGGTCGGACCAATCGATCTTCTCTCGGCACAAACCTCCCCATGCCCTGATGAGGGTATGGGCACGCAAGTCGATTCCAAATTCGACATCGGTCCCGACCTGCTGTGCGGAGGAAGCGTGATCAACATCACCCCCCCACTCTCGATCTCAGGCGGTCAGACGCTGAAGAAGTGCCCTGCATTCATCAACTTCGAACCTGCCTACATGTTCAAGAAGACAAAGGTGGGTTTCAGGATCACCGGCACCCGGACCATGACGGGCTATCTGGTGCTCTACAACTGCGAGACCAGCTACTTCCTCTTCATGTTTCCGTGGGACAAGAAGTGCAACGTCGCCAGTCAGACTCCATTCGGTTCGTTCATCAGTCATATCGGCGAGGCGGTGTGTCCGGTGACCGTCATCGACAACTAGACATTCTGCCTGATTACACTCTGCTTGATTCGGCACACACGCCAGGAATCGGCAGGCGGGTTCCATGAATCACATTCGTCCCCAGGGATTCCTACTGCACCTGATCGTGATTGTTAGCGCGATCGCCACACTCGCGCTTGTCATCTATGCATTGTTGTTGGTTCCCAGTGTCTCGCCGCATGACGTCGATGCGAGTCTCATGGATGAACCCATGGTCAGGCCATCACCCGACCATAGCTGGACTGAGGAACGCCGATCTACAATCGCTGGGTCCGGCTCTGCGGGCGCCAATTCTGAGAATTCCGCTGCCCTCGATACCTCGTTCGAAGAACTGTTCGAACAACTCGTCGAGATCTACCTCGCGGGGATGCAAGCCAATGCCAGAAACGACACTGGCGAACTCAAGCAGATCAGTACGTCCGCCAGTGAGTTGCTCCAGAGCTTGCTGCGCTTCGCGGATGCCGGACCCGACTCGCTGGAAATCGCACTGCGTCTCCCAGCAAATGTCGAATCCAAGTCGATGCAAC
>JAYZDB010000298.1:0-9285 GCA_036338025.1 Planctomycetota bacterium
ACAGGAGTTCCCCACTCATGGCCAAGACCAAGTCCAAGTCCACGTCCGTCACCCCCCTCGGTGACCGCGTCCTGATCAAGCGGACCGCCGCCGAAGAGACCAGTCAGGGCGGTATCATCCTGCCCGACTCCGCCAAGGAAAAGCCTGCCGAAGGCACAGTCATCGCAGTCGGTGCCGGCAAGATCAATCCCGACGGCGAACGCGTCGCCATGACCCTGAAAGCCAAGGACAAAGTCCTCTTCAGCTCCTACGCCGGCTCAGAAATCAAACTCGACGGCGACGACTACCTGATCATGGGTGAGGACGAAGTCCTCGCAGTGATCGACTGAGTCCCACGCCCAGTAAACAACCGCGAACAACACACACCAGATCACTAGAGAAAACCTCATGTCCGTCAAGAAGATCGCATACGACCAAGAAGCCCGTGAAGGCATGCGTGATGGCGTCCGCCAACTCGCCCGTGCCGTCAAGGTCACCCTCGGCCCACGAGGCCGCAACGTAATCATCGAGAAGTCCTTCGGCAGCCCAACCGTCACCAAGGACGGCGTCACCGTCGCCAAGGAAATCGAACTCGAAGGCAAGTACGAGAACATGGGCGCCCAGCTCGTGAAGGAAGTTGCCTCCAAGACCTCCGACGTTGCCGGAGACGGCACCACCACCGCCACCGTGCTGGCCGAGGCCATCTTCGAGGAAGGCCTCAAGAACGTGACGGCCGGCGCCAATCCGGTCGGCATCCGCCGTGGTATCGACAAGGCCGTCGCCGCCATCGTGACCGATCTCCACAAGCACTCGAAGCCTGTCAAGGACAAGAAGGAGATCTCACAGGTCGGCTGTATCGCATCGAACAACGACGAAGAGATCGGCAAGATCCTGGCCAACGCCATGGATCGTGTCGGCCAGGACGGCGTGATCACGGTGGAAGAGGGCAAGAGCCTGGACACCGACGTCCAGTGGGTCGAGGGCATGCAGTTCGACAAGGGCTACCTGTCACCACACTTCGTCACCGACACAGACAAGATGGAGACGGTCCTGGAGGACCCATGGATCCTCGTCCACGAAAAGAAGATCAGCAGCATCAAGGACATGCTCCCTCTGCTGGAGAAAATCGCGCAATCGGGTCGCCCCTTGCTGATCGTCGCCGAGGACATCGAGGGCGAGGCCCTCGCGACCCTCGTCGTCAACAAGCTCCGCGGCGTCTTCAAGTGCGCTGCGATCAAGGCTCCGGGCTTTGGTGACCGCCGCAAGGCGATGATGGAAGATCTTGCCATCATGACTGGCGGCAAAGCGATCTTCGAAGATCTCGGCATCAAGGTCGACAGTGTGACCACCGCCGACCTGGGCACCGCCAAGAAGGTCCTCATCACCAAGGACAACACCACGATCATCGAAGGTGCTGGCAAGTCCAAGGACATCCAAGGCCGCATCAGCCAGATTCGCGCCGAGATCGAGCGCACATCGTCAGACTACGACATCGAGAAGCTCCAGGAGCGCCTCGCGAAGTTGTCCGGTGGCGTCGCACAGATCATGGTCGGCGCAGCCACCGAATCTGAAATGAAGGAAAAGAAGGCCCGCGTCGAAGATGCTCTGCACGCGACACGAGCGGCGACCGAGGAGGGCATTCTCCCCGGTGGCGGCACCGCCTACATGAAGTCCCGCAGTCTCCTCAACAACCTGAAGGTGAACGCGGACGAGCGGGTCGGTGTAGACATCGTCTACCGCGCTCTCGAGGCCCCGATCCGCCAGATCGCCAGGAACGCCGGCGTCGATGGTTCGATCGTGTCCCAGAACGTCTCCGAGGCAAAGGACTACAACCAGGGCTTCAATGCCGCCAGCCAGAAGTACGAGGACCTGATGAAGACCGGCGTCATCGACCCGACCAAGGTCCTCTGCACCGCGCTCCACAATGCGGCATCCGTCGCCAGCCTGCTGCTGAACACCGAGGCGCTGGTCTCGGTCGCGCCCGAAAAGAAGAAGGGTGGCGGCGAGATGCCGGAAATGGACTACTAGCCCCGACTAGAGCATTCGACAACAGCGGTGGGCTATGATCCGCCGATGAGAAGAAGGGCTGCGGTTCACGCGGCCCTTTTTTCATCCTATGGATCCCATCAAGGTCACTCACGTCATCCGGGTTCCGGACGAGCTCCGCCTGGCGCGCTCACAGCGCGCGCCCGAGCTCGGCCCCAGGATCCTGTTCTTCACCGGCGGGACCGCGATGCGTGGCTTGAGCCGAAAACTCAAGCTCTACACGCACAACACGACACACCTGATCACACCGTTTGACTCCGGCGGGAGTTCGGCAAAACTGCGGGAGGCCTTCGACATGCTGTCAGTCGGCGACATCCGCAACCGATTGATCGCCTTGGCTGACGAAACCTTGCGTGGCAATCCGCAGACCTACGCGCTGTTTGCCCACCGTTTCGACCCGGACGCGGACCCGGCATCGTTGGGCCAGGCGTTGGAAGATCTGACGGAAGGCGCACACGAGCTGATCGCAGCAGTTCCCGAACCGATCCAGCGGATCGCCTTGAACTACATCCGACGCTTCCGTGATGAGATGCCGGACGACTTCGACCTGCGAGGCGCCAGTGTCGGCAACCTGTTGCTGGCTGGCGGCTACCTCGACAACAATCGCGACCTCGACGCATTGATCTTCCTGGTGTCGAAGATGATCGCAGTGCTTGGCACAGTTTGCCCCGTTACTGACGCCTCGCTCCATCTGTCGGCAGAACTCGAAGACGGGACTCGCCTGGTCGGTCAGGATCGGATCACCGGCAAGGAACACCCTCCCATCGAGTCACCGATCTCCAACCTCTCCCTGGTCGACTCCCTGACCCAACCCGAGGTCACGACGATCGACATACCGGACAAGGTCCTCGAACTCATCCGCGAGGCCGAGCTGATCTGCTTCCCGATGGGCAGCTTCTGGACCAGCCTGATCGCCAACTTGCTGCCGAGGGGCGTCGGCCGCGCGATCCTCAGCGCGCGCTGCCCGAAAATCTACATACCCAACGTCGGCCACGACCCAGAACAACTGGGGCTGGAGATCCACGACTGCATCGAGATCCTGCACCACAGGGTCTGCGAGGACTGCGGCGAATCCGTGCCCATGGATCGGGTCCTCGACTTCGTCCTGATCGACTCCAAGAACGCCGACTACGCTGCCCGCCTTGACACCGCCCGGATCGAGGCTCTCGGCATCCAGGTGATCGACGTGCAGCTGGTCACCGACCAAAGCCGACCGCTTCTCGACTCCTCGCGGCTCGCCCAGACGCTGGTTTCCATGGCCTGATCCGCGTAGCTTGCTGGGCCGGTAGCTACCACCCAGCGCCCTGCGCAAGATGTCACGAGCCCTCGACCAAGCCCTCATACGCAGCCTCCAGCCCTGCACGAACTCCGAACACGTCATCCTCAACATCCCGTCTGGCAACGGCGATTTGAGCCGTCAACTGGATGAACTGGGCGGTCGGATCACCTCCGCAGACCTGTTTCCGGAGTTCTCAAAACACCGCCCTGACGAGGTCGTGAAGGCCGACATGAACGAGCGCCTGCCGTTCGAAGACGACTCGTTCGACGCGATCGTCTGCCAGGAGGGCATCGAACATCTCGAGAATTTGCCGGCTTTCTTCGCCGAGTGTCGCCGGATCCTCAAGGACGGTGGGCGCCTGGTCATCACGACGCCCAACTACCTCGATCTGAGTTCTCGTCTGGCCGCCTTCCTGACCGGCCTGAAGGGCTTCCGGAGCCAATTCCCAAACGAGGAGTCGACGATCTGGGGGGTCGCAGACGGCCGGGTGTACCACGGTCACGCCTTCACGCTGCCGTTCTTTCAGATTCGCTACCTCCTACGAATCAACCATTTCGACACAATCCGACTGGAGGGAGTGAAACGCAGCGCCACCTCACAAATACTCTATTGGATCATGCGTCCTTTCATGGGGCTCATGATCGCCTTCCTGACCCATCGGCGGAACCGCCGTGAGGTCAAAAACCGGGCCCCAGCGGTCTCGAAGGCCCTCCAGCGAGAGTTGCAGGGCTTCGCAACCTCCCCGGCCCTGCTGATCGGCAAGACCATCCTGGTCGAGTCGAGGCTTTCGGAAGGAAGCTTTCAGCCCAACGCGAGGTTCGCTTTTGACTGAGGGCCGCGAAAACGCGAAGATCTGGCCCAGATGAGTGAGGACGCGCTCTTGGTCACCGAAGTGGCCAACCTCGTTGAACTAGAACTGCGGAACAGCCCTTGAAGATCTCGATCAAGCACAGGCTGGAGTATGCACTGTTCCGGACGGTCATTGCGGGACTGAACATCCTGCCCGAGGGCTTGGCGTATCGCGGCGTCGCCGCGATCGGCCGGCTCTACTACTCCTGCAACAAGCGGCGCCAGGAATACGCCATGCGGTTCCTTCGTCAGGCCTTTCCCGACAGCAAGACCGACCGCGAACTCCATGACCTCGGCCGCCAGGCGTTCGGCAACTTCATGAAGGTCACCATCGATCTCGTGATCGCCAGGCGCCGCCTGCGCGAAAAGCCCCTGGAGTCTTACGTAGAGGGGGTCGACACCATGCAAGAGTGCCTGCGCAATGGTCCCTTGCTGGTAGTCTCAGGCCACCTGGGATCCTGGGAGGCCGGTGCAATGGCCGTCGCCCACACGATGCCGGAGACCCACGTCATCACCCGCCCGCTGAAGAACCCCCTGGTGCGTAAGTTCATCGAAGGCCAACGCAAGTCTCTTGGGCTACACGTACACTCACGCCGCGGCGGGATCCGTGCGATCTCACGTGCTCTGGACGGTGGTGCCATTGGCATCCAGGCCGTCGATCAGAACCAACGACAACGTGGAGTGTTCGCCCCGTTCTTCGGCAAGCTCGCCAGCACCGAGCGCGCCGCCGCGACACTCGCAGTCCGCAAAGGGTACCCGGTCGCCATCTGCTTCTGCCTGCGAGTAGGGTCGGGCTTTCGCTTTCGGTTCGAAGTCTGCGACGTGATCCAACCTGAGCCCCCAATGCATGGTGAAGATGCCGCAATCGCAGCATCCCGTCTCGTCCGGCGTATCAATGAGTCACTCGAGACAGCCATCCTGCGTTACCCCGAGCAGTACCTCTGGACCCACGACCGCTACCGCACGCAACCCAAGAGCCCGCAGCCAGCGCCAGACTACGACGGTGTCACGGCCGCAGTGGGCAGCGGTTACTGAAGAGCCCCCCGGCCTAGGACAGCTTGCCCAACCGCTAGCCTGGACAATCCATGAAGGACAGCTACGACCTTGTGATCCTGCCGGGCGACGGCATTGGTGTCGAAGTGATGGACCAGGCACTCAAGTGCCTCGACACCGTGTCACGGTCTAGCGGTATCTCCTTCAACCTGCGCACCTTCCAGTGTGGCGGAAAATTCTACCTGGAACACGGCAGCCGGGACTGGGAGGAAGGTGCCGGCGAAGCCTGCGCCACCAGCGACCTGATCCTGCTCGGCGCCGTCGGCTGGCCGGATCCGGATGGCAGCGGTGCGCCGGTCCGGATGGACAACAGCAAGATGGCCGGTTACTCGCCGGTCATCGGCAACCGCGTCAACCTCGACCTCTACGCCAACGTCCGGCCGGTCAAGCTGTACCCGGGCGTACGCCACCGCATCCACGGAGCCCCGCAGCAAGTCTGGCAAGAGGGCAAAGTCGACATGGTGTTCGTCCGCGAGAATACCGAGGGGATGTATGTGCCGACTGGCGGTGTGCTCGCGCGAGGCGGGCGAGAAGAAGTCGCGACCGACACGCGCATCATCACCCGCACGGCATCAGAACGTGTCATCCGCTTCGCCTGTGAACTCGCCCGTGCTCGTGACCACGGCGCTCCCGACGACGGCGTGAAGCGCGTCACCTCGATCGCCAAGGACAACGTGTTGAAGGGCTGCATCTTCTTCCAGAAGGTGTTCAGCCAGGTGATCGTGGAGTATCCGGACCTCGAGGCCGACACCGCCATCGTCGATGCCTTCACACAGTGGCTGATTGGCAAACCCGAGTACTACAACGTCCTCGTAACCACCAACATGTTTGGCGACATCTGCACCGACCTCGCCAGCGTGCTACAGGGCGGCATGGGGTTGGCTGCTGGCTGCAACATTGGCGATAACCACGCCATGATGGAACCGATCCACGGCAGTGCCCCGAAGCACTCGGGCAAGGACCGCGCCAATCCGATGGCGATGCTGTTGGCCACCAAGGAGGGCCTGCAATGGCTCGGCCGGCAGCAAGGTGACGATCGCCTGATCCGCGCCGGCCAGGCCATCGAAACCGCCGTCGAACAGCAACTCGCCGAGGGCAAGGTCCTGACCTACGACCTGATCGGCCGCGAGGATGCCAGCAGCTGCAACGCCGTCGGCGACGCCGTCTGCTCACGCGTCGAGAAGATCCTGGCTGGCTAGACGCTCAGGTAGTCAACGATCCGTTCAGCGGACGGTCGGACGGAAGTTGTCCTGATTGCGGAACCGGAGAGCGCCACCTTGGGCGGTGACAAACTGCATCGGAATCTGGTTCGGCAGCATCTTCGAGGGCAGAGGTAGCCGCAACTTCTGCTCAAGCGAGGCGGATGGGGACAGCATCAACACTACGGACATCCGGCCGAGCCGCAGGATTCCCATGCTCCCAAGGTCGATTCGCGTGGATGGGAACCCGATCGCAATTCCACCGATCGTAGCCAGGTCCGGGAAGGTCACGCTGATCAAGCCCTGACGCCCGGCCTGCCCGATTCCGACATTGCAGAAGTCGGTGGTCTGCCCCAACAACAGCGCCGGAAAGGTGTCGTTCCGCGCAACGACCAGATCCTGATCGCCGTCGAGATCGAAATCACCAACCAGGTAGCGGGCCGTGTTGGAGCTACCTCGTATTGCCAACTCCTCCCCGGCGTCGAAGATGCCGTTGGTCGCTCGCAGAATCTGATCATGCGCGGCCATGAATCCAAGCACCAAGGAATGCTGACCGGCTCGGCCACCCGTCAAGAGGGTCATTTTAACAACTGGCGCATTCAGGGGTCCTAGCTTGGACAGGTACACCTTCGACTTATCAGTAAAACGCCCATCCCCGCGACCCTGAAAGAACACCAGGCCCTTCGGTGTCGAAGGCACCGACATCAAGATGTCTGGGATCAGGTCTCCCGTCAGATCCTGAATGACCGCTGCCGCGCCTCCATACGAAATCGTGTTCGCCTCGACATACCGGTCTGCTACCGACCCATGGCCCAGCAGAACCCGCGTCGTTCCCCGCGGCTGAAGGACGATGATGTCCTGGCTCCCATCCAGGTTGAGATCCGCTACGAACAACTTCGACCCCAGTGCCGCAGGCAGGTAGGAGATCAGTGCTTCCCGGTCGTAGATGCCAGAGCGGTTGAAGGTGATCCGAAGGAAGCCGTACTTATCGATACCCACGACATCGGAATACCCGGCGACGCCCGTGCTGCCCTTCAGCCTACCGCTGACATCCGCAGCCAGAATGGAATCGAAGTTCCGCCGGATCCGCCAGCGTGTCATGGATTCGTCATCGAGCACGGTTGTTCCGCTCTTGACCCAGACCCTCACCCCCGTGTAGTTGGCAGCCGTAACGTCTCCCAACACAAGACAGCCACCGCTGCCCTTGCCAGTAACGGACGCCGGTTGAATCGAGCGATAGCTCGCCTTCGGCAAGGCCGGGACCTGCCCCGTGTAGGCCATCTCTTCGAATCGAGCCTGACCGTCAACGTTTTTGAGCAGTACCGGCACGGTAGCCCCGGTGGTCGACCAGATCGCCAGATCCAAATCACCTTCACCGGTCAGGTCGACTGCCTCCATCAGGTATGTGGATGCGGACCGAATCGGCATCCCCTGAGCTTCGGTGTCAATCTCAGCAGTCGGCAGGGAATTTGGGCCGCCGAGCAACAGGCTGTCCTCGATGCCTGCGCCGGCAACCAGCAAATCCGTATCGCCGTCGCCCTCGAGGTCCATCGCGCAGATTTTTCCGCGCAGACTATCCGGCAACAACTCGACTGCCTTCGCGTAGGACATCGGCGAAGATGCACCGGCGCTGAGTCCGTAGGTCACTGCTCCGCTCGCTGTAACTGCGATCAAATCAGGAAACTGGTCACCATCGATGTCGGCGACTCCAAAGTCCCGCGGCGCGACAACCGTGTAGGGAGCGGTCGTTGTCGCGACCAAGGCGAACATAGGCTTGCCGGGAGTCTTGCTGGTATTCTGGTACAATCGAACCGCGGCCGCGTTCTGCCCGACCGGCGTCATGAACAACTCCGGGGCCGCCGTGCCTGCAACATCCTCGGCAACTAGTTGGCTCGCTGAAATCAACTTTAATCCGAACGCGGTGAAGTTGATGGCGAGGCTCGTCCCGGTGTTGATATACAAGCCCGGTAATCCGGGTCTCGACTCTGCGGTGACCATGACGAGGTCGAGGTCGGTGTCCATATCGAGATCCACGAGCAGGCCCCTCGGCTTCGGCATCCTCTGGCCGATCAGGGTGATCTGGCTGAACGAGCCCGCGCCATTCGGGGTGAAGACAACCGGCCGTTCGCGATCCAGCAACAGCACGATCTCATCGACGGAGTTGGACTTCGGATCGATGTCCCCGGTCAGGATCTTCTCGAGTGCCGGGCTGAAGGACCCGTTGATTGCCGGCAACCGGACAGGTTTGCCGAAAACTCCGGATACGTTCGGATAGATCTGCACGATTCCAGATCGATAGCCCACGAGGACGTCGAGGCTGCGCGCCGAAGTAATGCGTCCGGTTGCGAGAGCCACGATCTCTTGACTCGGGTTGGTGATCGGAACCTGCTTGGTGAACTTGGCGGCACCGAATTTCCCGGCTTCGTCTTGCAGCCAGATCCCGAAGTCATGTCTGCTGGCCCGCACCAGGTCCAAACGACCGTCACCGTTCAAGTCTGGCATGATGCAGACCGTGACCGCGTCCTGCAGGGCCGGCAGGCGCGAACGGAAGTTATTGAGCCCAGGGCCTTGGCTGGCAATCGAGGCCACCAAGGCACCCATGGCGAGCAGTAAGGACTGGATTCTGGACACGGCGAGAGTGCAAGGGGAACAGGGCGCCATCGTGGGGAGTAATGTGCCCTAGCCAAAGACTACGACCCACGCGCAGTCTGTGTAAGTGATTGTCACCAAGCGGCGAACAGACGGAAGTCTCGATAAGGCAGCTGAGAATGGGTCCCGAAAGCGTGAGATGCCCGTATTATCGCATGAATGACTCCAGCAAGGCCTTGGGTTGGCATCCTGACGGTCGGCATCGCGGCCGGAATTGACACGGTAGCGGCG
>JAYZDB010000299.1:0-8690 GCA_036338025.1 Planctomycetota bacterium
TGCCTCGTTTTGACCAATTACGCGCTGGTGCAACAAGGTGTCGAGTTTCAGGAGTTTGTCCCTTTCGCCCTGCACCAGGCGGCTGACCGGGATGCCGGTCCACCGACCGACGATCTGGGCGATCTCCTCCTCAGTTACTTCCTCCCTCAGCAGTCGGTTGGTGGTGGGTGAGTCTTGGTGTTTGAGTTCGGCAGCGCGGAGATCCTCTTCAGCCTTTGGAATGAGGCCGTGCTTGAGCTCAGCAGCCCGGTTCAAATCGTATTCGCGTTCGGCTTTCTGCATCTCCTGGCGCAGTTGCTCGAGTGCTTCTCGTTGCGTCCGGACATCTTCGATGTCAGCTTTCTCACGTTCGTACTGCGCCCTCAGAGCGTCGGACTGGGCGCGCACGTCGGCCAGTTCTCTGCGAAGTTCCTGCAGCCGCTGCTCGCTGGCCTTGTCCTTTTCCTTCGCCAGCGCTGCGTCTTCGATCTCAAGTTGCATCACCCGGCGTTGGGCGGCATCGAGTTCGGATGGGATGGAGTCATTTTCTGTGCGGATCATCGCACATGCTTCGTCCACCAGGTCGATGGCCTTGTCAGGGAGAAACCGGTCGCTGATGTAGCGATCCGAGAGTGTAGCGGCGGACACCAAGGACGAATCCGTGATGCGGACTCCATGGTAGACCTCAAATCGTTCGCGTAGTCCTCGCAGGATCGAGATCGTGTCGACGACACTTGGTTGATCCACGACCACGGGCTGGAAGCGTCGCTCTAGAGCGGCGTCCTTCTCGATGTACTTACGATGTTCATCGAGGGTGGTGGCACCGATGCAGTGCAACTCTCCGCGTGCCAACATTGGCTTGAGGATGTTACCGGCATCCATGGCACCGTCGGCCTTGCCGGCTCCGACGATCAGATGCAACTCGTCAATGAACAGGATGATCTTGCCGTCGCTTTGGACTACTTCGTTGAGGACCGCCTTCAGGCGTTCTTCGAACTCGCCTCGGAACTTCGCGCCGGCTACCAGTGCGCCCATGTCGAGGGCAAACACAGTGCGGTCCTTCAGGCCGTTGGGGACGTCTCCACGGACGATGCGCTGGGCCAGACCTTCAGCGATGGCGGTCTTGCCGACGCCGGGTTCGCCGATTAGCACCGGGTTGTTTTTGGTCTTGCGGCTGAGGATCCGGATGACCTGCCGTATCTCCTCGTCGCGGCCGATCACCGGGTCGAGCTTGTCGGCCTTGGCGGCCTGTACGAGATCCTGGCCGTAACGTTCAAGGGCCTCGTAGGTTGCTTCGGGGTTGGCGCTCTGGACTCGCTGGTTGCCGCGGACCTGCATCAGTGCCTGCAGGAATCGGTCCTCGTCGATAGCAAAGCTCTTGAGCACGAGGCCCAGCGCTGTGCCTTCAGCCCGACGGATCAACCCCAGGAAGACATGCTCGACAGAGACATACTGGTCTTGCATTCGTTCCGCTGCCGCTTCGGCCTCGACGAACGCCTGTGATAGCGGTTGCGAAATCATGATGCGATCGGATTGGTAGCCGGGTCCCGAGACCTTCGGGATCTTGCGAAGGTCTGCTTCGAGTCCGTTGCACAGCGTGTCGACAGGCAGGCCCATCTTCTCGAACAAACTGCGGATCAGGCCATCCTGGTCCTCGAGAAGTGCGAGAGTCAGGTGCTCACCGCTCACTTCCTGGTGTCCGAAGGTGATCGCCTTGTTGTGCGCGGCTGTGAGTGCTTCTTGTGACTTCTGGGTGAACTTGTTGATATCCATATGCAAAATCCTCGGGGTCGTGGAACGCTTGTCCGTGGGGAGTAGGAATGCACAACGCGTGCCATCGCCAATAAGCTGCAAATAGGTCCTGAGACGGCGTATTCACCGGTTTTGAACATTTTGGCTTGTCAATTTGGCCCCTTGTTTCAGCCCGCCGCTGCCAGTCTGACAGCAGCGCCGATTACCGACTGTGGACGTTCTCCGCATGGTGCGTAGTGGGTGCTCGCTTGATGGACCGATAGGACTGATTCGCGAGTTGCCGTTGGCGGGGCAGTGGGTTTTCCGTACGGTGCCCGGTGTGGCTTCGTTCTCGCCCACCGGGATCCTCTTTGTTTGCTTGGGCAACATCTGTCGGTCGCCTACTGCGGAGGGGGTGTTTGCGCACAAGGTGGACGATGCCGGCCTGTCGGATCGGATACGAGTCGACTCTTGCGGGACGCGTGACTATCACCCGGGCCAACGCCCGGATCCCCGTAGTTGTGAAGTCGCTGCTCAACGTGGATACCACTTTGATCACTTGCGTGCGCGCGTGATCTGCCGGTCTGACTTCGAGGAGTTTGACTACATCCTCGCAATGGATGAGTCGAATCTCCGGGACGTACTCGCGAGGTGCCCCTCGAACCGCCGTGATAGGGTGCGCCTGTTCATGTCCTTTGCCCCAGAACTCGGAGAGGTCGCGGTGCCAGATCCGTACTACGGTGGTGGTTCGGGTTTCGATACGGTCCTCGATCTCGTTGAGGCAGCCTCCGATGGCTTGATCGAACATCTGCGGAATGAGTGGTCGGGTTAGAATCGAGCGATGACCAGTCTCGAACAACGGATTGCGGGACTGACGGGGCGTTGTCCTGTTCGCCTGTCAGCGATGCATGGTGGGTGCGTCAGCGAGGTCTATCTGGTCGAGTTCGACCAGGGTGATCGCCTGGTCGCGAAGGTCGACGAAGCACTCACTGGACAACTCGAGATCGAGGCGCGCATGCTCGGGTACCTGGCGCCGCACCTTCCCGTGCCGTCGGTGGTGCATTCCAGTCCGGGACTCATGCTGATGAACCACGTCAATGGGAGTGGATCGTTTTCCGCCGAAGTCCAGGTTCATGCTGCAGAGCTGCTCGCTGGTCTTCACGCTGTCGAGGGGTGTGCCTTTGGTTTCGAATGGGACACCGTGATCGGTTCGCTGCACCAACCAAATCCGGAGACTCCGAGTTGGATCGCGTTCTTCGGAGAGCATCGCCTGGTGTACATGGCCGAATTGGCCCAGGCTCGTGGTCGTCTTCCGAGTTCACTATGCAGTCGTGTCGAGACACTGGCTGGCGTCTTGGATCGGTTCCTGAGCGAGCCAGATACACCGAGCCTGCTGCACGGAGATATCTGGTCGGGCAATGTGCTCGCTGCTGATGGACGGGTGCAGGCCTTCCTGGACCCAGCGATCTACTTTGGTCACCCGGAGGTCGAACTTGCGTTCATCGTGATGTTTTCGACCTTCGGAACCCGCTTCTTCGAGACCTACGCAGAATTGCGTGGTATCGAGGATGGCTTCTTCGAGGAGCGAGCTCAGGTCTACAACCTGTACCCGAACCTCGTGCACGTGGCGCTGTTCGGCGGCAGCTACGAACACGCCGTCGAGCAGACCTTGGCACGGTGCGGTATTCGTAGCTGATGACCTTGTCGTGCTATTTCGAGACCGTAACCCGCAAGCCCTGGGTGGCAGAGAGCCCCTGCGGTCCGCAGGGGTCGTTCCAGAGCGTCTGGCTGAAGACGGTCAAGCCGACCAGTGTCGAGTCCTGCGGTATCGGGAGTGGCACGGCGAGTTCTCCATGGGCATCGGCGATCACATCGAAGAGTAGTACGCCCGCCGTGGTGATGTCGATCAGTAGTTCGACACCGAGCAGGTGCAGGCTGCCTGCACCACCGCTGAGGCCCAGGATTCCGAAAGCCCTGGCGGGTGCGTTTTGCCCGACCAGCGAGAACGAACTGTTGCCGATACGGGGTTCGCTGCTGACGGTGAGTGTTGGCAACCCGGCGCAGCCCTTGGTGCCCACACCGTACGACGCGACCCCTTCGTCGCCGTCGAGGATGCCATCTTCGTCACGGTCGATCCCCAGGCGGCGGCCGGACAGAGGTAGCACACCGGTGAAGGTCAAGGTGGCATTGCCGGCCTTGATCAGGTTCTCGAGGCCGGTCAGGGTTAATGCTGACCCAGCCGTGGTGTCCGGATCGAATTGTCGTCGGTTTCGGTCGTAGAGGAAACTGCGCGGTGTGCCGTTGACCAGGCCCCTGCCGATCAGGTCGGCGTCACCTGCCTCGCTGCGGGCAATCAACGCGAGGATATCTGGCTTGACCGCAGTCAGGTTGCCTTGACTTGCAGTGACCTGGAAGCCGACTGACGGAGCGATGCCGGTGTCCCACGCCGAGACGAAGTCGGAGATCTTCCGCTTGTTGCTGAGGTTGGTGGACAGTGTGCCGAATACCGGCTGGCTGAGAAAGTCGACCAGGTCTTGGATCTCGCCGTCGTGGGTCAGCCCGAAGCCGCCCTTGCGGCCGATCGGAGTCTTGGCGAAGCTCAGCCGTTTGTAGATGTTGCGTAGCTGCGAGGTCTTCATTGCCTGAGTACCCTGCAGGATCACGCCGGGGAAGATCGTGCCGTCGGTACCTGAACCGAGCCGGTGGCAATCGATACACCTGACACTCCCGTTGAACGGTACGTTCGTATAGAGGTTCTCGCCGTCCTTGGCGCTTTGGCTCGGTAGCTGGTTGTCAAAGGTCCGGTTTGGATTCGGTGGAAAGGCGATGCTCTCCATGAAGGCCGCCAGCGAGTCCATGTCGGCGGCTGACAGGGTGGACTTGCCCATCAGGGAGTCAAACGCCCCGTTGAAGTCGGTGAGATTGGGCTTGTCGCCACGCCAGTGGAATGGTCCGGTACCCTTGAGTCCCTTCAGGGTCTGGGTGGTCATCGGTCCCTTCATCGGATGCAGGTCGATCCGCTGGCCGCCGAAACCCCTGGTCCGGAACATGTCACCGGTCGGGTCACCCAGATCCCATGCCAGGCCGTCGATGTCACCAGAGACGTGGCAGGACGCACAGGAGAAGGTGCCGTTGCCCGATAGCTTGGCGTCATAGAGGAAACCTCGACCCTCCTTGATCGCGATGGGCGTCGGGTCGGGGAGGCTGATTTCGACCAGCACTGCCGGATTCGCCGTGTCGATCGCGGAGATCGAGTTCGAAAGACGATTGAACACATACAGCAGATCTGCTGCCGGGTGCATGGCAAGTCCGTGCGGTCCGCGCTTGTGACGTGAATCGACTTTGCTACCGGGCGTGTCGCCGACTTCAAGGAAGCTCTTTACTGTGCCGGATGCGTTCAGCACTCCGATCCGGTCAGTACCGAACGCGGCGACATACATCGTCGTTCCCGAAATATCCCATTCCAGGGCAACTGGTTGGGCGAGCGTTGAGCTCAGTGCGCTTGTATTCGGGAGCGTGCTGTAGTCGATACCGGGGTTCAGGTCGAAGGCGGTCACGCTCGAATTCGGACGCGTGTCGACCCGGCTGACCCGGTTGTCCCAGGCGTGGCCGCGCAGGGCTGTGACGAACCGCACCCTGTTGAGTGCCTCGGTGTTGGCAACCCAGACCTCTTGCGTGCCAGGCCGCAACGCTGCCCCGAAGTTCATCGTGCCGACGGCCGGGTAGCTCTTGCGGATCTTCTGAGTCGCCGTGTCGATCTCCAGCAGGTCGTAGTCGGGCAGCACGACATCGTGCTTGCTGGTCCAGGCCGGATCCTTGCTGTCGATGATCAGGCTAACCTGGGGTGGGGTTGGCAGTCTCTTGTTGACTGGCCGTGGTTGACTTGGAGCCTCGTCCAGGGGCAGGATCGTAGAGCCGTTGCCGGAGCGGTGAACCACTACCCATACGGTCTTGCCGTCAGGGCTCGCCAGCAGGTTGCGTGGCTCATCCCCGAAGATCTCGATGCGACCCAGGTCCTGGTGCGTCACGGCATCGAACACCGAAATCTCGTCGCTCCCAGCCGCTGACACGAACGCCTTGCCAGCGGCGAATGCAACGTCGGCGGGTTCATCGACGACGTGCAGAGTTGCGGTAACCACACCGCGTCTGGTATCGACGACGCTAACCGAATCGGAGAGATGGTTGACGACCCAGGCCTCGTCCGCGGTACGGGGCCGCACGCTGACCGGCTCGAGGCCGACGAAGACCTCTCGGAGCAGGACCGGCTGGCGCGGATTGGCGAGCGAGTACACCGCCAGTCGGTTGTCGGGTGTGTTGATGACTAGTAGACGGCTGCCGTCCTCCGAGGTTGCGATCGGATGGACACAGGGACTCTCGAAGTTCACGAAGCTCTGGGCGCCAAGCGACCCTGAGGCGGCGAGCAACACAGCGATTCCGAGACCAGCGCGGCGGAGTTGGGTCTGCATGGTGTTCCCTTGGGCAGGTGGGACTATGCCAGCACGGTAAGGCATCCGTGGCTCGGTGCGAAGCAGCATGCCGGGGTTCACTGCTCAAAAGCTGTGGCAACAACCACCTGCAACTGGACGACAGGGACGATCCAACTCGGTTTGCGTGGCTGTCGATCGGCTGGTGTTAGTTCGAGACGGTGACCTTCAGCCCCTGGCTGGCAGACAGCCCCTGTGGTCCACAGGAGTCGATCCAATACAGTTGGTTGAACACCGTGAGACCGACGAGGGTGGAGTCGTCAGGTATCGGAAGTGGCACGGCCAGTTCACCGCGGGCATCGGCGAACACGTCGAAGAACAGGGTGCTCGGTTTGGTGATATCGATCAGCACCGTGATGCCGAGCAGCGGCAGGCTGCTCGCCGCAGTGCTGATGCCTAGCACCCCGAAGGCGCTGGCTGGTGCGTTTTGGCCGACCAGCGAGAACGAGGCATTGTCGATGTGGGGTTCACTGCCAGCACCGAGTGAAGGGACTCCCACACAGCCGGCCGAGCCGAGGCCGTAGGGTGCTACCCCTTCGTCGGAATCGAGCACGCCGTCGGCATCGCGATCAATGCCCAGGCGACGTCCGGTCAGGAGTGGTGCGCCGGTAAAGGTCAGCACCGCGTTGCCTGCTTTGACCAGATTCTCTAGATCAACAAGGGCCTTGGGTGAGCCGGTGGCGCTGTCCGGATCAAACAGCTGCCGGGTCGTGTCGTAGAGGAAACCGCGCGACGCTCCGTCGATCTGTCCCTTGACGATCAGGTCGGCGTCGCCGGCTTGTGCGCGAGCAACCAGCGCGACGATGTCAGCCTGCCCGGCCGAGAAGCTGGCTTGATTCACGGTGACTTGGAAGCCGACCGCCGGGGCGGTGCCGGTATCCCAGGCCAGAACGAAATTAGCGGTGTTTCGCTTGTTGACGGTGTTGCTCGCCAGTGGGCCAAAGCCCGGCTGGCTCAGGTGGTCGAATGGGTCCTGCCGGTCGCCCTCGTGGGTGATCCCAAAGCCGCCTTTGCGACCAGCCGGAGTCTTCAAGAAGCTCAGACGCTTGTAGACGTTGCGCAGCTGTGGAGTCTTCATCCCCTGGGTCCCTAGCAGAGCTGAGGCGGTGAAGATCCGCCCATCGGTGCCCGAGCCCAGCGAGTGGCAGTCGACGCACTTGGACTTGCTGCTGAATACTACGTTCATGAAGAACTGCTCGCCGTCCTTGGCGCTCTGGCTCGGCAGTTGGTTATCGAACGTCCGGTTGGGATTTGGCGGATAGGTGATGCTCTCCACGAACGTGGCCATCGCGTTGATGTCGTTGGTGGACAGCATGGTCTTGCCCATCAGCGCGTCGAAGGCGCCGTTGAAGTTCTGCAGTACCGGCATGTCGGCGCGCCAGTGGAGTGCGCCGATTCCCTTCAGCCCCTTCAGGGTCTGGGTGGTCATCGGTCCCTTCATCGGGTGCATGTCGATCTTCCGGCCGCTGGACCCCTTGGCTTCGAACATGGTACCGGTCGGATCGCCGAGGTCCCATGCCAGGCCGTCGATGTCGCCCGACACGTGGCAGGATGCACAGGAGAAGGTGCCGTTGCCGGACAGCTTGGCGTCGTAGAGAAACCCCCGCCCTTCCTTGATCGTGACGGGGGTCGGGTCGGGGAGGCCGAGTTCGAAGAGCACCTTCGAGCCGACGGTGTCGATCGCAGTGATCGAATTGGACAAGCGGTTGAGGACGTACAGCAACCCCGCTGTCGGGTGCATGGCGAGACCGTGGGGGCCGCGCTTGTGCCGCGAGTCGACCTTGGTGCCTGGCGTGTCGCCAATCTCCAGGAAGCTCTGCACGGTGCCGGTCGCGTCGAGCACGCCGATCCGGTCGGTGCCGAAGGCGGCGACATACAGGGTCGATCCGCTTGTGTTCCATGCTAGAGCGACCGGTTGCGCCAGGCTGGAACTGAGCGCGGAGGGGTTGGGCAGGGTGCTGTAGTCGATGCCGGGATTGAGATCGAAGCTGGTGACGCCTGCACTGCTGCCGGTGCCCACACGAGTGACCCGGTTGTCCCAGGCATGGCCCCGAACAGCGGTGACGAAACGCACCTTGTTGCGCGCCTCGGTGTTGGCCACCCATATCTCCTCGGTACCGGGCCGCAGGGCTGCACCGAAGTTTATCGTGCCGACTGCCGAGTAGTTCTTTCGAACCAATTGCGTCGCGGTATCGATCTCGATCAGGTCGTAGTCCGGTAGCACGACGTCATGCTTGCTGGTCCAGGTCGGATCTTCGCTGTCGATGATCAGGGCGACTTGCGGTGGTGCCGGCAAATTCGGATTGACCGGCGGTGGTGGGGCTGGCGCATCTTCCAGGGGCAGGATCGTGGTCTCGTTGCCGGAGCGATGCACAACCACCCAGACGGTCTTGCCGTCAGGACTCGCGACCAGATTGCGCGGCTCATCACCAAAAATATCGATGCGACCCAGGTCCTGGTGCGTTGCTGCGTCGAAGACCGCGATTGCATCGCTGC
>JAYZDB010000300.1:0-24842 GCA_036338025.1 Planctomycetota bacterium
GGGGAGACCGGAATGATCGACGTCGACATCCACCTCAAGAACCCACAGATCGTAGTGATCAACATCGAGGCCTCCGGCACGCTCCCAAAACGGCTCGACGTACCTGGCCCCGGGGTCTACCGATCGACGGACGGTGGCGAATCGTGGACCTATCTGGTGAGAAACAGCACACGACCTTTCTACCACGGGCAGGTCGCCATCGACCCGACGGACCCCAACCGGATCTTCGCAGTGTCCCGCGATTTTCTCGCGACCCGCGACGGCGGCAAGACCTGGGGGTCGAAATGGTGGGGAGGTGGTGGTGACGATCACGACATGTGGATCTCACCGCAGGACTCAGGCGTGTTCTACAACGCCACTGACCAGGGTGCCTACCTGACGGTCGATGATGGTCGCACACTGACGGGTTTCGACAACATGGCTATCGGCCAGTACTACGCTATCGGCGTCGACATGCGCGACCCGTACTGGGTATTGGGAGGGTTGCAAGACAACGGAATCTGGATCGGCCCGAGTAACAGTCGGGAACCCCGTGGCATTCTCAACATGCACAACTCCTGGGTCGGTGAGGGTGACGGCTTCCACTCGCAAATCGATCCGACCGATTGGCGCACCATCTACTTCGTCAACCACGTCGGATTTGCGGCGCGGCTCAACGTAGAAACCCGGCAGGCGACGTTCATCACTCCAACACCCGAGACCGTCGTCAACTTCGCCAGTGTCTCCGATCCCAATTTCCCGGAGACCCCGACCCGCTACACCATCAGCCCTGGGGAGCACTGGTTTTTTGGGGGCCTGCGTCCAGATCGCCCGCGACTGCCAGCGCAGTTCCGTTTCAACTGGAGTAGTCCCCTGCTGATGTCACCGACCAACCCCCGCCGACTCTACTTCGGTTCCAACTATCTGTTCCGCACTCTCGACCGGGGCGACAGCTGGCGAATCATCAGTCCTGATCTGACCACCAACGATCCCAAGCTACGCAATCCATCCGAACAGGGCGGTCTGACCCGCAACGTCACCGGCGGCGAGAACTACTGTACGATCATCACGATCTCCGAGTCGCCCGTCGACGCCTCGGTGATCTGGGTCGGGACCGATGACGGAAACCTGCAGGTCACCCGAGACAGCGGCGCTACCTGGAACAACGTCCGCAGCGCCGTGCCTGGTGTTCCCGAAAAGACCTGGGTCAGCCGAGTGGAGGCCTCAAGGTTCGACAAGGCAACCTGCTACATCACCTTCGACAACCACCGCCATGATGACATGAAGCCATACGTCCTGGTGACCCATGACTTTGGCAAGACGTTCGAGAGCATCACCAGCAACCTGCCCAGCGGCAGCGCCTATGTCATTCGCGAAGACCATCGGAATCCGCGACTGTTGTTCGTTGGCACCGAATTCGGTGCCTTCGCGAGTGTCGATCGCGGCAAGCGATGGACCCGCTTGAACAACAACCTTCCGACGGTGGCTGTGCACGATCTGGTAATCCACCCCCGCGACGCGGACCTGGTGGCTGGAACCCACGGACGGAGCATCTGGATCCTCGACGACATCACAGCCCTGCAACAACTGACGCCAGCGATCGGGAAATCCGAACTCCATTTGTTCGACAGCCGAGTAGCCACCAAGTGGCGACGTGTCCCGCTCGGTCGAAAACAACCCAACTCCTTGTTCCGAGGCGAGAACCCACCCAGCGGCGGCCTGATTCACTTCTACGCCGGGTCCGCCGGGACCACCGAAGTCACGGTCGAAAGTGCCGACGGCCAACACAAGTGGGCAAGCAGCGTGAAACACAAGGCCGGTATTACCAGGGTTCGCTGGGCCCTGAAATTCGGCTCGACACGCCAGGCACGCGACGCCATGCGCGCAAACCTGCAGCGGACCATCGTCGAACTCGAGGGCCGCGACCTGTCTAGTGAAAAAGCAGGCGTCCTCCGTCAAGCAAAACGCTCGCTTGAACGTGCGCGGAGCGACCGGGGCCTGAATCGGGCACGCAGCACCCTCGTCGAACATTTCGCTGCCCACGTCACTCGGAGGGACTTCTTCGGCCCCAAGATCCAGAGCGTTTCAGCGTCGGCGGGAACCTACCGGGTAACGATCAAATCTGGATCTCATACACGGACCGGTCGGATCACCGTGCGCGAGGACCCGCTCGGATCCAAGTAGCGAATCTACCTCTTAGGGGTGATGTAGACGTTCGTTACGATCGGTCGATGGTCCGATGCAACTCTCTCATCTACCACGAGGATCCGATCGGCACGGATGCTGTGTCGGGTACTGCCGCGAATGCAGAGGTGGTCAATCTCCTTGCTCGGCGACGTAGAGTTGAAGGTGAAGGGTGAGCCCTGCTTGTTGATTCTCTCGAACCCTTCTCGTTCAAACACTGCCAGAGTCGGTGAATCGGGCCGCGCGTTGTAGTCGCCGATCACAATGATCGGCAGGTCAACATCGCGGAGCCGATCCATGAGTGCCTCCGCCTGCTGCACCCGCTCTTTCGATCGACGCAACCAATCGAAATGCACATTGACAAAGACAACCCGAATGCCAGGACGTGCTGAAAAAACGTGTAGCAGAGCGACACGGGGCTCACGCTGACCGCGCGGAAGCTCCAGCGTCTCGACCATCGACAACGGGAACCGGCTGAGTATCGCGAGTCCGTATTCCCCGCCGTCGTAGTCCATGAACTTGCCAAACGCGCCATGCAGTCCCGTCAAGCGCGCGAATATCCCGGTCTCGTCCAAACCACCGGACCGCGCGCAACCCTTATCGATCTCTTGCAAGCCAACCAGGTCTGGCTGCTGATTTCGAAGGATCTCTGACTGAGTCTCGAGGTTGGACGCAATCGGACGACTGACCATCGCCAGCCCGTGCTTCACATTGTAGCTCATGACCCGGATCTTCAGTTCCGAGGCAACACCAGGAACCGTCGAACAAGAAGTAAGGAGGCTGATGACGAACAGCCACAGGACTCGCAAGAGCGATTGCATCGGCGCAAGCCTAAGTGGAATTTCAGGGCATCCCGCACGGAATCCGTGTCCTGATGTTGACGGCACACCCGAGAGATCGATCCACGGGTGTCCAAGCGAGGCTCCTCGCATAAGGCATCAGTTCTCGTAGATCACAGTCAGCATTGGACGTTCTACAGGGGTGCCAAACTCGGAGGATCTCGGGACCCACGCATCCGCACCCCGGTTGATCAACGCCCAGCCGTGATTGGTCACGCCATCTTGCCAAGACCGCAGGGTCGCGGTCACGTCAAACGAGCGTGTGCCCTTCGCCTGAACACGCGTTCCAGTATTTGTCACCGCCGTGGCGACTGTCTCCGTACCTACCTGGATCCCATTTCCGAGGGAATCCCAGGTTGAACTCTCCGTAAAGGGAACCGTCAGTTGGTAGAGGTCGCTGACCGAATAGGAATTTGCGTAAGCACCTTCGCTGGTCAGGGTCAGCACCGCCCGCGCGATGTGACGATCACGTGGAATCTGACCAACCCCCTTTCCAAACAGTCCACCAAACTTCAGCAGGGACTGATCTTGGGTGCCTGAGATCATCCCATCGGTATCGACGCGGAGTTGCTCGGAAGAGCCGAACGACGATGCTGCAAGATTGTTTCGGACGTAGGTGTCTTCGGTCCCAGCATAGATGCCACCACCAAGATCACGCCCTTCAGCGAAGTGGACTGTGGCCGTCGCTTCGAGCTTTCGTCGGTGGCCGAGAACATCAAAGTCGAGGACAAAATTGTTCGATACCGTGTTGTTCCGGTCCAGCCCGATCGTGACACCAGGGATGTAGATGGGAGAAAAGCAGTCGCTTCGGACCTGTGCCTGATCCGGAGAAAACTCAAGCAGGTTCATCCAACCATTGCCGCCATTGGCGTCCGATTGGTAGTTGAACAGGCACTCCAAGACCCTCTGACCAAGGCGGGTGTTTCCGTGCTTGTAACTCCCGCCCGGGAAGTGCCCACACAGGACCATGAAGACCTGCGGGAAAGGCTCCACCAACTTCTCGCGAACACCTTCGCCGCTGTTGTCACCCCCGGAGTTGGGGGTGGCGCCCGCAAAATCGTATCTCGGCGCAGCTCCCCATCCGAGATACTGATGCGTTGTCACGATGGTCGGTAGCGTCGGATTCGCGACAATCTTGCTCTGGGCCCACGCAATTGCGTCATCCGTCGGGAACCACTCAAGCGCCAGGTGCATGAAGTCCTGGCCACCAGCACGGAAGATCTGGCACTGGTTTCGCCCGTTCGTCGCAGCCCCCGCAAACCAAGTACGCCCACTCACCCGCCCCGGACCGAAGTGGGTATTCCACTTCGTCGCCTGAGTCTTGTTATCGACCGTGTCGTAGTCATGGTTGCCAATCACAATCCCGTAAGGTACGAGCCCGTCCGGATTGCTGGTCAGATCACCGTCAAGACGCTTCATGACCGGCAACACCCGATCCCACTCCGCCTGGTTCTTGTTTGGGCCCTGCGCGCCGTTCTGCACCAAATCGCCGACGTGTGAGACAAACTCGATGTTCTCTGCGGTCACATTGTTAGCGATCCACTTCGTTTGTGCGTCGAAGCCCTGAGCAAGGGTCGGGGACACGGAGTAAGCCTGGGAGTCCGGAATCGCGATCAACGAATATGGCTTGACGCTGGCGACGATGGTGATTTCGAATCCAGCCGAACTTCCCAGCGCCGGTACAGGCCCAGTGCCAGGAACCACAAGCTGCGCATAGAATCGTTCGCCCGGGCGGATCCCGCCGGTCGAAACTACCAGCTTGAGTTTGCCCTGTGCGTCGCTCAGCATCGGGAACGGACGGCGATACTCGACGTTCAGGAAGCAACCGGGGAAGCCGAACTGGGTCATGTCCAGGGGCAGGGGGATCCCGGACCAGTTCTTGTTGTTGAGTCCCATGACCAGGAAGAACGGCCTGCTCGGTGCAAAGACATCCAATTCAAGGTCAATATTCCTGCCCGCGACAGGTGGAGCAGCGAGCGAGAGCTTCGGAACTCCAGCGAGTGGCCCCTTACACCCGATCCCAAACGAACGCTCCTGGGCGACAGCAGTCGGCACGGCCCCGACAAGCGCAAGGATGACGAACCAGAGATATTGCATGGCGAGCGGCGCCCTGAGAGGCAAGGGACCCCAACAGTATAGACTCCTTCGGCCCTCGAGTGGGAACCGAATGGCGGGCTAGTTTGGGGGCTGAAACCACACCCCGGAAACGCCCGCGATTACGGTCGGTCAGGCCTTCTTGACGCAGTTCATCATGTACCGAAACGACATGTACCTCGTTGGCCACACGCTCGTAAACGTATTTACGGCGTTCCACAACCACTTCGTGCGTGGATTCAGGAAGCTGATGATCGTGTTGTCGTAGCGAATCGAGACGTCAAATTCCCTGCGAAGGAGGCGCGGCAAGTTGAACTGGTTCTTGCGCAGCAACCCCCACTCCGAACGGCGCCGGACGTGGTACCAGAGAATGCTCGGGTTGATCAGATTCGGTTCTACCCCAATGTACCGCCCACCCGGTTTCAGCACTCGAACGATCTCCGCAAGAGCCTCGGGAACGTCGGGGACATGATGGAGAAAATCCCAACTATGGACAACGTCGAAACTGTTGTCTTCGAAGGGCAGATTCATCGCCGACGATTCGCGCACATGGCAGTTGGTCAGACCTTTGCTCTCGATCAACTCTTGCGCGACGTCAAGCATCGGGATGCAGACATCCACACCCATGAGCGTTTCAGCGTGCCTGGCCAACAGCGGAAAGTAGAAACACGTTCCGCAACCGACATCCAGCAGGCTGGGAACCTTGTCAGGGAAGTTCTCTTCGAATGCCTTCTCGACCAGCTCCGCGACCATCGGTCGCTTGTCCAGAATGTAGGGGTCAAACCGCTCGTAATACTCACCGGTCTTACGCTCGATGATCTTGCGGTAGTGAACTCCGATCTGCTTGAGGTCTAGGAGCAAGGTCGAATCAGCCCGTCGAGGTTTCGGATAGAGAAAAGACTGTTGTCACTGAAGTCTACACCACCATCAAGACATCAGTGGTATGCCCGATATACCTCAGGGAAACAACTCTGCCATGCCACGGTGCCTTGTTCGAATTCGGTGAGGAACCGTGGCCTGTCAAACAATCCGATGGAGGCCAATGTTGCGTAGATTCGGCCAGCGTCTTCACCTGCTTCCTTGCCCATCAGTTCTGCGATTTCCTTGACTGACCGCTTGCCATCAATGCACTCGACAAACTTCCTGGAGGCCTGGTCAACAGCAATCGCGCAGCCCGCTCCGGTATCCGGCGCCATGAAAAACAGGTACTCGGTCGGAGCCGGAGCGACAGCCAGATACTCCTCAACCGCAATAATTGGGTAGAGATCATCCATGTCGAAGGCAAAAAACTGCTGGTCCACGTCACCGCCAAGTCGGGGCACCTCAGAACCATCGGCGCTGGCCTCATCCGACGAAATCAAGTCAGCCTGCTTTACGGTGTAGACCCGATGTAACTCGGGGTAGGGCTCGTTGAAGTAGATGTCGCGGACATCCGCAAAGAACGCGCTCGCCCAGGTTCTGGACCGCCGGTAGAAGTGATAGCGGAGGAGATCCTTGAACTGCGGGGAAACATCTTTGATGCCATGTTTTTGACATAGGTCGGCGACGAACTTCTCCCACAACTCAGCCAGGCCTTCAACAAGATCACCCGGGATACGATGCACCTGCAGGTCCGGGATGTGGTTGTGGAAGCCTCCGTCATAGACCGTCCAGGCCCATTGCTCGATAAGCTCACCGGCAGGCTCGTCAACGATCTTGGCCAGACGAAAGAAGACATTCTGGAGCAAGCGGTGCCAATCGTTGATCGCCTTGCCGACCAGGACTTCCTGACGATCCATGGACCCCGTCGAGAGAATCTCGTGGCCCACATCCGGGTCGTATTCGATGTCCCACTTCTCGACTTCCTTCTCCAACGGCGTACGCGGAAGAATTGCCAGATTGAAGGACTTGATGTCGGCAGGATGCCTGGCATAGGTCCACGACATCGTGTCCTTGTAGGCCTGCACATCGTCCCCCGGGAGGCCCATGATGATCTCGTAGGAGAGCATGATGTTCTTCTTGTAGCTGAGCTTGTCGAGCACCGGCGCGACCTTTTCCGGGCGCCAGACCCGGCGGATGTTGCGCATCGTGGTAGGCGTACAGGTCTGAATGCCACAGCCGATAAAGGACATGTAGGAGTCTTCAACGAGTTCCACGAGATCGTCGTTGACCAGGGTCGGAAAGACTTCGAACCAGTGGATCGCCTTGATATCGAGCTCGATACCAAGCTGTAGGATGCCCTCTGCACGCTTGCGGCTGTAGTTGAACGTCGGGTCCGTGTTGAACAGGATCCGCGCTTCCATCTTCTTGAAGAGTTCGAACTCGGCGCGCACACGCTCCATCGAAAACTCGAAGTATGGCTGGTTGCGTCCGTAGTCGCAGTAGGTGCAAACGAAGGGGCAGCCGCGCGCCGTCTGGTAGTTGACGCCACCCCGGATATCGCAGACGTCGAGCACGCCGGTGAGATATGGCGATGGCAGGACATCCAGATCCTTCTCGTAAGCCCGCGGGGCCGGCAAGAACGGCTTGCCGTCCTGACGCTGCGCGAGACCAGCGATCTTGGTCAGATCTTCGGACTTGTCTTCGACAACCGCCCGCAAGAACTCACGGAATGTATGCTCGCCCTCGCCAACACCGATGTAGTCGATATACGGGTGCTCGTCGAGCAGCTTGTTGTAGTGGTACGAGACCTCGGGTCCGCCGAGAATCACCTTGAGCTTCGGCAGTCGCTCCTTGAGTACCTTGCAAATCTCGAAGTTGTCAGGCGCATTCCAGACATAACAGGTAAAGGCGACCACATCCGGTTCCTCGGCCGCGATGGCATCCGCAATCTGCTCGGCAGACCGCAGCGAAGGATCGTAGTACTGGTGAACGATCTCGGTGTTGGCCGCAATGACCTCGTCAGCTAACGCATTGGCATGGAGGTAGCCCAGCGACAAGAAGCGCAACTGCGGGGTATAGGGTGTCGCAAAGGACACCGATGAGAGTACGACCTTCATCAATGCGGGTGGATCCAGGTTGCAGGTTCAGGGGGAGGAATAACGCGCAATCGAATCCTCAGGACCCATTACTATCTAATCGGCCAGAGGCGCGGGCAAGCTTCTGGCGATGCGCAGCGTAGGGCACTCTACACGATGAGAAGCTCTGAAAAGCCCACGCTGCCGAGCGAAAAAGTCTACTATATGTGCGTGGTTCCAAGGGAATCTGATCCACACCACCCAAGATACGGTGGCAACGGAGAAATCGGCTCCAACTCCGGGTACAGCAGGCAATTCTCCGACAGCATGAAGGCCTACTCGCCTGGGAAGATCCTCCCCTAAACTCTCTCGACCGTGATTCAGGACAAGTTCAGCAGCATGCTCGACACCGCCACCTCCGGATTCGAGGTCACCGGTCCGCAAACACTGGTGGTCAATCTCGGGGTCGGACTGGCCTTGTCCCTGGCGATGCGGTGGCACTTTCAGACGTTTGGATCGACGTTCTCAAACCGTCGTGAGTTCAGCCGCAACTTTCCCTTGATCATGCTGACGACGATCCTCGTCATCAGTGTCGTCAAGTCCTCGCTGGCATTGTCACTCGGCCTGGTCGGCGCCCTGTCGATCGTCCGCTTCCGAACCCCCATCAAGGAACCCGAGGAGCTGGGCTACCTGTTTCTGACCATCGGTCTGGGCCTCGGACTCGGCGCGAATCTCCCACAACTCACAGTAGTGGCGGGCTTTGTAATCCTCACCACGATGGCGCTCGTCAACTGGAAGTCACGCGACCGGCACGGCAAGAGTGTCTTTCTCTCGATCGAGTGGGCACATGACGAACGTCAGAAACCCCTCGACGAACTCGCCGAAATCATCGGAGCGCATGCCAGTAGCAATGATCTCCGGCGAATAGACAAGTCGGACCAACACCTGGACGCGACCTTCTATGTCGACCTCGAAGGTATCGGCAAGCTGTCCGATCTCCTCGCTCACCTGCAGACTGGCTGTCCGGGCGCCAGCGTCACGGTGATCGATCAGAACCGGATGCCTAGCGTGTGATCGTGCGGGTTCCCGTCCACACACACCGGGGCGCACGATCGAAGCGGCTGATCCTGGTTACCGCCTTCGCGCTGATGCTGGTTGGGACCATCGTCTCCGTCGGTTGGTCCTATGCAGGCACTTGGGCAACCGAGCAGATCTCGGCGATGGGTGGCACCCCTTCGGGGTCGCTGACAGATGATTTCAAGACTCTGCGAGAGTTGGCCTGGCCGCGCAAACAAGCCGCCGCCGCCAACAGCAGATCGATTCCGACCCTCACTTTCGACGTCAAGTTCAAGAACATCAAGAAGCTGGCGCGCAAACGGCAAGAGGCCCTCGAGCGCAACTACCTGATCCAGGAGGAGGGTGACTACGTCAACGCAACGGTACGGGTCGAGAACGGTGACCAGCGTTCGGTCGCTCGAACCCGCATCCGACTCAAGGGTGATTTCACCGACCACCTGAAGGGGGACAAATGGTCTTTCCGGGTCAAGACCAAGGGCAGCGATCACGTCCTCGGGATGCGGGTGTTCTCCCTCCAGCACCCCCGGGTACGCGGGTACTCCCTCGAACCAGTCTTCCTCGATCACATGCGCAGCGAGGGTGTGTTGTCACCGCGCTACTTCTTCGTGCGACTCGTCGTCAACGGCAACGACAAGGGCATCATGGCCCTGGAGGAGCACTTTTCGAAGGAGCTGCTCGAGTCCCAGAAGCGACGCGACAGCGTCATAGTCCGCTTCGATGAGACCCTCAAGTGGCGGTCCATTCATCTGATGGGCCAGGAAGTCAACTTCACTGCTCCATACCCATTTGTGCGACCCTTCCAGGTCAGCAAGTTGGCCAACAACCCCGAGCGCAAAGGCCAACTCGATGCAGCGGTCGCGTTACTCCGCTCCTTCCTGAGCAAGAAGCTAAACCCATCGCAGGTATTCGATCCTGACATCACCGCTCGCTTTCTCGCAGTTTGTGAGATCTGGGGCGCTCGCCATGCTCAGGCATGGAACAACCTGCGGTTCTACTACAACCCGTTGACGGGATTGCTGGAGCCGATCGCCTTCGACGCCAACCTCCAGGACTACGCATTCCGGTATATCCCGACCTGCCTGGTCAGCGTCTACAGCCTGGGTGATGACATGACATCTCGTTGGCTCGATGACGCACGCATTCGCCGACCGTTCCTCCGTGACCTCAAGCGTCTCAGCAACTCCTTCGTTCAAGAATCGACAGTCAAGACCCACAAGGCCACCGAACTTGCCAACAACCAGGTGCTGCACCAGGAATTCCCGCTGATCAGCGAGATTCCGTGGGGCTTCTACCGCCAGCGTTCCATGCGCCTGGGGAACATCACAGCGGAGAACTACGGATTCTTGCCGCTGATGCCGCCGAACTACCCGGCACTCATGCATGCGTTCTTAACGCCATCGCCAGCGGGCTATCGGCTCGAACTCTACAACCTCGTCCCCTATCCCCTCGAGATCCGCAAGGTCCAACTGGACCCCAAGTCGCTTCGATTGAGTCGCGAGCTACCGATTACCCTGGCACCGACCACGGGCCTCGCGGCACCAGAGCCGCTCGCTCTTGAACTCACCTCGCCCGATGACAATCCGGCGGGGAAAGGGCTCGGGAACAACGTCATCGTCACCGCACGCATACAGGGCTACCCACACACGCAAACAGACCTGCGGGCCTCGGCATACCCGGAACCAGCAACGGCGCCAGTTCTCCCCAGCAGCGACTGGAACGCCATCAGTCAGGCCCACCCTTACATCAAACACGAGGCCGGAGCAGCTTCGCTAGGCCCCGGTGAGGTCGAGATCAAATCACCGTTGATCCTCCCCCACGACACCTCGCTCACCATCGCTCCCGGGACCACTCTGCGCTTCGCTCCCGCAGCACTGTTGGTCGTCCGCGGGTCACTGCACATGCGCGGCACCAAGGAGTCACCAATCCGATTAGTCCCCCAAAGGGAAACGTGGAGCGGTGTGGCAGTGTTCGGGTCCGGCAACCCATCCGAATGGTCACACGTCGAAGTACGCAACACCACGGGGTTGGAGTACGGCGCGTGGCAACCCACGGGCTCCGTGATGTTCTACGAGAGCAAAGTCAAACTCTCGAATTGCTCGATCCGTGACAATCAATCGGAGGACACCATCAACCTGGTAAGGAGTGAGTTCACGATGAGCGATGTCACGATCGAACGGACCAGCTCCGATGCGATCGATATCGACTATTGCAAGGGCGTGATCCAAGGGGGAGCGATCCGGCACACCACGGGAGACGGTATCGACGTCAGCGAGAGCGAGATCCGCATCGAAGGCACACAGTTCGACGGCATCAAGGACAAGGCTCTGTCGATCGGAGAACGCAGCCAGATGCAGGCCAGTGCAGTCAGCATCAAGGACTGCGGCACCGGCTTGGCGAGCAAGGATGGCTCGACAGCACGGATCGAGAACTCCTCGATGACCACGGTCAAGTATGCCGCGATTATGGCGTACACGAAGAAACCGGAGTTCGGCGGCGCCAGCGTGCACGTCAAGGATGTGAAGATCCAGAACACCAGGTACCGCCACATTGCCCAACGCGGCAGCACGATGAAAGTCGACGGTAAGGAGATCGAGACCGTTCTTCTCGACGTCGAGGCGCTCTACACCACGGGCCACATGAAAAAGCAGTAATGCGCTTCGAAATCAAGTTCGCCTACCCCCCACACTTTGAAGGAGAGGTCCGCAACTGGCTGCTTAGCCACTCCTGTGTGTTCTCGCAGGCCTACCCGGTCCGCAGGGTACAGAACGTCTACTTCGACACCTTCGATCTGCAGGCTTTCGGTGAGAACCTCGCAGGAATCAGCAGGCGCAGCAAGGTCCGGTTTCGCTGGTACGGCGAGGACAGTCTCCTTCCGGCTGGCACACTTGAGATCAAGAACAAGCACAGTCAGCTGGGCTGGAAAGACAGTTGCCGCATCGAAACAGCCCCGTTTCAAGCCGGCGACAGTTGGCGCGAGGTGCGCCGCAAGATCCGGTCCGCCCTACCACGCGACATGCGCCTGGTATTCGACGAGCACCCCCAGGCAATCCTGATCAATCGATACACCCGCAACTACCTCGAGTCACGTGATCATCTACTACGCGTCACCCTGGACTCCGAGCAGGAGATGTTCGACCAGACGGGCAGCCAGTTCCCCAACGTGAGCCGCCGAACGAACATCCCTGACGTGCACGTCATGGAGTTGAAGTGTGACGCCAGGCACAAGCAACTGGCAACTCAGGCTCTGGGCACTTGTCCGGTCCGCGGATCACGATTCTCCAAATACACGGTCGGGGTCGAGCTGCGGTAGTTGCTACGCTTACCTGTGATGCAGCACCCACGGCCGGGCATTGTAGCCACCATCCTGATCAGCACGCTAGGCAGCCTGGCGGCCCAACAGGACGAGACCAAACGCAGCCGCACGCCCCTGGAACTGTTCTGGGACGGCGGGCTACGAGCCGAGAGCGAGGACGGCAAGTTCAAGATCCGCCTGCGGGCACGCTTCGAAAACGACTGGGGCTTCATGGACTCCAGCAGTGCGGTCGAGAACCGTGTCGGATCCCTCAGCGATGGCACCGAACTGCGACGGATGCGGCTCGGGCTACAGGGCCGGATCTACGAGAACATCCCGTTCAAGGCGCAGGTCGACTTCGCTTCAGGTGACGCAGAGTTCCGCAGCGTCTATGCCGGAGTCAGCGACCTTCCGGTACTTGGCAATCTGCGCATCGGAAACCAACGCGAGCCGTTCGGACTCGAACGCAACACTGGCACGCACTACGTCACAATGATGGAGCGGGCCAGCGCCAATGCACTGACCCCAAAGCGCAACACCGGCATCCTCGCTCACAACAGTCACGACGATGACCGCTTCACCTGGGCTGTCGGGTTCTTTCGAGAAACCAATGAGCAAGGCTTCGGGCAGGGCGACGATGGCATCGTGGGTACCGCTCGGGTCACCGGCATACCCTGGCTCGAGGATGACTCGCACTTCCTGCATTTCGGCGTATCGATGAGCCGGCGGGAGTTCGAAGCCAACGGCGTCCGATTCAAAGCCCGGCCGGGGCTGCACCTGGCACCCTCATTTGTCGACACTTCAGCCATCATCGCCGACCACGGCAACTTCATCGCATCCGAAGCGCTCTGGATGATGGGCGCAACGTCTCTACAGGTCGAACGCTTCGAGGCTCGGACTGGCGGCTACGAGTTTCAGGGTTCCTCCGTCCAGATTTCCCACTTCCTGACTCGGGATCACCGGCGCTTCCGGCGGTCGTTTCCCCAATTCACTCGGGTCAAGCCAAACGAAGGCGACGCATGGGAACTCACTGGACGCGCCAGCCAAATCGACCTGAACGACGGAACGGTCCGCGGCGGCAAGATGAAGGACTACACCCTGGGATTGAACTGGTACTCCAACCCAAACGTGCGGATCATGGCCAACATGATCTACGCCGATCTGGACACCACCGGCGGCGCCCTCATGTTCGCGCTGCGGTTCGGGATTGACTTCTAACGCCGACGCCGCGGTCAGGGTGCCGCGACAGCCTGGGACGACACGATCCGGAAGCTTCGCCAGATCTTCCCAAGACTGAGGCTCGCGTAGGGCAGCATGAGACTTCGACCAAGCTGCTTACCCCGAAACCAGCGGTCGACATAGAGGGTCGCCAGGCTGCAGAACGACACCCGGTGGATCAGGAAGCGCAGGGCAGCCGCACGGGGCCGTGAGAGCCCCAAGCGCTGCCGCAAGTCCAGCGGCAGGTCACAGCCCAGGGTCAGGCTGGCCGCCAGCAGGGCAACGTAGACGATGCCAGCGCAACGCTCTTTGGCAGCGTTGCTGGCGAAGGACTCCCAGTCGAGATCGGGATGCCGATTCACGAACTCTGCGATCTCACAGAGCGACTTGAGGCGAAAGTAGCGCTTGCGGAAGCTCTGGATGCAGGCGCACAGAAGCTCGTCCTCCGGACACATCAGCAGCGCTCGATGGCCCTGCACCTGGCGCGGTTCCGACCGGCTGACCATCGAGTCGAAATCCAGGGGTAGCAGGCCGTTCATGACCAGATCGGCGTGGCTCTCACACTGCACATCGATGAGTGGCGTGGCGGAATTGGCGTCACGAATCCACTGTCGCGCGTCCTCGGCAAGGTCCTCCCACCTCGACAGGACTACCAGGTCGAGGTCCTGGGATACCGTGAGCCAGCTCTCTTCGTAGAGGCGAACGTCGAGAGACGTGCCCTTGATCAGCAGCAGGTCGATTTGTCTCGCGCCAAAGAATGCCAGGGCGCCGCGTAGCGCGTCGCCCAACTCCGACTTCTTCTGCATGTTGAGGGCCAGGGCCTGGCGAAATTGCACAATCACC
Source organism: Planctomycetota bacterium (assembly GCA_036338025.1). GTDB lineage: Bacteria > Planctomycetota > UBA1135 > UBA1135 > UBA2386 > JAYZDB01. Next base: position 14,463 of record JAYZDB010000300.1, read on the forward strand.
TCGTCGGGCACGCTGGCGGCAAGTTCGGGGCAAGTTTGCAAATTGCGATAGACCAGTGGAGTGACCTGATGCAGCACAGCAACCGACAGCACTTCGTTCCAATCCACCGTCAAGGCCAAACTCAATGCAGCGGCTTGCCACCGAGCATCAAACTTCAAGCGCGTACAGCACAGGAGCATCTGTTCGGCCGGCGAGCGACGACGCCAGAGCGCATTGTTTGGAGGTGCCTTCATCAGTAGTGCAACAGCGTACCCTCGCGCCGCGCACGGCGCAGGGCCGAACGGAAGCACAACAATCCCAAGGGCGTCAGCACGCAGCCAAACGCCAACAAGACCAGCAGTTGAGGCCAGACATCCTGCAGGGTCGCGCCCTGCAGCAAGACGCCACGGATCGCATCGAGTCCATGGGTGATTGGCAGCAAGTAGGCGAGATCCTGCAACCACCCTGGCATGGCCGCAACCGGGTAGAACACGCCGCCCAGGAGAGTCGAGACACGCCCGAGCAGCATCCCCACCGGATCTCCGCGCTTGAAGACCATCACGAAACTCGCAGAAATCACGCCGAGGCTGATGAACACCAGGGTCGTCAAGACCAGCAGTGCGAAGGCCAGCAGCGGACTGCCCTGGATCTCGATGTCATAGAGCAGCACCGACGCCATCACATAGATCACCGAAGTCACCGTCGTCCACACGAACCGCCAACCGCAGCAAGCGACAATGATCGTCGGCAAGCGCATCGGCATCATCAACAGCGCCTCCAGGGTGCCCTGCATCTGTTCGCGCTGGATCGCCTTGGCAAAGCTGTCGAAGCCGGTCTGGAAGTAGTTCGCCACCGCCACGCCGATAGCTGCGAATGGCAGGTAACCGCCGTAGGGAGCCAACTCCGGGTTCTCACCAATGAGCGTCGACAGGAAATAGAGCCCGGTGATGTAGAAGACGATGTGTACGAGCTGCAGGGCAAACTCAAGGCGGTAGCTCAGGGTGTGGGTGGCGTCGCGGATGAAGAACGCCGACACTGTGCGCCAGAACCTACGCATCGGAAGCACCTCCACCGACCAGCCGGTCGAACACGTCCCCGAGACCCGGCCCCGCCGTTTCGCATCCCACGATCTCCTTGCCGGACTGCACCAGCAAGGACAGGACCTGGTGCATGCAACCGTCGGTCGAATCCTGGGTGAATCGAAGCGTGCTAAGACCCTGGCATTCGGGCTCACACAGAATCGATGGTGCGACGCCGCGCAACTGCTCCAGCAAAGCTGGAGACACTACGCCGCGAGTCACAACCGTCACGGTGTCCTGCGTCGCATATCGCGCACAGAGAGCGGGCATGCTATCGACCTCGAGGATCTTCCCGTGGTTGAGGATCGCGACCCGCTTGGAGAGCCCCTGCACCTCCGCCAGATCGTGCGAAGTGATCACGATGGCTCGATCGCCATCGGTCGAGATCCGCTCCAGAAGGACTTCGCGCAATCTGGCAGCCGCGATCGGATCGAGACTGTTGGTCGGTTCGTCGAGGAGCAGCAGCTTGGGATCGAGCAGCAGTGCACGGGCGATTGCCAAACGCTGACGGTTCCCGGTCGACAGCACGCGGTAGGAGCGGTCCGCGACCGGCATCAAGTCGAGCAAATCGAGCAAATCGCTCACCCGGCGTCGCGCCTCATCCTTCGAGAACCCGCAGAGCTTGGCAAAGAACGTCATGTTCTGCCGGCTGGTCAGACGCCAGTAGAAGCTGCGTTCATCACAAGTCGCCATCCCGACCTGGCATCGTATCTCCCGACTCTCGGCCACTGAGTCCTTGCCAAACACGCGCAGCTGGCCACTGGTCGGCTCATTGAGCGTCGCAATCAACTTGAGGAGCACAGTCTTGCCGGCGCCATTGCGGCCGACCAACCCGAGAATCTCTCCCGGGTTCACCTCGAGACTCACGTCTTCGAGTGCCACGACGTCGGGATCCCTCGGTCGACCCAACAGACGTCGCCAGGGCGCTGGCGGCGGACGGAAGACCTTGGTCACGCGATCGACTTCTAGGAGGGGAGTTGTGATCGCTGCCTCCGCATTGTCTCAAGCAGCAGGCTTGCCGCCGCATGTGGATCGCTCCAGGTGATAGAAGAGCAGCTGACTGCTCCAACCAACTCCGCCAGATGGTCGATGCTCGCTGGTCCGTGGCTGCCGAAGTTGAGCACGGATCCGGTCAACTGCACGAGGCCCTGACCGCGGGTCAGGGATACGACCGAATCGGCATTCCCGGCCTGCCAACGTGGCACCGCGATGTGCCCAGGTGTCGCCGACGTGGCCATCCGGAGATCTTCGATGGCGTCGAACGGCAGGAACCGCCCTTCTCCCGCTCCGACGAACTGTTCTGCCAAGGTCGGGAAGTACGCAACGCACTCATCCCGCACCTTGATCGCCCGCGGAAACGGCAGCAGCCGCTTCTCAGCGGGATCGAACACCAACAGCTCGTCAGACAAGAACTCAGCGCCCTGCTGCAGCAGTGCCAGCACCAAGGTCGACTTACCAGCCCGCGACAGTCCGGGCAGGATCAACGCCTCGCCGTCGACAACCACCATTCCCGCGTGCACGTAAAACAGCTCTCGTCGGCGCAGCATCAGGCCGTGCACCAGTTCGTGATTCAGGGTTCGGATCGCCGCAAGAAAGTCCGCGGCCCCGACCGCTGCTCGCTGCGTCACTCGAACTTCCCAGCCTACGTGGTCAGGGTCGACCTCCACCCGAACGCAGTCTTCAAGCTCGGCATCGTGCCCAGGCAACGCGCTGTAACACAGCTCGACCCGGTTGATGATCTCGTCGCTCGGGCTGTGCACGACGACGGGAACATCGAGCAGTACGAATCGGCAACTCGTCACGGTAGACCTCCCTGATCCCGCGAACAGTTACGCCAAGAGTCCCCGACTCTGGAACAGGCCGAGGGTTGCGAGCAAGTCCTTGCGAAGGACTTCCTCGGGGGCCTCGAACCGGTCAAGCATCGCCGTCAACAGATCTTGCACTGACCGGGTGCCGTCACACTGTTCGAACAGCCAGGTTGCGGTCGTGTTGAGGAATGCGACTTCGTGAACACCGGGCTCGTATACCACCCGTTCGTCTCCGACTTCGCGAATGTGGCAGGTAGGCTTGGTCGCTGGCCTGTCTCCCATCTCGATTCCTTGGTCCAGGGTCATCTGCTCCTCGCTCGTGGTTGCTGGTGATGGGATCTGTGCCGCCACTCCCCGAGACGATTCGCGGCCAAAAATCTCCAGCGTGTGATTCATGCTGTGACGCAAGATCTCGCAGGTGACGGGATTGGGCTCGCCAAGGCTCCCGGTCGTGATCAGGTTTTCGTGGTGGCATCCGCCCCCACAGAAGTATCGAGCCCAGCAGGTGCCGCACGTGAGCCGCTTTTCCAGTCCTTCGTTTTCGAGCTGTTGTGTCACGGAACGGTCAATGCCATCGACCACATTGCCCATGCCAAAACCGTCATCCTGGTAGAAGCGGTAGCAGAGCGACATCGAGCCATCGCTGGCGACCCCGAGGTAGTCGACACCACCGCCACAAAAGCGGGTCTTGCGCTGTCCGGACAGCAGTCGATCCATGAGAGTGTCGAAGAAAACCACACTGGTCGGCTGGCCATCGCGGCGCCGCTGCTCGTAGCGTTCGGCCAGGGCGTCATAGGAGGCCAGGATCGTCGGAAGGTCCGACTCCGTCAGGCCGTGGTTCTGACCGCTGAGATCGGTCGCAGGACTCAGGATCACGTGTTCAAAGCCCATCGCCTCCAGATGCTCGACAATGGCCACCAGATCGAGTTCACGGCGCGTGACGACAACGCTGCAGTGGGTCTTCACCATCAACTGCGTGCCCTTACGTGAGGCCAGGAACGCTCGTATTCCCGCGTCGGCCATCTCGTAGCTGCTGCCGTTGATCGCCGGTCGAGAGTCATCCTGCACGTGCGGGGGGCCATCAAAGCTGACCCCGACCTGGATCGAATGCTGGTTGAGGAACTCGATGATCCGCTCGCTGAAACGGGTGCCGTTGGTGGTCAACTCAAACGTGATTGCGCGCGACTCCTCATCGGCGCGACGCAGACCGTAATTCACGACGTGCTGGACGAGCTTGAAGTTCATCAAGGGCTCGCCGCCGAACAGGTGCAGGTGCACCGGTTGGTCAGCCACACCTTCGGTCAGGAGCAGGTCGACCGAGCGTTCTGCGACCTCCGGCGACATCGTCGTCGCGGGATCGTACGCGTCCTCACGCGCGGCGTAATAGCAATAGCCGCAACGGAGGTTGCACCCCTTGGTCAGCTCAAGAGTCAGGGCCCTCGGTGGCAGGGCTGACAAGGGCGGGTTGTGCGTCAAGAGTCAGGAAGGACCGACCGGTCCCTCAGGATTGCGAAACCAGGTTTCAAGTAAGGGCTTCGGCTGCGTCCTTGTTGAGCTTCACAGACTCGACACGCGGGCGCTCATAGCTCTGCCGCTGATCTTCTGTCTTGTCGCTGGTCTCCTTGGGAGACTTGTCTTGGTGCTTGGTCATGGTAAGTCCCGTGAGGTAAAGGGCTTGGTCAGGGCAACCGTATCACACTATTTCGGCGTGGGGAGCCCCACCGCTGGACCGGGAAGAGACGCCGGCAGCGAGAATTTCCTGCACGGCATCTACGTCGACATCCCCCCAGACCATGGCATGGGAGTTTTGGCAATGTTCTGCCCGCTCCGGTCGATTCAGGTTCGCACACAATGGTCCCAAATCCGCAGGATTGTGACACCCAAGCGCCAGTTCATCCCGCACCAGGCCCGCTGGGTCTCCGAGTTGCCCCAGTGCACAAACAACGACCGGGCGGCGCCAGTAGATCGCCTCGACCAGAGCGGACGAACCGCTCCCGATCACCACATCAGCATCGCGCAGAGCCGCAACGAGGCTGCGAGATGCTGCAGCGGTGCGGCGCACGACATCGGATGGATGAAGTCGCAAGTCGACGAGGAACTCCTCGCACTGGGTCAACGCCTGCACAAACGGGTCGATCGCGGCCCAGAACGCCGCGCCTCGCTCCCCGATTACCAGGATGCGGATCGCATCACCCGCTGTATCGGTGCGTGAACCAGGTTCGTCCGGATAGCGAAGCCGACCGGTCACCTCGACGTTGCAGTCTGTGTAGACCGGCGAAACCTCCAGTAAGCGGTCCCGATACCACGAACTCCACACACAAAGAGTGTCCGCCGGCTCACGGTCGAATCCCGGCCCCGCGCAGTACTGCGGGTTGTCCGCAAAGTCTCCGTGCTGAATCCCGACCACCCGGATCCCCAGACTTCGGGCCGCCCGCAGCAGCGGCTGCCCTGAGCCCGACTCGTCTATGAGGTAGAGAACCCGTGGCCGCAACAGGCGGAGCAGGCAGCGTGCCGTCATCCGGCTGATGCGGGCAGCTCGGCGGGTATCCCCCATCGACAAGAGCCAGGCTGGCACGAGCAGCGCCGCCTGCGAGATGAACAGACGCCGTTTCAGGCGACAGGCATCGAGGAAAGCCGGGCCAAGCGGGATGCGTGAGATCTCGACCAGGTTTGCTCCGCTGTCGATGAGGGAGTCGACCAGCGGCCCCATCTGCTGATCACGACCATCCGCATCGATGTCGTGGTAGTGCGTAAACACGAGGGTGCCCCCGCGACGGAAGAGCACCGACGCACCCAAGGCCAACCCGCTCCACAGCAGGTGCAAGGGGATCCAGAACAACCGCGACCAGAACAACATCTCAGGTTGGACGAACAAGAACAGCGTAGCCACGTACCTGGCGCGTGGCACGGTCGTAAGCCCGTTGATCTCTGAACAAGTGCTCGACCTCGAACCCAGCCTCGCGGGCCTCGGCCTCCAAGCGGTCGGGGTGCGGGAAGATGTGAACAGCCTCGTTGAGGAGGTAGCGGTCACCGTCCTGGTGCGTCGGATTGATGCGGTTCCAGACACTCCCTACCTCGGGCGGCGGAGCGCTGCCCGGCGGGACGTAGTCAGACAAGAAGGTCAGCAGCACGCGTCCACCGGGCTCGAGGTGGCGGTAGCTGGCCCGCAGGAGGTCCACCCGGCGGGACCGGGGCACCAGCATGTTGTAGAGGCCCGAGAACACGAACACGGTCGAGAAAGTCTGGCCGCTCAAATCGAAGTCATCGGCCTCACCCTCGACAAACCGCGCCTCCACACCCTCGCGCGCCGCCAAGCCACGCGCCATCGCCAGCATGCCGGGTTCGCGATCAAGACCTGTGACATCGAAGCCGCGACGAGCAAGGGCGACGCACTCACGACCTGGACCGCAACCCAGCACCAGGGCGGTACCGGGCATCGGCTGGTGCCGGTTCATCAACACCTCCTCGATCAGGGTCAGGCCGGCATCGAGGTTTTCGTCCAAGCCGGTGAATTGCTGCACGGTCTTCGACTCGTAGAGTCGAAGACGGTCCGCATCTTTCTCGCTCGGCGTCAACAACGCCGCCCGGCCGACATCGATACGATGTCGAGACCGTGTAAGTCGCCGTTCGACAACTCGCAGCAAGCGGGAAGTCAAAGACATCGACCAGCGCAGTAGCCTCCGGAGCACCGGGATCCGGCGCAGCGGCACTACCACCAGGCAGCGCATCACGCCAGTCCAGGCCCGATGCCAAAACCCTGCCAGCAACCCGACGAAACGGCGCGGACCTCGATCGAGTCGGATTCTGCGCCTGGTTCCACCCAGGACCTCGGTGCGAGCCACGACAACACCCAGGAAGTCCTCGGGGCGGATCAGGTCGAGGCGCGCCGCACTGTCGCCACGCGCCAGGCGGCAATCCGCCTTGCTCCCGACCACCCGATGGGCGACCAGCCGATGCTCACCGGCCGAATACAACGCGATGTCGCCAATCCGCAGATCGTCGAACGCACGCGGTGCAACTTCGAGCACCGAACCACTCGGAACCTGTGGGCGCATGCTGAAACCGCGGGCGCGAAACAAGAAATGATCACCGCCAGCGAGAATGGATCGCGCGAGTTCGACGACAACTTCCGGCGACAAGCTGGCACCCCGGGGAGCAGCCGGTGCTGACACGTCATCCGCTCCGGCCTCTTCAGACTGTCTGCGCAGATTCCACGCCGCCGAACCCAAACCGCGTCCGGTCAGATCCGCCAGAAAAGACCGTACATCCGCCTCGGCGCGTGAGGGTTCCAATCCGTGCTCGGATGCAACCCACGCCGCCAGTTCGGTTGGCGAAGCGCCGGTGGTAGATCGATCCCACAACTCGCGCGCCAATCCGCTGACGCAGATCGCCGCATCGAGGTCCACGATGCCAGCGATCCGGGGCGCGAGAACCAGCGAAGCGCCCGCGTCACAGGCAACGTATGCGGGTCCCGGGTCGGTCGGGGTCAGGTAGGTAGAATCGGAGCTGATAGCCATCTCAGTGCTGGTCTACATATCGTCCATCGCGGGACATTCCTGTGAGGGACGCTACCCCGAGCGTCCCCCATCCGGCCTCCACCCGCCAGCACCCCAGCGACGCAGCAACGCGATGGTCTGGCCTGGACCGTGGCGCACCCCGCCACCGTGCTGGCATCCCCCGATGGTATCGAAGTTCGGGACCCGAACATCCTGTCAGGATCGGAGGCATCCGCCCCAGGCGATCACCTCCAGCAGGATCTCCCGATCCACGACTGCAGCCCCATGAACCACAACCCGGTGGGCGGTTTCTGGCGCGCAACCAAACCCTGTAGGCCAGCATGGGCCTACCAACCACCTCCTGATCCAGCTACCGTGAGAAACTGCGTGCCCCGCCCAGCCAACCGGTTCGACCATGTTGCTGACGCTCCGTACCCTATGCGCGATCGCCCTCGCGGCGGCCACATCCCGCGCCCTGCCCCCGGCGCCCATCGCCGGTGTACCCACACCGCAGGAACTCGTCTCCGTCAAAGGTGTGCGTCAGCCACTGCTCGGCACGATCACCGGCGAAACGGAGCGCGAACTCGTGTTCAACCCGTACCGCTCGACCCACGCGGTGATGGTCTACGGGATCATGCGCTACCCCAAGACCAGGGTCCGCTCTCGTCGCAGCGGAATCCCGGCTCACGAGGAGTTCCACATGAGCCTGATCCAAGCCGAAGACGACGCGGACAAGTTGTGCGGTCTCGCCGCCTGGTGCAAGAAGCGACGCCTCAAGCAGGAGCGCCTGCTCGCCCTGGAAGCGGCACTGCGCGCCAATCCCGAGCACGGCGCAGCACTCAAGGCGATGACCAAGACCAGGTCAACCGCCTTCCTGCACAGTGATCGGCTCAGCAACGAAGATCTGAACGAGGCGCTGTCGAACTGGCTCGCAAATGAAGATGCCGACGCACGGGCGCGCTCAGCCAAGGCCCTGATCAAGACCTACAAACTTCCCTACAAGAGTTGGTACCTGGCGCGGGCCTTCCGATCGAGCCAGCAGCCCACCGGGAAGATCCACGACCGCAAGCTCACCCTGCAGGGCGACAAGATCGCAGGGGTCTACACCCTCTACGTTCCAGGGGACTACGACCCGCTCAAACCAACCGCCCTGTTCGTCGGCCTGCACGGCGGCGGACCCACTGACGATGGCAAGGGCGTCCTCGGCAACGGCCGCCAGGCATTCGGTCTCTACTCGAGCCAACTGCGCAAGCGCAACTACATCGCCGTGTTTCCCACTGCCCTCCGGGCACCTTGGCGGTCCGGGGTCAACGACCCATGGATCCGCGCGCTGGTTGCCGAAATCCAAGCGCTCTACAACATCGACCTCAACCGGGTCTACCTCGCAGGCCACTCGATGGGCGGCTACGGAACCTGGCACTTTGGCCCCAAGTACTGTGACCGCTGGGCAGCGATCGCGCCGATGTCGGGGGGCGGTAGCAACGGCATCAAGCAGCTTCGCGACACCAGTACCTTCGTCTACCTGTACCACGGCGCCGACGATCGGGTCGTCGGCTGCCGCAACTCGCGCGCTGCTGCGAAGCAGATGCTCAGCGGTGGCAACGACTTCATCTACACCGAGCTGCCAGATTCCGGTCACGGCCTGCCTGGCAGCATCGTCGAGGAGATGTTCACGTTCTTTGAACGCAAACGGTTGCTGATCAAGAAGCGGGTGCAGGTCCGGCCGCGATCGTCGTTTCTCGATAAACCAGGCAAGGACGAGATCCAGTACTTCGGCAAGCTCTGAGTGCGCCTAGTGGCCGGGCGAGCGGTCCACTTCGAAGGTGCCTTCGATCTCGCACCCCACCGCCTCGGTACGCGGTACCTTGACGGGTTCGCCAGCGAGAACCTGCAAGACCGCATCACGCAGTTCGTGGCGCGAAGGGCTGTAGCGTTTGCGGCCGATGTCCCCATACCAGTTGTTGATCCGACCACGGTACCGCATGACGCCATCGGCAGAGAACAGGGCTGCCTCGGGCGTAACTGTGACCTTGCACTTTGCGACCAGGCTGTGGGTCGGGTCCAGCAGGATCGGGCGACCCTCATATCCATACTCGGAGGCGTGCTGCCTCGCCTTCGCGACATCGACGCTTGGATCGACATGGACCAGGAAGAAGTCGATAGGCGCAGCCTGGAAAGCGGCGAACAGGGCCTTGAGTTGCGGCGCATAGCCGTTCGCGATCGGGCAGTCGACGGTGATGAAGATCAGGGCTGACAAGCGGCCAGATCGTTGATCGAGTGGGTCGATCGGATCCCCATGAACGTTGGCGTAGAGCCCACTCTCCGGCGCGGACCCCGAGCCATCCATAGTCGTGCACCCTCCCACGATAGTCAGGAGAAGAACGAACAGCGCGGTTGGACGGAATCGCATCATGAGAGTCGCGGCCTGGTTGCAGACCAGTCAGCAGTAATACTCATCGTATCACCAGGGCACACCATAGCGGCTATGCGTCCGCAGATTGCGATCCGCGGAACCGTGACCGACCTCGCCGGAACCCCACCTCGGCTCTATTCTCCTCGCATGGCCGACATCTGGATTCCCGTAACCTCGGCAATTTTCCACCGCACGGAAAAAGTGCCGTCGTACACAACCAACGTGATCGATACCAAACAGCGCAGACCGACGGACTCCACCCGATGAAGATCCTCCGCCCACTGATCCTGCTCGGTCTGGCCAGCTCCTGCGCTCTCGAGGCTGATGCTGGCGAGACCTCTGGCGCAGCCGATAAACCAACGAACTTCCTGGTGATCCTCGCCGATGACCTCGGCTATTCCGACACCGGATGCTACGGCGGGGAAATCGCGACCCCGAACCTCGACGCCCTGGCGACGGGCGGGCTGCGGTTCACCCAATTCTACAACACCGGACGCTGCTGGCCGACGCGCGCTGCCCTGATGACCGGCTACTACGCCCAACAAGTCCGCCGCGACAAGCTGCCCGGCATACGCTCTGGCGGTGGCGGCAAACGCCCGGCGTGG
>JAYZDB010000301.1:0-17213 GCA_036338025.1 Planctomycetota bacterium
GCTGCGAGGCCGACCAGGCTGATCGCGGCGAGACTGCGACGGTCCCGGTCGAACACCCTGCTCATGGTGTTGTAGACCAATCCGGCCTGGCGGCCGTCGAGGAAGCCTCGCACCACCAGGTCGCACTTGCGACTTTCAGCCTGGCTGACCAGCAGGCTCAGGTCCCGGACCACATCTGGGGCCGCGGCATTGGCCGCCGTCACCGTGCGGGCGAAGCCGACCGCCGGCACCATGTCGGTCGGGAAGGCCAGCAGGAACCGCTCGAGGGCGGCTTTCTCGGTGGCGCTGAGCGGGTTGAAGCGGGCCGGCGATGACATGTGGGCCTGCAGGTCGTCCTTGGAACCGTCGGCTCCAAAACCGAAACCAGCGGTGCGGCCAGCAGCGCGGACCTGGCGGCCGGTGCGCTTGTAGAGCCCGCGCAGCTGCGCGGCCTTGGTCGGCTGCCCGATCAGGCCATCGAAGCCAAACGAGCCGGTTCCGGAGGCGTTGAGGTGACAATCCGCGCAGCGGAACTGGTTGGCGCCGTTCCTGCCAACCTTGTCCTTGGTCCGGAAGATCCTCCGACCATCCTCGGCGCTGGTGCCGGGCGGGGTGGTTGGGAGGGTGTCGTCGCGGTTGCGGTTCGGGTTGGGCATGAACCGGATCTGCTGCATATAGGCGACAAACGTCCCCAGATCCGCCGAACCCAGCATCGAGCCGCCCATCAGGCTGGCAAACGTCCCGTTGAAGGTAGCGAGACCAGGGCGGTCGGCGCGCCAGTGGAACATCCGTTCGCCACCCAGGCCCTGCAGCGTCTGCGTGAGCAGTGGCCCCTTCATCGGATGGAGCCGGGTCGATGTGCCGTTGCTGAACATCTGGCCGCCCGGGTCACCGAGATCCCAGGCCAGGCCGTCGTGGCGCCCATCAATGTGGCAGGACGCACAAGACATGGTGCCGTTGCCCGACAGCTTGGCGTCGTACAAAAAGCCGCGGCCCTCGCGGATGACAGTCGGCGTCGGGTCGAACATCTCGACCTCGCGCAGCACCTTGGCTTGCGCCGTGTCGACCACCGAGAGGCTGTTGGACAGGCGGTTCAGCACGTACAGCAGGCTGCGGGCCGGGTGATGCGCCAGGCCGCGGGGTCCACGCTTGCTGCGTGGTGCCTTGGCGGAGCCCGGCGTGTTGCCGACCTCGATCCTGCCGACCACCTTGCCGGCGGGGTCGAGGACACCGATCCGGTCGGTGCCAAACGCCGCCACGTAGGCCCTGGATCCGCTGGGGTCAAACGCGATATCGGTCGGTTGCGACAGGGCCGTCGCCATCGCCACCGGGTTGGGGAGCCGCGTGTAGTCAATGCCCGGATTCAGGTTGACCGGGGTGATCGCCGGGCTGGCGCCCACCGCAATCCGGGTGACGCGGCTATCGATGGCATGACCACGCAGCGCCGGCTCGAATCGCACCAGGTTGAGGGCGTGGGTGTTGGCGACCCACAGCTCATCGGTACCCGGCCGCACCGCCATCTGGAACAAGATCGTGCCGACACCAGAGTACTTGCGGCGCACCTGCATGGTGGCGGTATCGAGTTCGACCACGTCATGGTCGGGCAGGCTGACGTTCAGTTGCGATTTCCAAGCCGGATCGTCCGCCAAAACCAGGATCCCCTGGCTGGGTGCGCGCGGCAGCGCTGGGTTGGTGGGTGGCGGTGGCGCCGGGGCGATGGTATGCGGCACGATCGTCGTGCCATTGCCTGACCGGGTGATGGCAACCCAGACCGTCTTGCCATCGGCGCTGGCCAGCAAGCCACGCGGGTCATCGCCGAACACCGGGATCGACCCGACCTGCTGGCGGGTGACCGGATCGATCACCTGCACGCTCCGGTTCGTCATCGAGGATACGAAGGCTCGCTGGGGACTGCCCGCAAACACGACATCACCGGGTTCGTCGCCGACCTGGATGGTATCGAGGACCACGCCCCTCGAGACGTCGACCACGCTGATCGAGTCCGAGACGTGGTTCACCACCCAAGCTTCAACCTGGCTACGCAGGGCGACCGAAACCGGCTCGTAGCCGACCGGGATCTCCCGAATGAGCACCGGCGCGGCCGGTTGCGCGAGGGAGTAGATCGCCAGGCGGTGGTCCGGGGTGTTGACGGCGAACAAGCGCTGGCCATCCGCTGAGACCACGACCGGCCGGGCCTGCGGGCTCTCGAAGTTGGGAACCCCCTGGGCCGCCGCACTCGGACAACTGCCCAGTCCGCAAGCGGCCAGGATCGGGACGAGGATGCGGTAGTTCATGTCAGCCAACTCCCAGGTGTGCATCCCGTCCGATCACCCGCCAATCAGTAGGTGTAGCGCGTGATCGGCAGAGCCTTCGGCCCGGCAAACCACTGGGACAACACCGGTGGGCCGCTCTTGGATGGCGACGTGTAGGAGGTCAACATCCGCGGCAGCGAGGTCGGCGAGAAATCGCTGATGCGAGTCGCGGGGCTCAGCTTGAGCCGACTGGTCTTCGAATCTTCCCAGGCGACCTGTACCCAAAACTCGGACATCCACGAATACCAATCGGAGTTGAGGCCAAGGGAGGCCATCGCAGTCGAGTTGTTGGGTGCCGGCTGCGGGAAGGTCAAAAATGGCAGGGCCGGGTCGAGATGCAGGCGGTTGCAGCCAGCACCAATATCAAAGCCTGGGATACTCCCAGCGACGCCCAGGGCATAGATCACCGGGCTGGTTCGCGAGGTGTAGCGGGAGTTGATGGCGAGCCGCACCTGGAAGGGTCGTGACTTGGCATACCCGGTCATCCCGGCTTTGGCCCTGGCGGGATTCGAGAAGCCGGAGTCGTAGCAGTTCGAAGGATTGGCGGGCACCGTCTCGGTCTTGCCGACCATGCTTATCGCGCTCCACGCCTTTTGGTCGATGGTGTCCAGGTAGTACTCAAAGCCGTTTGTGAAGTTCTCGCCCCACGTCGCAGCGTTTGCCGCGACTCCGCCACTGAACTGGTAGTCCGTGAACAGGGCGTCCTTGCCGGCGTACATCCAGGGTTGCGAGAAGGTGAAGCTCAGGCTGCCCTGTGGGCCGCCCCAGGACGCTGGGTTGAGTGCAGGCTTGCCACTCAGCGTCGGGAAACTCCACTTGCGATCGAAAACCCGGGTCGGCGTGCCGAGCAACTTGACGTAGCTGGTCTTGCGAGACGCCGAGTTGTAATCGGCGGTGGTGACGTCCAGGGTAAGGCTGTCCCAGGTCCGGCCAATCGCGTTGTGATCCTGGTAGTCGGTGCGGAAGGAGATCCGCTGGATCGACATCGGCGAACCATTGGCATGGGTGTCGTCCAGGAAGCGCATCTGCATCTTGGAGGACCAACCAAAGATGAAGCATGCGTCACTGCCGTCCTGCTCGGTACCGACCGGGGGTGTGGTCACGTGGTTCTGGGCGATGACGGGAGAGCAGAGCAGCGCGAACAGGGCGCAGGAGAGGGTTTTGTGCACGGGATTTTCTGGTGAGTTGAGAACGATCTGGAACTGCCTGGAAATCGCCGCTGGCGAAACACGTGTTTCGTCCTGCCAACGGGACAGGCAGCATAAACCATTTTCCCGGGTTCGTGCCACGGGGACTCCAATCCGAGAATTACCGGAAGGAGGCCTCGCGACACGTGGACCTCGGAGCATGGATTCACCCTCGTTGAGTCGGCGGGGCAGAGGCTGTCTCAGCGGACACGCGAGTTTCCGGTTCAGGGAAAACTCGGGGCGCGAGACTGCCCGCCTCAGCGTGACGTAGTAGCCCGCTTCTTCTTGGCGGCCTTCTTCTTGCCGGCTGGCTTCTTGGTAGTGAACCCCGACAGGCTCGCCTCGTAGCTGGCGACAAAGTCCTTGGCCTTGACCCGCTTGAACAACTTGCCGACGACGTCGAGCGGGACATCATCGAGCGTCTTGACGCGGACACAGGACTTGCCCATGTCGAGCTTCTTGCCGGACTTCTTCCATTCGCTGCTGAACCAGTCCTGTAGCTCGGCGTCCGTATAGACGCAGAACAGGTGCAGGCCGATGTGGCCCTTCCTGGATGAGAGCGATGCAAACGGCAGCGGCTGTTTCGGATCACAGTGGTAGCCGTTCGGGTAGACGGAGTGCGGCAGGTAGTACGAGGGCATCCCGTACTGGATGCCTTCCTCGAACTTCTTGTCGATGTTCTTGCGGATGACCTTGCGTAGGGCCTCGATCGCCTCGCGTCGATCTTCCGGGAGCTGCGCCAGGTACTCCTTGACGCTGCTAGGTTTGCTGGGCATGGCTTGGAACCGGTCAGGACAGGGGAGGGCCCCACATCCTATCGCCAGACCCTGCCGGTTGGAACCGCACTCGCATGGATCGGCGCCAGGTCCCCCGTCTCAAGCAGGCAGCGGCCCCGTTTCGAAGAAATCGACGGCGCCGCTCTCAAGTGAGTACTCCGCTCCCACGATCCTCAAACCGTCTTCCCGGGCCAATTGCCCGAGGACCGCAGAGCCGTGTCGCAACTGGTCTACGGATTGCAAGACGTTGGCACGGACCGCCTCCTGCAGGAGTCCTTCGGGTGTCCGCTGCAGGTCGGATGCGAGCAACTCCTCAAAGGCTGGCCTGATGCTGTCGCGAAGCGAGTCCGAGTCCGACGACCCGAGACTCTCCGACTGCATGAGCGAATCCAGCGTGGCGCGCACCATGCCGCAATTGGAGTGCCCCAACACCACCACCAGCCGGGCTCCCAATTGCCGGGTGGCAAACTCGACACTCCCAACCTGCGAAGGGCCGGCGATGTTGCCCGCGACCCGGATGACGAACAGGTCTCCGAGACCCTGATCGAACAGGATCTCCGGCGACACACGCGCATCCGAGCAACCCAGCAGCACCGCCAGGGGCGCATGGGGTTCAGCCAACACGCGGTGACGGTCCTCCGCGTTCACCAAGGGTCGGGCAAGCTCCGCTGCCACGAAGCGGCGATTCCCTTCACGTAGTTGGTCCAGTGCTGCTTGTGCTGAGATCATGATCCTTGCATTCCATCACCAGGCGAGGTCAAGCAACAGGAGAAGCGCACACGGCTTCGACGTCCTTGACCTCTTTCGCGATCGCTTCGGTCAGCACCCGGTTGCCGCCGCGGGTCACCAGCACGTCATCCTCGATCCGGACGCCGATGCCTCGAAACTCCTTCGGGACGCTGCGGTCATCCTTGGCAAAGTACAGGCCTGGCTCGACCGTCAGCACCATCCCCGGACGGAAGCGGGTCGGCTTGCCGTCGGCGTCCTCGTAGGTCCCAACATCGTGGACATCCATGCCGAGCCAGTGGCTGGTGCCGTGCATGAACCACTTGCGACAGGCGCCGTCCTTGATCAGTTTCGGGAGTCGGCCCCGCAGCAGTCCGATCTTGACCAACTCCCGGGTCAGGACCCGGATGCAAGTCTTGTGCGGTGCGTCCCAACGTGCGCCCGGCTTGACCGAGCGGATCCCGGCCTTTTCCGCCGCCAGGACCGCCTTGTAGATCGCCTTCTGCGGTTCCGAGAAGGTGCCGCTGACCGGGAAGGTCCGGGTGATGTCGGCAGTGTACTGTCCGACCTCGGCACCGGCATCGATCAGGAGCAGCTCGCCCTTGCGCAGCCGGCGGTCGTTCTTGGTGTAGTGCAGCACGCAGGCGTTCGGTCCACTCGCCACGATCGAGTCGTAGCCATTGCGCGTCGATCCACCGCTGCGGAACTCGGCCTCGAGGATCGCCTGCACCTCGTATTCCATCATCCCGGGTGCCGCCGCCGCCATCGCAGATCGGTGCCCGACCGCACTGATGCGCGCCGCCTCCTGCAGCGCAGCGATCTCATCGGCGTCCTTGAGTTGGCGCATCTCTGCAATGCGCGGCCGTGGATGTTCGATCCTGGGATGAGCCGGCGCGTTGCGCCGGCGCCCGCGCAGGGCGACCTTCTGGAAAGCGTCCAGCAAGCGATCATCAAATTCACGGTCCACCATCAGGGTGTGAAACACCGCCTGGTGCGACTCCAGGAGACCGGGGAGCTTGGCCCAGAGTTGCTCGATGCCAAACGCCTCGTCCGCCCCGAACTTGCGGACCGCGCCCTGCACACCGGCCCGTGGGCCATCCCAGATCTCACGGGTCTTGTCCCGCGGCGGCACGAACAAGACGCAGCGATGGCTGTCACGACCCGTGCGCCAGGCCAGCATCACGGCGTTCGGCTCGTCGAAGCCAGTCAGGTAGTGCAGGTCGCTGCCGGAGCGAAACGAGTAGTGCACATCGCCGTTACGCAAGGTGTGCGGTGCAGTCGGTAGAATCAGCAGGCCATCGCCCAACTTGCCGAGGAGTTTCTGCCGACGTCTCGCGTGCATGCGTGGCAGCCTACTTCCCGACCGATAGCTACGGAACTAATTCATCGAATCGGTCGACTCCCCGATCGCTAGCGCGCGCTGGCACCCTGCAGGATCCAGAGCCGCACCAGTTCCTTGGCGTGGGCCGACAGCGGCGCCTGCTGCAGCGGCATCTGGTCGCCAGCGGCTGGCGTCCGGTCTACGAGCTTGCGGTACAGGTAGGAGGCCTCGGGGTCACCGGGGACCACCAGCGACGAACCGGGATTTAGCGTTCCCGGGATTCGCAGCCTGGCGGGAGTATCCAGGCGGTACTCGCCGCGCTTGGCACCACCGAGATGGCACTGCGCACAGTTGGCCTGAAACAGCGGCAAGATGTGGGTCGACCACAAGATCGGCCCATCGCCAGGTTCGAGTTCCGGACCCTCCTTGATCTGGCCAACGAACATCGGAGCGCGCCCGAAATCACCGCCGGCGTGCGCAGGTTCCGGAATGCCATCGCCATCGGTATCCGGGATTTCGTCGCCCACCGTCTCGCCAGTCGCCTCGGTCTCCGAATACACAAGCACCGGCAGCAGGCGCGAGAGGAAGGTCTCGTGGGTCGCGACCGCGTCGGTAATTCCGGCCTGCGCCATCTCGCGAAGCATGTCGACAACCGCCGCCAGTTCGAGGACCGAGTAGCGTCGACCGATTTCACGCAGGTTGCTGCGGAACAGCCCACCGGCAGCGTCGAAGAACTCGTCGAGGGTGTGTCGGCCGACCGCTTTGCCGCGCGCTTCGATGTCGCTGGACTTCAGCACCCGGCCCGCCGCCAACAAGCCGGCCGCGATGCGAGCGTGTTCCAGCAGATCGGCGGCTTCGCCGGCGCTCTGCGCCGCGATGTCATAAGTACCGACCACGACGCCGTTCGAATCGCAGAGCTGATCGACAGCGAAGTCGGCGATCTTCTGCAAGGTCGCCAGGTAGTCGGGCAGATCGGACTCGAGATGGTCCATCACCGCCAGGGCCTGCAGCACTTCGCCGGTCGAGGCGACGTCGACATGAGCACTCGGGTCCCCATCGAGGTCGTTCCGCTCATTGAGCGCACCCGAGGAGTCGAGGTGCAGCGCGACGAGGTTCTTGTACGAAACCACTGCCAGATCGAAACCGATGGCAGGTGGTCCAGGCGGCGCCGAGCGCGCGCCGTCCGTGATCCAATCCTTGATCAGCTGCAGTTCCTTCGCCGGGAACTGCCCACCCTGGGGCATCTGGATAAAGGGCGCCGGCGGATTGGCCTTCAGGATGTAGTAGAGCACGCTGTTGTCCGGATCACCGCGGGTGATGATCGGAGTCTTGGACCCCGGTTTGGAATTGACCCCGCCCCGGTGCACAGCCTCGTAGGAGTCGACCGCAAAGCCCGCCTGGCCGAACAAACCGCGGTGGCACCCCGCGCACCACAGGGAGAGCACCTCGCTGACACCACTCTCCCAGGTGACGATCTGGTTGGCCGACGCGGCGCCGCGGCCACTCCCAGGATCGGGTCCGAAGGGACTGCCGCGGAAGATGTCGCGCAGGTTCGGGTTGGGGTTCTGGCTGCCGGCGTAGTAGGACAATTCCCCGCCAGCTCGCAGCATCGCCGCCACCGTCTCGAGAGAGCTCGCCACGTCGAGGACACGGTAGGAATTCGGGCCGACGCCGTCTGGCCGGGCGTTGCGCACCTCGACGGTGTTCGGCAGCCAGCGGACGCCGTTGGCCGGATCGTAGTCGCTCGGAAACTGCAGGGGCCCTGGCACCAGGCCGTTCATGAACAAGTTCGAAAACAGGGTCTCCTCGATCGCCAGAGCCTGGCGCAGCAAGAACAAGCCGAGCACACCCTCCTCCGGAGTTTCGCCCGGTCGGCTGCCGCGGTTGCGCTGCAAGAGGCCGGTGCCCAGAAGCGTCCGCGCCCGCATCGCCCGCGCCATCTGGGCGAGAGACACCTCACCCTCGGCGACTGTCAGGGTCGTGCGGGTCACATCGGAATCGGCGCCGGACCCGGCGTAATCCGAGGAACCCCGGCGCCAGGTAAACAAGCGGGTGGTGGTGCCCGGATCGAGTTCCCCGCCGGTCATCGCCGCGAAACTCATCAGTTCGGCGGCCAGGGTCTCGTCGATGTTGCTGCCGTTGCCGTTGTTGTCGGCTGGCGCATCGGACTCGCTGGCCTTGCGGACCAGGGTGGCAGAGCTCGCCAGCGACGGACCCGGGGCCGCGCCCGATGAGCGCACCTGCAGGTGCAGGCGAGCGAAGGCGAGAACCTGGTCCTCCAGCCCCGCGTTGCTCATCTCGATCTTCGACCGACCAACCCGGTAGGCCGGCCGATCTGTCGACAGCAAGAGGGCCGCGGCGAGGTCATCACCATCAGCCCCGCCGGTCTGGCTGTCCGCTTTGCGGAGCTTCTCGTTCGGCGTCACCGGCGCGGACGTACCGCCGCTACTGCCGCCGCAACTCACCGCAGCGAGGACGAGGATCGAGAGTAGAACGGGCCGAATCATGGGAGCCAGGGCGGTCAGGGGAAGCCGTAAGGGATCTAGGGAATCTTAGCAGCCAAACCGGCCACCCGGGTGAGCCCTTCGCCCTCCAGGCGGCAGGTACGCCAATCTGGCAGCAATTCTGCCCCTAGCCGCTCGTAGAAGTCGATCGCTGGGCGATTCCATCCGAGCACGTTCCAGTCCATGCGAGGGCACTCTCGGCGCCGAGCCTCGGCCGCTACCGCAGCCAGCAGGTCTCGTCCGAGGCCCCGACCCCGGTAATCCTGGGTGACAAATAGATCCTCCAAATGCAGGCAGGCGTGGGTCCAAAACGTCGAGTAGTTCTCACAGAACAGGGCAAACCCGACCAGGTTGGACGCCCCGGAATCCCCCACCTCAGCGACCAATGCACCACATTTCGGCTGGTCACCGAACAGGTCCCGGTGCAGACCGTCGGCGGTGGCCCGGACCTGGTCGAGGAGTTTCTCGTAGTCGGCGAGCTCGCGAATCAACGCGAGGATCGCCGGGACATCATCTGGAGTGGCGGCTCGGATCATGAGGACTGTTGGGTTCGGGTCATTGTCGATCCTCCACGCCCCACCCCCAAGGGCGAGCTCGCCGCGCTGGAAGAAAATCGCTGCATACCGGTCAGGCCGGGACCGGACAATAAAACCTGTCCAGCACCTCGAACAGATCCGCCTCGTTGCGGACCTGGACGAATGCATCACGCACCGATTCAGCGTCGGCACCGTAGATCTTCGCATACTTGATCGCGTGGGTGCGGGTTCGCCGGATCCCGAGCTTGTCGCCGTAGACCTGCCTGGCCGTCTCCCAATGCATGGCGATGGCGGCGCGTTGCATCGCCAGATCCGGCGGCTCGATTTCTCGACCAGCCAGAGCCGCGGCAGTCTGCGCGAACAAGAAGGGGTTCCCGATGCAGCCACGGGCCAGGGTGACTCCATCGACCCCGGTCCGCTCCATCATCTCGACCACGTCAGCGGCGCTGAACAGGTCTCCGCTGCCCAACATGGTGCGGTCGCCGAGGTGACGTTTGACTTTGGTCAGAAAGTCCCACCGGCTCGGCCCCACGTACTTTTGTGCGACCGTGCGACCATGCACAGTCACGCCGTCGATGCCAGCCTCGAAAGCTCGATCGAGAATCTCGAAGAAGTTCCGCTCGGATTGTGCCGAGTCATCAAGACCCCGCCGCATCTTGACGGTGACCGGCACCCGTCCCGCCACCGCATCGAGGGTGCTCTGCACGATCGCAGAGGCAACGTCCGGTTGGCTGAGGTGGTAGCCACCGCGACAACGACCCATGACCTTGTTGACCGGGCAGCCGAAGTTGATGTCGATCAAGTCGTAGCCAGCCGCGACCATTTGATCGGCGGCTGCCCCGAACACCTCGGGTTCGGTCCCCATGATCTGACCGCCGATCGGGTGGTCATCTTCGGGAAGCTCAAGAATGCGCTTCTGCGCCCGACCCTTGATCATCACCAGGCGATCGACCACGACTTCGTTGAAGCAGAACTTCGCGCCGTGCGCCCGCGCGACCCGACGCATCGCCAGGTCGCTATAGCCACTCAGCGCGGCCTGCACGGCAGGCATCGAGATCTCCAGTTCGCCGATCTTCATCTTGGTCTTGGCGGGTGCTGCCGGATCCTAGTACGGCGACCGCCAGATACTATTCCCCAACACCCCGACTCACAAAAGGCGAGCGCGAGTCCGGGCCGGCAATCTGCTGCACTACGGTTCGCCGAACCAACTGGCGGTCAGGTCCATCCACAAGGCCAGTCCATCAAACGGGTCGAACCTGGCGTAGCGTCTCGCGACGGTCGCATCGGCCGGTGCTTTCGTCTTGCCCGCCATCTCGGCGAGCCGGGCGCGGCACCAGGAATCGAGAGCCAGGTCCTTGTAGTGGCCGAGCAGGCGCATGGCCTGGCCAGCGGCGTAGGGACCAAAGCCCGAGATCGAGAGCAGGCGCTCACGGACATCATCGAGCGACACGCTGCGGTCCGTGAACCAGGCATCGCAGAGCTCACCGGCGGCAAACCCCTCGGCCAGCGCAATGCAGGACCTGGCTCGGTAGCCGACACGCACCACGTCCCGGTAGAAAGTCTCGCCCTGTGCCGCACAAGCCGCAGGCGTCGGAAACGCCCGACGACCCGAAGGTGCCTCGACCCCCAGGGCTTCGACCAGGCGCGACGCCATCAACCGGGTGGCGGCCCAAGAGCAGTTGGTGGTGAACAGGAGCTTCATCAAGTCCTCGAACAACGTGGCACCACGGAAGATCCGACCAGCGCCGCGCCGCGGCACCCAGGCCAGGCGCGGCGTCTTGGCACACAAGCGCCAGAACTCCGTCAGGTCCTCATCCAGGCGCAGCATGTACGGCATCAAGCCGCGGAGGTGCGCCCGGCGCGACTTGCTCAGTCCCCGACGCGAGTCGGCCACCATCGACAGGCCCGTAGCTGTCTGCCGAAGCGTGACATCCACTGCCACACCAGCCAAATCGACGGGCATCGAAAACACCTCGTTGGTCTCGTCCCAGGCAAAGGGCGCGAGATCGATCCAGCCGTGGCTGAACAGAATGGTCTTGAGGTCAAAACCCACCGCCGTGGGAAATCGGAATCGACACCTTGCGCTCACATCTGCCTCAACTCTTCACGAGACGTATCAGCAGGCGATGCACATCGAGAGCGCGCGGCGCATTGAGGATCTTGTCGCTGATCTGGGCGCATTCCCCGAGCGTGAAACGACTGAGGATCTTCAACATCCCGTTCAGCCGCACCGGCGCAACACTGAAGTGAGTGATCCCAACGCCAACGTAGAACGGCACGCGCATCGGATCCGCCGCGCCCTCTCCGAACAGGATCAAGGTCTTCTCGGCCTTCTTGGCCTCGCTCGACATGCGGGCGGTCAACTCAAACAAGGCCGGGTGGACGGATTCGTAGTAATCGCGGGCGTTTGCATTGTCACGGTCCGCGGCCAACAGGTGTGCCTGCAGGTCGTCGATCGCCACGACTACGAAATCGGACTCGTTGAGGAACGCGTGCACGACAAAAGCCGCCGCCGGCACCTCAATGATCGGCGCAATGCGGAGGGTCTCGGCGCACTTGACCTTCTTCTTGCGAAGCTCCAGACGTTCTTCCAGGATCGCTGCCTTCACGCGTTGCAGATCCGACAAGCCGGTAACGAACGGTACCAAGACACCGACGTTCGGTGTGTTGGCAGCGGCGCGCAGGATTGCGCGCAGTTGCAGACGAAGGATGCTGCCTTCATACAGGAGCGCCCGAATCCCGCGCAGGCCCATCGCCGGGTTGCGCTCGACCTCGGTCGGCAACTTGATCACGCGCGCCTTGGAACTGACGTCGAGCAGCCGGAAGTTGGTCGGACTGCCCTTGCTACCGCTCAACACCTCGGCGTAGTGATGGGTCAACACATCCTCGGTCGGGCGACGATTTTCCTCGACCAGGAACAGCAACTCGGTGCGGTACAACCCGACTCCATCCATGCCCATGGTGCGCGACAGGGCAGCCTCACTGACCCCCCCGACCGCACTCATCAACTGGATCTCGACGCCGTCGCGGGTCGCGTGCGCGGAGTCACTTTCCGGCATCTTCACCGACTTGGACCCAGCCATCGAACGCTCGAACTCCTCGCGTAACCGGTCGTCGGGCCGCACGTGGAGTTCACCAGATCCGGCGTCGAGAATGACGAAGATGCCATTCGCGAGTTTCTCCGGGAGATCACGAATGCCAGTAATGGTCGGGATTCCCATGGAGCGCGCCAAGATGGCCGCGTGAGAACTGATACCGCCCTCTTCTGCGACGATGCCCTCGACGCGTTCGTTGTCGAGATTGAACATGTCAGAAGTGGAGAGCTTGCGGGCGGCCAACACGTATCGACCTTGTGGACGATCCGGCTCATCGGTCTCCACACCATCGTGCAGATTCCGCAGGATTCGTGTCGCTACGTCGCGCAAATCTCCTGCACGTTGTTGTAGAGCATCGTTCTCAACCAGTTGGAAAATCCGATCGTAGCTCTGCACGATCTTGTGGATGCTGGAGCGAACCGACAGGCGCTCCTCCATGACCATCGTTTCGATCTCTTCGACGAACTTCGGATCCGTAATAAACCCGATGTGCGTGTCGAAGATCCGGAGTTCCTGACTTCCGAGGCTATCGCCGTGCTTGTTCTTGAGCGCCTCGATCTGCGACCGACTGTCGGCGAGCGCAGCTCGCAAGCGGTTGAGTTCCTCTTCGACCTGATCCGAGGAGATCCGCGTCATGTAGCCCTCGTCGGCGGCGTATCCCTGCAGGTGCACGGCACCCAGGGCCACGCCAGCGGCTACGGTTTCTCCTTTGTAGATGGTCACTTGGCTGATTTTTTGGGGGCAGGTATGGTGCCGGACCCGGGCCCCAATCCCAAGCCACCTTTACCAAGAAGCTGGTCAAGAAGGTCAAAGGAACGGCTGCCAGACATCGACGGCACCCCGCCCCATCGCCAGTCCGAACCCAGGAAAAGGTCAGCTGCAAGGCCGCCAGATTTTTTGCGACCAGGACAGGCTCGCGGCTATCCTCTCGGCGTCGACATGGTGACATCACCGTGCCGGCAGACGGAACGCCATTCTTCCAATCACTCTCACGGCCCCTAGCTTCCATGGGTATTCACCCCACAGCCATCATCGCCGACGGTGCTGAATACGCCGACAACGTCGAAGTCGGGCCCTACTGCGTCCTCGGTTCCAAGGTGGTGCTTGGATCCGGGTGCCGACTGCACTCGCACGTGGTAATCGACGGGGACACGCAACTCGGAGCAAACAACACCGTGTTCCCGCACGCCGTCCTCGGGACCACCCCCCAAGACAAGAAGCTCCAGGATGCCGATGTCGACAGCAAACTCCGCATCGGCGACCACAACCAGATCCGGGAGTTCGTGACAATCCATGGCGGCACCGAGTACGGCAGCGGCGTCACGACTGTTGGCTCACACAACATGCTGCTGGCGACCTGCCACATCGGGCACGATGCCTGGGTCGGCAACCGCACAATCTTCACCAACGGGGCGATGGCAGCTGGACATACCCACATCGGGGACCACTCGATTCTCGGTGCGATGGTCGGAGTGCACCAATTCGCTCGAATCGGAGAGTTCGCCATGATCGGTGCAGGCTCGATGCTGTCCAAAGATGCGCCGCCCTACTCCCTCGTGCAAGGCGACCGGGCGCGACTGGTCAGCATCAACACCATCGGTCTGAAACGGGCCGGCTTCGAGAACGCCAAGATCCTCGAGATCAAGCGCGCCTTCCGGCAGTTGTTCTGGCGAGCCGGCACCCAGGACGAGCGCCTGGCCACTGTCACTGATCTGATATCGACCAACGACTCCGTTCGAAACCTCGTCGAGTTCATCCAGACCTCGAAGCGCGGACTGGTGATGCCTCACCAGCAAGAATCCCGAGACGAGAAGACCCCGCTGTCGTGAACCGTCGCAACAAGCACCTGTCGCTACTCCTTGCCCTCGCGGCTTTGACGGCTGTTGCATCCGGCCAGCAGGCACGTTTCTTCCGCACCGGCGACGGCTCGGCGTTCCTGTTGGTGCCGGTCGAAAGCCACTCGGTCAACTGGGTCAACCTCCAACCATCTGGTCCGCGCGAAGAACCTGCTGGCATGCAAGGCCTGGGCCTCGCGATCGCACGCGCGTCATTGTTCGGTAGTCCCCTACCCGGCCGGGCCCAGGGCGACGCCCTTGGCTGGGAGAAGGCCTTGCGCAGCACTCCTGCCAGCGGCTCACGCATCGTGCAGATCGCAGACCGGGTCGGGATTGCAGTCACCTTCGCCGAGCAGAGCCTGGAGCGGATCGCCCGTCTCCTGCGGGTGCGCACGACGCGAGCGAACCTCCTCGGCGTCACCCAGCAACTGAACAGGGTACGCAAGACACGATCCCAACGGCTACGGGCAATGCCACACCTCGGCATCATGCGGCGGACCCTGGGGGCGTTCGAATCCGCCAGGCCATTGCTGACATACCTCGCCGAGCACAGCACCGCGCCAGTCAGTCCCGCGACCGCCCAGGCCTTCTTCCGGCGCACCTATTCTCCGGACCGCAGCCTGAACATCATCACCGGCAAGCTCCGACTCGGCGACGTCGAACGGCAACTCAAGGCCATCTTCGAGCTTCCTCGTTCGGTTCCACCGACTCCGATTCCAGGGACCGCAGCCGCGACTCCCACGACCAAAGCGCGACCCGACGCCGCAGACACCCTGATGCTCGGCTGCCCGATCCCGGCAAATCTCGGAGCCGAGGCCTTGGTCACCCTCGACCTTCTGGTCGAGTATCTGGCTGGCGACAAGCACGCCTACCTGCCGGACCACTTGCGAGCCTCTGGACATCCAAATGTGCAGGTGCAGGCACGCGCGCCATTTCCAGCTGCCGGCGGCATTTTCCTGATCTCGGTCACCAAGCCCGGCACGACCCTCACGGAAGATGACAATCTCACGGTTCATGTCGAACAAGCCCTGGCCAAGATCGCTACCGACAAGCCGGACGCCGTTCGGCTGCAGCGGGCCATCGCCTCGTTGCGGGCCGCCCGCTCTGCGACACTGCAGCAACCCGAAGGCCTCGCTACCCTGCTCGCCCGGCGCTGGGCTCGCACCGGCACCCCACCGGTAAACGGTCTGGCAGAAGAGGCTCGGGTTTCGGGAACAGCATTCCGCGCCCTCGCCAGGCGCGTGTTCACGCTGTCCGGTCAGACACTATGCGTTCCCGAGGTCGGCAAATGAACTGCCTACACACCGCGATCGGGGCACACCCAAGGCGTTGCTTGCTGCTGCTCGTCACCACTTCCCTGGTCTTGTCGGGATGCTGGAACCAAAACTACTCGCGCGACCGCTGGGGCTTCAAACCCCCCACTCGACCCCGCAGTGAAACGCCAAACTCACCCGACTGGATCCCCTCGGGCCTGGAAACGAAGGACGGCGACCAGACCTCGGTCGAAGACGCAGATTACCACCTGTCGATTCTGCCAGGACCGATCGCCATCAGCATCCGCAAGGATCCTCCGCAGTCGCGGTTGGTCACGGACCGGGCAACGATCCGCATCGACCTGCGCGTCGGCTACCGTCACGGCCTCCCGGGTCTCGCTGAACTGGCCGCGATCGCCATCCTGGAACTTCCGGACGGCCCACGCAACCAACCAGATCTCCAGACACTCATCGCAGGGTTCGGAGGCAACATCGAAGCCGAGGTCGGTGCGAATTGGACACGATTCACGGCGACTGTCCCCTCGGTCAACTGGCAGAAGACTCTGCGCGTACTCACGGATCGCCTACGACAGACTTCTCTCACCCAGCGTCAGTTCAACACAGTCCAAGACCGGTTGATTCGACGCTACTTGCTCGGATGGGCCGACAGTCCTCTGCTCAGCGACGTGTCCCAGTGGACGCGGTACGGCGACCTCGATCTCAATGCACTGATCCAGGCCATCGAGGATCGCAACCTCCCGGAAATCTCGCTGTTCCATCAGAGGCATTACCAACCGCGCGGTGTCGCAATCGGGCTGTGGATTCCAAACAGCCCGAAAGACCCCAAAGTCCTGTTTGCCCAGGCCTTGCCGTCCCTGAAGGACTGGCAACCCGGCCCGATCCCGCCGGCTGGCCAGGCCACCCCGGCGCCACCGCCGCCCGCCGGCGTGCGATGGACCGAAGGCCCCGGGCAACAATCGGAGATCAGCCTGATCCTCCCGCTGTCGCCCGCAACTCCCGAAACCC
The DNA here is from genome assembly GCA_036338025.1 of Planctomycetota bacterium. Taxonomy (GTDB): domain Bacteria; phylum Planctomycetota; class UBA1135; order UBA1135; family UBA2386; genus JAYZDB01. The sequence continues at coordinate 16,551 of JAYZDB010000301.1, forward strand.
TGACCTTGATGGAATGCCTGTCCATGGGCGGCATCGGCGGCCGACTCGGCGCGCAGTTCGAAGAACGCATCGGACAGGAACCAGTCCTCGAGCGCCGCGAAGTGGGCCACTACGGCCAGCGCTATACCCTGCTGACCGGCACAGTCCCCACAGACAAGGTTGTCGCCTTATGGAACGCCGCCCAAGCGGCCTGGAGTTCGCTGGCATCGAAGCCGCCCATTGGCGAAGAACTACTGGCAAGTGCACGCCGTGCTCGCCTTCGCCTGTTGCGACGTCAGGATCATCCGGACAGCTGGTTCGAAGCAATGGGCGTCGGCTTGATGCGTCGCCAGACCGGTGGCCCGGTCCGTGACCTGGCAAGGGTCGACAACATCACCATGCAAGCGGCTGCATCCGCAGCACGCCAACACGTCGCTCGCTCGATCGCGATGGTGGTAAGCGGCGGCTCGATTCCCAAGGACGCGGGACCGGAGTTCCAGAAAACCTCGATTACGATCCCGGACTACAACCCGACAAGCACGACCCAGACACCGCAAGCCTCCGCGAAGACCCAGCACTTCCTCAACCTCGCCATCCAGGCTCTCGGCGACCGAAAGCAGTTCGGGGCGTTCAAGGGCTACCGCAGCGTGGAGACCTGGAGGGACCAGGAAGGTCTCACCGCCA
>JAYZDB010000302.1:0-4284 GCA_036338025.1 Planctomycetota bacterium
ATCCCTGTTCCACGGCTGGCTACCTTTCTTGCTGCTCTACATGGTCTGCAAGCTCGGCTACGACAAGACAGCATTCCGCGCCTGGTGGATCATCGCCTGGATTGCGATGTTTGTTGCGTTCTTCGTCATGCCCAAGAACGCCAACCCGGACGACATCAACGTGCCGTACAACATCAACTACGTCTACGGTCTCAACGAACCACAGACCTGGATGTCCGAGTGGGCCTGGTTCGCGATGATGCTGCTGGTGATTCCGGTGGTGTTCTCCTACCCCTCCCACCTCGTCCTCAAGCGCAGAAAACCCGGGTCAGCGCAGCTGTAGGGTCCGGCTCGGCTGCTTGCCGACGCCATTCAATACCAGGCGTGACTCGAACACATCGAGGACGGCGTAGGCGTTGCGCTTTGGAGCCTCCACCATGCCCATGAAAGTCACGTGGTGCACGCCCTTGATGTGGGCATAGCCTCCCGTGTGGTGGTGGCCATTGAACCAGGCCGCAACGCATGGAAACTCATCCATGAGGTCGGTGACCTGTCGGTGATTCCACAACAGCAGGCCGGCGCCACCGGCCTTTGGGTGAATGGGAAAGTGACAGAAGAACACCACGCGTTGCTGCTGCCTGGCCGCATCCTTCAGGACTCGACGAATCCAGGCCAACTGCTCCTTGCCTACACCGCCATTCCAGATCACCGCGTTCGGAGCCTTCTTCGCCTTCAGAGCCTGCAACATCTGCGTCGCCTGCTTTCGGTTCGGGTGCCCTCGCGGATAACCGTAGAGACTGACATCCATACCGTCGACCACGACGAACCGCCAGTGATCACCAACAGTGAAGTCGTAGTAGCTTCGCGCAAGCCCAAGCTTTTTCATGGTCTGGCTGCGCATGGCCGGGAGGTCATGGTTCCCGATCACGTGGAACTTGCGGGTGCGCAGGCGCTTCCAATGCGGAAGAACCGCGTCGAAGCTGGTCTTCCCCTTGTCGATGAAGTCGCCAAGTTGCACCACGAACTTCAAGTCACGCTTGTTGAGTTCGGTGACACAGACTTCGAGCCGCTGCAGCGAGGTCCGGTAGTGACGGGCTCCCGAGTTCGGCTGGTCCGCGTACTGGACATCGGCTATCACCCCAAACGAATACAAGGGCATCGGCGGAAGGTCTTGGCAGGGGCAGTTCCCCGCGACCAGAAGCGCCAACGCAAGGCAATACGCGGTCAGGTCAATTCTCCCGACGACACCGGGACTTCTTTCGATGTTCACGACCAGGGTACTATCGGCTTGGGTGGGCTCCGCGGCCACGATCTTCCAGATCGTGGCGATCTCATTCGCCGCACGGCAACGAGTCTGTGCCCCGTATCCGGCATCACCCCTTGACGGAAACTGGCGGTTGCCTTGCACTGTGTAGCAGGTCCTGCCCACTCAAACGAGCCGTCCATGCGCCACTTCCACCGATTCGCATCTTTCGCCGTCCTGGGTAGCAGCCTGCTGGCATCTCTTCCAGCCCAACCACGAGTCATCCCCGTCAAGGTGATCACCCGCTCGGGGTCCCCGGGCTACAACGACTGTTGGGGCTACACCACGCCAGACAAGCGCGACTTCGCGCTGCTCGGCGACAGTGAGGGGATCATGCTCGTGGAGGCAACCGACGAGAACAACATCACCCAGAAGGGCTGGTGGACCGCGAGCCGCAACGACTGGCGCGACTTCACCAACTACAAGCAGTACCTCTACTCGGTGAGCGAAGGTCACCGGGGCATCCGGGTCATCGACATGTCGAATCCGGACAGGCCCGTCGATCGTGGCTACGTAGCGCGGAGTTCGGTCACCCACGCACACAACATCAGCGTCGACCCCGATAGCGGCAAGCTGTACCTCAGCGGTACCAACCAGGGTGTCGCGATCTTCGATGCAAAGGCCAATCCGCTGAACCCACGTTTCGTCGGTACCTGGCGCACGGAATACGTACACGACATCTGCGCGCGACGAGGCAAGGCCTACTTCGCCGCCGGGTCCAGTGGATATGTCCGCATCCTCGACGCAACCAAGAGCCCAACCCTGTCCCTCCTCGGCTCAGGCCTGACGCCGGGTAACTACACCCATAATTGCTGGGTCAGCGAGGATGACAAGGTGCTGTGCGTGACGGATGAAATCGGCGGCGGCCCACCCCACATGACAATCTGGGACATCAGCAACCCGCGTACACCCGTCAAGAAAGGCGACTACATCGTCGGCACGCACACCGTTCACAACGTGTTCACAATCGGTCGGACGGCCTACATGTCGCACTACCTCGACGGCTTCCACGTCGCCGATCTAGCCGACCTGTCCAAGCCACTGCGCATCGGGCATTACGATACGTCGGGACAACTCGGCCTGTACAACGGTTGCTGGGGAGTCTACCCGTTCAGTGACAACGGCCTGGTCTACGCCAGCGACATGCAACGCGGGCTCTTTGTGTTCAAGATAATCACCGGCCACATGAACCGCTACGGCAAAGGCACGACAGGCAGCAATGGCAAGATCCCGTTCGCGCGCTTCGACGGATCCTCACCACGCGTCAACGCCACGAAATTGACATTCGACGTCGAGGGTCTGCTGCCCAATGCACGCTTCGTGTTTGCGTACAGCAACGCCAAGGGCAATGCCCGCGTGCTGGGCGTAGACGTCAACATCGATCTCTCCAATTTCTGGATGATCCACCTGCAGGCCGATGCCAGTGGCACCGCGGTCATTCCAGCACCGATTCCGAACAACCCGCAACTCGATCGGGCAACGGTCTACTTCCAGATCTTCGGAGAGGACAAGGGCAAGCCGCTGGGCTTCTCCGCCAGCCGTGGCATGTGGGCGGGCATCGGCAAGTAACAGCGCTGGAGTAGCCTTCAGCGAGTCGAAGACCGGTTTCTCGGCAGGAGAACGGATGCCAGGATTCCAAACACAAAGGTCGCTGTCGATCCGAACAATGCAAACCACGGCCAGGCGAGCGGCGTGCCGAACTTAATGCTCGTCATCACGAGAAGGCCGGCGAGGAGACCCAGCAGGGCAGCTCGCTGGTCCACTCGCCTGGTGAAGATGCCCAAGAAGAACACGCCGAGGATGATCCCGGTCGTGAAACTCTGGATGCCCAGCACCGACCCGATGACGCTCTCGTCGAGGTACCTGCCGCAGATTCCGACACCGATCTGTGCGAGCCCGAATAGCACGGTACACAGCCTGACCGCCCGCAAGCGAGCAGCGTCGTCCACGTCCCTACGCTCCGGGGGCATGTAGACGTCGTTGACCAATGCCGTCGCAGTCGAGTTCAACGAACTCGACAGAGTCGACATGGCAGCGGAGAACACTGCGCCAAGCACGATACCCAGCACACCAACCGGCAGGTGGTCGACAATGAAGGAGGCGAAGACCTTGTCGCCATCCTTCGGCCCAAAGGCTGCGCCCGGTGGGTGCTGCGCGTAAAAGGCATAGAGCGCCGTCCCGATCAACAGAAAGAACCCAAACTGCAGCAACACGACCGGACCACTGAGTCCGAGAGCCAGACTCGCGTCGCGCTGGTTTCGAGCACACAGGTAGCGCTGGACCATCATCTGGTCGACGCCATGGGTCCCGATTGCGAACACCGCACCGCCAAACAGGCCGGTCCAGAACAGGTAAGGAGTGACCAGGTCAAACTGGAAGTCCAGGCACTGCAACTTGCCCTCGACCTCGGCCAGGTCCAGCGCTGCGGTCAGCCCACCGTCGATCTGACCGAGCAGGACCACCAGTGCGATCCCGGCACCGACCATGTAGACCACAAATTGCACCGCATCCGTCCACAGAACCGCACGCATCCCACCCATGAAGGTGTAGCAAATCGTGGCGATCCCCAGGCACGCGACGGCGTACTCCATCTCGATGCCGACGACCTTCCATAGTACGATCGCGCTGAGGAACAGGCGCAACCCATCACCCAGCGTCCGCGTGACGATGAACAGCAGGCTGGCAACACGCCGGACCCAGCCGCCGAAGCGCTCGTTCAACACCTCATAGGCAGTGAACATCTGCCCGCGGAAGAAGCGTGGCATGAGTAGCGACACCACCAGCAGGCGCCCGACGATGTAGCCGATCGGCAACTGCAAGAACGTCAGATCCGAACCCCAGGCGATCCCCGGGACACTCAGAAAGCTGACGGTGCTGGTCTCCGTCGCGACGATCGAGAACAGGATCACCCACCAGGGAAAGTCCCGCCCGCCGACCATGAAATCCGCGGAGCTGCGCTGTCGTCGTCCGATCCAAACCCCAAACGCCACCATCGCAGCCAG
>JAYZDB010000303.1:0-10601 GCA_036338025.1 Planctomycetota bacterium
TCGAGTCGCGGGCAGCAGAACTCGGAACAAGGTCGATCAAGAAGGGCGCCAAGCGGCAGGGCTTGCTGCTCGCCCTGAGGATGACGGACCTGACTACCTTGGAAGGCAAGGACTCGGCTGGCAAGGTGACTGCGCTCTGCCACAAGGCCATGCGTCCTGGTCCTGGGTTGCCGTCCTGTGCAGCCGTTTGTGTGTACCCCGATATGGTCGCGACCGCTGCCGCAGCTGTCGAGGGATCCAAGGTGCAGGTCGCGTCGGTCGCTACCGGCTTCCCGTCGGGCAGGACGGATCTCGACTTGAAGCTCTCGGAGACGCGGCTGTGTGTTGCTGATGGAGCATCTGAAATCGACATGGTGATCGATCGCGGAGCTTTCCTCAGTGGTAACTACGGAGTGGTGTTCGACGAGATCTGTCAAATCAAGGAAGCCTGTGGGGACGCGCACCTCAAGGTAATCCTGGAGACTGGCGAGTTGGTGACCTACGACAACATCCGTCGTGCGTGCCGGATCGCGCTGTTGGCGGGGGCTGACTTCATCAAGACCAGCACTGGCAAGGTGTCGCCCGCCTCGACACGTCCGGTGGTTTTGCTGATGCTGGAAGCGGTGCGTGATTTCTATCTGGACACTGGCAAACTGGTTGGAGTGAAGGCAGCCGGTGGGATCAAGAACTCGAAAGATGCTCTGCGCTATCTGGCGATGGTCAACGAGACAGTCGGTGACCATTGGTTGACCCCGGCGATGTTCCGTTTTGGCGCCAGTACGCTGGTCAACGATCTACTGATGCAACTGGCGCGACTCGATAGCGGCACATACCAGCGCCCCGAGGACTTCAGCAAGGACTGACATGAGCAAGCAACAAAAAACCAGGCGTCCGAAGGCCGCCAAGCCTCAACTCACCTTCGGTGAGCGCTGGGTGTATGCTCCTGCCCCGGAGTCTGCTGACCACTTCGAGATCCAGGACAAGTACGAGCTGTTCATCGATGGCGAGTTTGTCGCCCCGCGGTCAAGGAAGTACTTCGACACGATCAATCCCGCAACCGAGGAGAAACTGGCGCGGGTGGCCCAGGCTGGCGCCCGCGACGTCGATGACGCAGTCGCTGCCGCTCGCCTCGCCCAGGAAGAAGTCTGGGGTCCGATGTCGGGTCGGGACCGCGCACGCTACGTATTTCGTATCGCACGTCTGGTCCAGGAGCGGGCCCGGGAACTCGCTTGTCTGGAGACGATGGATGGAGGCAAGCCGATTCGGGAAAGTCGCGATGTCGATGTACCGCTGGCGGCGCAGTGGTTCTTCTACCACGCCGGTTGGGCAGACAAGTTGCACCTGGCTTTTCCGGGTTCGAAGGTCGCTCCCAAGGGAGTGGTCGGACAGGTCATACCATGGAACTTCCCCTTGTTGATGGCGGCCTGGAAGATCGCGCCGGCGCTGGCCTGCGGAAATACCGTTGTCCTGAAGCCGGCGGAGACCACACCATTGACGGCTTTGCACCTCGCGCAGATCGTGGAACAGGCCGAGTTGCCGCCCGGAGTCGTGAACATCGTGACCGGCGATGGCAAGACCGGTGCTGCGCTGGTCGGGCACCCGGACGTCGACAAGATCGCATTCACTGGCAGCACTGCGGTCGGCAAGGGAATCCAACGGGCCCTGGCCGGCACCGGCAAGGATCTGACCCTGGAACTGGGTGGTAAAGCCGCCCACATCATCTTCGATGACGCCGCTCTCGATCAGGCTGTCGAGGGCGTGGTCCGTGGCATTTTCTTCAACCAGGGCCATGTCTGTTGTGCAGGATCGCGCTTGCTGGTTCAGGAGAGCGTGCATGACATCTTCATCGAGAAACTGCGCCGACGGATGGATCGGCTGCGGGTCGGTGACCCGATGGACAAGAACACCGATATGGGAGCGATCAACTCCGCTGCCCAACTAGGTCGTATCGAGGAGCTCGTTAAGGTAGGTCAGGCGGAGGGTGCGACCCTGCACCAGGCGGAGTGCAGTTTGCCGGAACGTGGCTTCTGGCATCGGCCCAGCCTGTTTACCGGGGTCAGTCTCAGTCATCGCATCGCGCGTGAGGAGATCTTCGGTCCGGTGCTTACGGTCCTGACATTCAGGACCCCGGAGGAGGCGGTCGAGAAAGCCAACAACTCCGCCTATGGCCTGTCAGCCGGCATATGGACCGACAAAGGATCGCGCATCCTCTGGATGGCTGCGCGGATGCGAGCTGGCGTGGTATGGAACAACACCTTCAACTGCTTCGATGCGGCCAGCCCGTTCGGCGGTTTCAAGGAGAGTGGTTTTGGTCGCGAGGGTGGACGAGCTGGTCTGTTGTCCTACCTGCATTGTTCAGACGATCCCCTGGTGCAGGGCTAACAGGAGCAACCCATGACGATCGAAGTCAAGAAGACCTACAAGCTGTTCATCGGGGGCAAGTTCCCGCGTAGCGAATCCGGGCGTAGCTTTAATCCGACCGGAGCGGCCGGATTCAATGTACCCCGCGCCAGTCGCAAGGATCTGCGGGACGCGGTCGTGGCGGCCCGGGCAGCGCAGCCGAAATGGGGCGAACTCACCGCCTACAATCGCGGACAGATCCTGTTCCGGATGGCGGAAATGGTGGCGACGCGAGCCCGTTCCCTTGCCGATGAAATTCGCGCCGGGAATCGCTGTACCCAGCAGGCAGCGGAGAAGCAGGTGATGGCGGCGCATGATCTTCTGACCTTCTACGCCGGACTTCCGGACAAACTGCAGCAGTTGCTTGGCTCACAGAACGAGGTAGCCGGGCCGTATTTCAATTTCTCGACGGTGGAGCCCGTCGGAGTGGTGGGGGCAGTGTCGCCCGACCAGCCGTCACTGCTAGGCGCATTGGCGATGAGTATTCCGGTGATCGCGGCTGGTAATACGGTCATCCTGGTGGTCAGCGAGGAGTCGCCGCTGCCGGGGCTGGCTCTTGGCGAGTTGTTCGCGGTCAGCGACTTGCCGGGGGGCGTGATCAACCTGCTGTCCGGACATCGCGAGGAGATCCTACCGGAGGTAGTGGCTCACCGGGATGTGGATGGTCTGTTGATCGCTGGCGCTCCGGATGCAAGTCTCTCCGAGCCCGCTGCCGACAGTGTCACGCGGGTACGCTTTGTCGATCTTCCGGAGCGGGACTGGCACAAGCCCGACAAGCTCTGCTCCCTGCACTTCGTCCGGCCATTCGTGGAGACGAAGACCTTCTGGCACCCGGTCGCGCAGTGAGTGCGACTGGTCCCCGACACCCGGCGGAAATCATCCAACAAAAACGCGATGGCGCGAAGTTGACGGGTGAGGAGATCCGAGAATTCGTCGGCGGAGTGGTCAACGGCGGATTTGGGGATGCCCAACTCGGCGCCTTCCTGATGGCTGTGTGCGTGCGGGGAATGGATGTTGAGGAAACCGCGGAGTTGACGCTGGCGATGCGGGACTCCGGCAAGGTTCTGGATCTTGACGTGATCGAGGGCCGCAAGGTCGACAAGCACTCGACCGGTGGGGTGGGAGACAAGGTCAGCCTGGTGCTGGCACCCTTGGTCGCGTCCACCGGTATTCCGGTCCCAATGATCTCGGGCCGGGGCTTGGGCCACACCGGTGGCACACTTGACAAGCTCGCTTCGATCCCGGGCTACCGGACCGCCTTGTCGACCACGGAGTTTCTCGAGGTGCTGGCAGATTGTGGATACGTGATGTCGGGTGCCAGCGCAGATCTGGCCCCTGCAGATCGACGGATTTACTCGGTGCGAGACGTGTCCGGCACAGTCGAGAGCATCCCCTTGATTACCAGTTCGATCCTGTCCAAGAAATTGGCTGCCGGTATCGACGCCCTGGTCATGGACGTCAAAGTCGGCCGCGCGTCCTTCATGAAGACCCATGAAGATGCTGCCGTGCTGATGGAGAGCCTCGTGCAGGTTGGCCGTCAGGCCGGCAAGCAGGTGCGTGCCCTGATGACGGACATGGATACGCCCTTGGGCTGTGCGATTGGCAATGCGCTGGAGGTACGGGAGACTTTGGACGCCCTTCGTGGCCGGGGTCCAGCGGATTTGATGGAGTTGGTCTACGCCCTGGGTGCGGAGATGTTGGTGCTTGCCGGCCAGGTTTCTGATCTTGCGGCGGGCGAGAGTCGGCTTCGTGAACAACTGGCATCTGGTGCGGCGCTGGAGTGTTTTCGCGGCAACGTGGAGCGCCAGGGAGGCGACCCACGGGTGGTGGCTGATCCCGAACTCCTGCCGAGTGCGCCGGTTTGCTGTCCGGTCACCGCACCGGCGGACGGTTTCGTTGTCGACATCGACCCACTCGCCATCGGCAAGGCCGTGGTGGCTCTCGGTGGTGGACGACGGCAACCGACCGATGAGATCGACCCGAGGGTCGGTGTCGTGCTGCGCAAGAAGGTCGGCGACTCAGTGCAGTCTGGCGAGGCCTGGGCCGAGTTGCACGCCACCGACGAGAGCAGTGCGGCGGTGGTGACGAAGTCGATTGAGGCCGCCCTGCGGGTCGCTGCCGACGCCCCCGAACCACGGACCTGCATCCACATGCGTATCGGCTAGACGCGGATCTACCGGTTCACATGTGGGCGACGTAGTGTTCGATCAACTGCAGGAAGTCATCGGCGAGGCTAGGACCCTCAAGTGTCGTGTGCTGCTGACCGTCGATGTAGACCGGCGAGCGCGGTGCCTCGCCAGTCCCGGGCAGGCTGATTCCAAGGTGGGCGGCCTTGCTCTCACCCGGTCCGTTGACCACGCAGCCCATCACTGCGACTTTCAGGGTGGCTGCCTTTGGGTTGGTGCTTTGCCACTCTGGCATACGGCGCTCCAGGAAACTCTCCACTTTCTGGGAGAGCTCCTGGAAGTAGGTGCTGGTCGTGCGACCGCAACCCGGGCAGGCGGTGACGCTGGGCAGGAATGGCCGGATGCCGAGACTCTGCAAGATCTGTTGGGAGACCCGGACTTCTTCTGTGCGTAGCCCGCCGGGCTTGGGAGTGAGTGAGACGCGGATGGTGTCACCGATTCCGGCGTGTAGCAGGATCGCCAGTGCGGTGCTGGAACTGATGACGCCCTTGTTGCCCATGCCGGCCTCTGTCAGTCCGAGGTGGAGGGCATGGTCGCTGCGGTCCGAGAGCATCTGGTAGACCTCCACCAACTCGGAGACGTCGCTGATCTTGCAGCTGAGGATGATCTTGTCCCGGCCGAGTCCAAGCTGTTCGGCGGCCTCGGCCGAGCGGATGGCGCTTTCGACCATGGCGTCCAGCAGGACCTTGGCGCTGCCCTTTGGGGCGGTGGCCTGGGAGTTCTCCTCCATCAGGTCGGACAGCAGATCCTGGTCCAGGGAGCCGGCGTTGACGCCGATCCGCACCGGCGTGTCGTGTTCCTTCGCGACCTCGATCATGGTGGCGAAGTTCTTGTCGTGGTTGGTTCCCTTGCCGACGTTTCCGGGGTTGATGCGGTATTTGTCCAGGCACTGGGCCGCATCCGGGTGCTCGCGCAAGAGGCGGTGGCCGTTGTAGTGGAAGTCGCCGATCAGCGGCACCCCGATGCCCTGGTCCCGCAAGCGCTGGTGGATCTCGGGGACGGCTGCTGCTGCTGCTGCGTTGTTGACCGTGATGCGTACCAGCTCCGAGCCGGCATTGTGCAGTTCCGCCACCTGGGCCGCCGTCGCGACCGCATCTGCGGTGTCGGTGTTGGTCATCGATTGTACGACAACGGGGTGGCCGCCGCCGACAACGACGGATCCTACGCTTACCGCTACGGTGTCTTTACGGGCAGGTTTGTCCAAGGCTGTTCGGGCTGTACTGGGGTGCGGATGCTACTCCGTCAGGCGACGGTCATCACAGTAGATCTTGGCCGGCCCGCCGCGCAGGAAGCCGACCAGTGTGCCGCCAGCGCTGGAAACGAGGTCGTGGCTCAAGGCGGACGCCGCCGAGACCGACAGGATGATGGGCACGCCGAGCCGGAGGCACTTCATGGTCAGGTCGTAGCCGGCCCGGCCGGACAGGATTGCGATCGCCCGGTCGAACTGGTGGCCCGCCAGGCTGGCCTCGCCGATTGCCTTGTCCAGGGCGTTGTGGCGGCCGACGTCTTCGCCGAAGCCGAGCAGGCTGCCTTCGGCGGAGAACAGGGCTGCACCGTGGCAGGCCCCGGTCAGGGTGAACAGTTGCTGCCGTGATTCGAACTCGGTCCGCATCGCCTCGATTGCATCGCGCCCGATCTTTGGAGTGCCGGGGAGCAGGGGGCGGGTGTCTTCCAGCAGTTCCTCGGGGTCGGTCAGGCCACAGATCCCGCAGGACGGGCGGACTTCGTGAGTCCGGGTGAGGCGTCCGGCGGCCTGGGCATCGGCACTCTGCCGAACGCGGATACGGATCGTATCGGCGCGGAGCTCAGCCGGATCGCCGGGGTCGTGCTGGTGGCCGAGGATCGCCGCTGGCTCATCGACAATGCCCTCACTGAGCAGGAAACCGACCGCCAGGGCCAGATCTTGGCCGGGGGTGCGCATGGTCAGCAACTGCTGCTCACCGACCTGGATGAGTAGCGGCTCTTCTCGGACCAACAGGTCCGTTTCGTCATCGTGCAGGCTGCGCTGAGCCGAGCCAGGATGCTGAGGATTCTCACTCATCTCTCTTGGGATCATAGCCGTTGACGGAGATGATTCCGCCATGCTGAGGCTTGTCTCACTGCTTGGATTCTTCGTGATGATAGGTCTGCTGTATGCCCTTTCACGCGAACGCCGGGCGATCAATTGGCGGCTGGTTGGCACCGGGGTGCTGATCCAGGGGGTTCTCGGTGTTGTGTTCCTATCCTGGACCAAGGGACGTGATGCACTATGGGGGGTCGGCGAGGGGTTCAAGGTCTTCCTGGGGGTGGCTGGGAAGGGCACGGAGTTCGTGTTCGGTGGGCTGGCTGGTGCGAATGAATCGCTGGGCTTCATCTTCGCGACCCAGGTCTTGCCGACGCTCATTTTCTTCTCTTCGTTCATGGCGGTGCTGTACCACCTGGGCGTGATGCAGTTCATCGTGCGCATCATGGCGGGGCTGATGGTGCGCGTGATGGGTACCTCAGGATCGGAGTCGCTGTCGGCTTGCGGCAACATCTTTGTCGGCCAGACCGAAGCACCGCTGATGGTCAAGCCGTATCTCGGTCGCATGACCTTGAGCGAGTTGCACGCAATCATGACGGGTGGATTCTGCACGATTGCAGGTGGCGTATTTGCACTGTACGTCGGGTTTGGAGTGGAAGCCGGACACCTGATGGTGGCGAGCGTGATGGCTGTGCCGGCGGGTCTGGTCTGCACCAAGATGTTGTGGCCGGAGACCGAGGAGAGCGAGACCATGGGGACGGTGGCGCATACCGCCAAGAGCGAAGCGAAGAGCCCGGTCGAAGCTGCCGCGAACGGCGCGATCGATGGACTGAAACTGGCGCTCAACGTCGGAGCGATGCTGATCGCCTTCCTCGGAATCGTGGCGGTGATCAACTGGGGACTCAGCGCAGTGCCGATGTGGGGCGAGCAGGTCTTGAGCCTTGAACTCATCTTGAGTTGGCTTTTCGCTCCTGTCGCGGCCGTGATGGGGGTGCCGGGCGACGACATCATGAATCTGTCGGAACTCCTTGGGAAGAAGATCGTGCTCACCGAGTTGATTGCCTATCAGGGGATGGGGGAGATGGTCGATGCTGGGGCGATCACTCCACGGACCAAGATGATCGCGTCGTTTGCCTTGTGTGGTTTTGCTAACCTGGGATCGGTGGCGATCCAGATCGGAGGGCTCGGGGCGATGGCTCCCGAGCGCAGGAGCGATATCGCGAGGATCGCCGTTCGCGCCATGTGGGCCGGGGCGATCGCGACTTGTATGACCGCCTGCCTTGCAGGATTGATGGGATGAGAACTGAAACCGAAACCGAACGTCTGGAAGCTGCTGTCAAATCTTTGTCCGCCTTCGACATCGGGGACATCGATGTCGCTCTTGTGCTCGGCAGCGGCCTCAAGGACTTCGCCAACCAGCTGACCGATACTCTTGAGATCCCCTTCCATGATATCGCCCATTGGCCGATGCCGCGGGTTGAGGGGCACGGTGCCAGCCTGATTGTCGGGAGCATCGGTGGCAACCGCATCGCCTGCCTTACCGGTAGGGCACACTTGTACGAAGGCTGGCACCCTAACGATGTGGTACGTCCGGTACGTACCCTGCGGGTTGCAGGGGTGCAGTGCTTCGTTCTGACCAACGCCGCTGGAGGTCTCGGCAAGAGTTTCCGGCCCGGGGATCTAATGGTGCTTACCGATCACGTCAACCAGACCGGCATGTCTCCCCTGATCGGGCCGCATGAGGAGATCCTGGGGCCACGGTTTCCCGACCAGAGCCGTGTTTATGACCAGGAACTGCGGGCCTGCCTGGTTGCCGCGGATCCGGAGGTACGGCTGGGAATCTATGTCGGGCTGCTTGGCCCGAGTTACGAGACCCCGGCAGAGGTGAAAGTGCTGCGGCGTGCCGGCCTACATGCGGTGGGAATGAGTACCGTACACGAGGCGATTGCTCTCAATGCCATGGGTGCGCGGATCGCGGGGGTGTCCCTGATCACCAATCTGGCTGCGGGAATCGCTGACAGTCCTCTCAGTCACGCTGAGGTCATCGACACGGGTAAGCAGGTCTCAGCCCGTTTCACCAAGATGCTGATGGGATTTTGTGAGGGAATCAAGCGTTGACGGCTGAGTTCACCTACCGCAACTACCAGCCGGGTGACGAGGTGAAGATCCTTGACACCTTCAACCGTGTGTTCCGCGAGGTCTGTGGTGACACCTACGTCGACCGCGGTATGGAGTTCTGGAAGTGGGAGTTCGAAACCTGCCCGTTCGGGCATCGTATTTCCTTGGCGTTTACCGAGGACGGAACCTGCGCAGCGCAGTACGCCGGCGTGGTGTATCCAATGGCGACAAGCTTTGGGGACTGCAACTTCGTCCACATCGTCGACAGCATGGCACACCCGGATTTTCGAAAGGGCTTGAAGCGTCCGGGGCTGTTTGTGACTACAGCCTATCCCTGGTTCGAGCTTTGTCACGACATGGGAGACGCCGTGATGTACGGCTACCCGGTGCCGATCGCCGAGCGCATCGGTCAGCGCTATCTCGAGCACCATCGGCTACGGGTCGTGAACTACCTGGTGCGTGAGGCCGGTACCGGTTCGATCGAAGGACCCGACGGAATCCTGATTGAACGGGTAGAGCGGACGCCAGATGACATCGATGGACTGTTCGAAGAGGTCACGGCGGAGAAACTATGCCTGACCCGGCGCAATGCTGCCTATCTCGACTGGCGCTACGTGCAGATCCCGGGGGATTCTTACGAAATCTATGCAGCCCGCAGGGACGGCGAGTTGTGCGGTCTGATGGTGCTACGCCCGGTGCACGAGTTGATGCCGGGTTCCTGCACGATCGTCGACTGGGTGGTGCCCCAGCACGATATGGAGACACTCGATGCCATGTTGTGCAAGTCGACCCAACGCGCCCGCGAGATGGGACGCCAGCGCTTGATGGCGGTGTTTCCTGACCCGAGCCCAGAGTTTGCCGCGCTGGTGGCCCGCGGGTTCGAGATGGTGAGTTCGGCGGACTACGAAGAACGCCGTTTGACTCATCGGATCTACCACCCTCAGATGACCACTGAATGGCTACAGGAACACTGGTGGTACACTCTCGGCGACTCGGATCTCGCCTGACCGTGTTCGTGGGTATCTGGGTTCTCCGCGATTTCTAACGGACTCGCATCGAGTAGAGGTCCGCGTCCTTGAGCACAAACCGCAATCGCACCGGTTTGCCACCCAGGCGACTGAGGTCGGTGCCGCCACGCCAGGCGACGGCCTGAGCGACCAGATCCCCTACGAGTTCAACGGAGTCGGCGAGACGGAAGCCTTCGATCGGCTTGCGGTCGAGGTCCTGGATCTCCACCCGCAGGCTACCGGCGGCGCTGGTCGCGAAGTTGACGACGAGCTCTTGAGCTACCGGTTGCGAGCCCTGTTTACGTCGCGTCTCAGTATCGCCCTTCGAGAGTGGCCCAAAGCGCACCGGCCGAGTGATCATCTCGCCGCCGCTGTAGGGGCCGCGCACGGAGACGAAGCCGTCTGTACGGATCGTGTAGCGGTCGAGGTGAGCGGTGGGTTGACCGTAGTTCTTCTGTACGTAGATGGCGAGGCCATCTCGCACAGGCAGGATCCCGAGAGCGGGGTAGTTCGTGCGGGAGACCCAGTTTTCGAGCCCGGGTCCGGGCCGCAGGATCGCTTCCATGAAGGTGCGATCGTAGACGGTGCCGCCGCGCGTTGTCAGCAGGACCGCATCCGAACAGTCGCCTGCATAACGAGGGTTTACCCGAATGGCCGTCGCCTGGGTCGTGGTAAGCACCCGTCGTCCAGGCATGAACCGTGCCGCAATCCCGAGGTAAATGTGTGGTGCTCGAAAGTAGGGGTGGGTCTGGTTGGTGTAGAGATGTTCCCTGGGCGTGTTCCCGTAGGTCATGGCGGTGGACTTCGACCAGTGCAGGAAGTCCTTGGAGGTTGCTCGGCTCACGCTCCGGTGTGAATCCCAGGTGCGTAGATAGCAGACGTAGCACTCCTCGGTTGTAGACCAGAACG
>JAYZDB010000304.1:0-8957 GCA_036338025.1 Planctomycetota bacterium
GACAGCAGCACGACATCAAAATCATGCTGCTGGAACTTCTTGTCGAACAATCGCCGCCCCTGCGCGATCGTGTAGCCGGGCACCCCACCGTTGACGACCTGGATCTGCCGACCCGGGACCTTGTTCAGCTGCATCAGCGCCTGTTCCAGGACGAAAGGGAATGCATGTTTGTCGTCGAGGGGATAGCCAAAGAAGTTCGAGTCCCCGAGGCAGAGAACGCGCAGCGAGTTCTCTGCGGCGTCGGCCTGGGTGTCCAACCGGCGCCCCCGGTAGCCGTCCTGGTTGATGGTGACATGCGCGAACTGCACCTCGCCCTGCGGGTGACGATGGCTGATCTCCGACTTGATGTCCGCACCTGGGACAAGCGTCCACAGGAAATGCCGGTCCTCGCGATAGAGTGGTCCGGAGAGTGCATCAGTCACCGCCTGATCCGACAACCAGGTCAAGAACTGCCGCTCCCCCACAGCTGAACGAAGGCCGCCCGTGGGCGGTGTCCAGAACACCCGGCACCCCAGCTCAAGACCGCCGAAGAACACCACTAGCACCAGCGCCGAGAACATGATCTTCCGACGCACCGGGATCTGCCGGCGTGATCCAGACTCACCGGCGTTGTTTCGCTCGCGGAGCACGTGGTGATTATGCCCGAAAGCCCGCCTCAGCCCACTCTTCTCGTAATCCTCACGACGAGGCGGCGCGGGCCACGGCCTCCACCCTTCGCGCATCTTGAGAGGCGTCACACGCAAACCGATCACGGCGGCTGCGGTGCGGTACGAGGGTGAGATAGAAGCCCTTCTGTATGGGCACGCTCACGATGATCTGGCGACGGGCTGATCGCACGGAGAAATTCGCGGGGCGAGCACGGTGTCGAGCCAACACGCCGTCAGTAGCCACAGCGGGCCCACCCAGTGCAACAGTAGGCGCGGCAAACTCCAACGCAGATGCTGCTGCAGGTCGGCTTCGGGCGACAGCAGGAACGGTGTGGCAGTCATCGAGAGGCCGAGCACCACCCATGCCATCAAGGCACGATCATTCAGACGGACTCGTCGGCGCCAGGCAAGCAGTGCGATTGCGATCGGTAGCACGAGGGCCAGACCGATGCGCAGTTTGACAATGCCGACGTCGAGGAATGCGACGAAGTAGGCTGGTAGGTTGCCGAGGTTGCGCCACACCTCGTCAGCTTGCCTGAAATAGGCAGCGAAGGCGCCGCGCTCGGCGGGTAACCAGCTGGCAAGCAGCGGCAGGCACATCAGCACTACGATCGGAGCGCCAACAACCAGACCCCATCGCCACACATGCGGCTGTGCCCGACGGCGAACCCAGGCGTCGACCAGCATCACCAGCACGGCAGTGGCGGCGGCAACCCCCAGTACCATGACAGTTCCAACCGGAGAAGAGTTGTGCAGCAACTCGGCTTGCACCGGCAACCAGATGACAAAGCTCACGAGAACCGCCAGGAACGCAGCCAGTAACAGGGTGCCACTACCACTGGCGAACGCGATTCCGGTTGCAACAGCCGCATAGAGTTGCCCTTCTGGCTTGGCAGCGATTGCCAAGACGATGCCCACTGCGAGAAGGCCGCCACTGCCACGCAAGAAGCCAGCCGCGATCGTGGTGGTTGCCAGCAGCAGCAGCAATTCGATGTGGCCCGAATCGACGGACCCACTGATCGGTGACAAGAGATGCGGCGTCAAGCC
The DNA here is from genome assembly GCA_036338025.1 of Planctomycetota bacterium. Lineage (GTDB taxonomy): Bacteria > Planctomycetota > UBA1135 > UBA1135 > UBA2386 > JAYZDB01. The sequence continues at coordinate 1,695 of JAYZDB010000304.1, forward strand.
AACGGCGAGCACAGTCGCGGTGACCAACCACGTCGCCGTACGGTGCCGACGCAGGGTCGTTGCTACGAGGCCACACAACAACAGGTAGAACATCGGCAACACCAGGCGCCCCGCCCCAGGCAATGCGCGTTCGATACTGGCGATCAGCAGTGGTTGTAGCAGCGAATAGCCAGGGCTGTGGTGGAAGACGCCCTCAGTCGCAAAGAACGGTTGCTGCAGCGTGGGCGACTGAGTCAGCCAGAAGACCTTGGCGTCGAACGACGCGGCTCCATCCCAGTGACGGGATGGCGTGGAAATCGCGCCGTAGGCCACGGCAGCGACCGCGACGCCGAGCACGGTCCAGACGACTGCGCGGTGGAGGACCGGCGGGCTGGCGAGGTTGTGGGTCTTGCGGCCGACAATCATGCCGATCACCCACAACAGGACGAATGCCATCCACCACCAGTGCGGCAGGCCATCCCCGCGGATAGACATCATGGCAAAGATCCAATACAGAACGAGGCAACCCAGGGTCAGAGGAACAACGCGATCCATGCAACGAGTGACGGGGTCCGTCATATCAATTCTCGCGCACAGTCAGCCGAAGCCCACCATCTTCGGTGCCCTGCACAATGAGCACACCTTGGTCGCCGGACGGCAACGTGCCACGTGCAACAGGCCGCTCCACGAACTTCAGCGTTCCCGGCGGCACACACCGCTCGTCGACCAGCAACCGCGGAGCAATCAGTGCTGAGACAAACTCAAGCGCGCCGTCATAGGGATGCCGCCACAAGACCACTGCCTCTTTTGATACGTTCTTTTGCAACCACTCAATCTCATCGGCGCCGCCATGCTTCGCGCTGCCGAACAAATAGCGCGCCGCGCCTTCATCCTGGTAGCGTCCGATCTTGTCGAGTCGGCGACCCCAGACCTTGTCCGGCAGTCGGACGAGACCGTACAGGATGTGCGCAGCGAGCAGCACGAGCACGCTGAGGCCCCCAGCGCCGAGCTTTGCCTGGCTCACGCCATTTCCTCGGCGCGCGGGAACGGTCGACTCCAACCTTGCAACCGCGTGCCGCGGCTACCGACGACCATCGACGCAGCTGGTTGCTGGGTCGGTTTCTTCGCGGCCAGAACGTGGTCGCGCACTGTGCTGGCAGCTGGCTCGCACAGGCGCAGGCCAGCAACAACGCGGTATGGCTCGTAAGCAGACAAGTCGCTAGTGATCCAGGCGACCTCGTGACCAGCGTCACGGAACGCCTTGGCCTCCATCAGCACGATATTTTCGACACCGCCAATCTGCGGGGGTGCATGCTGGCTAACGAGAAGGACGCACATCTGGTGCTGAATTCTGGCAGTGATGTCGGCCAGCGCAAGCGGGTAGGAGACCTGAACCCAGATTCTTGCCAAACACCTGGTGATCGAAATCGCCCACCAGCCTCTTGGGCCCAAGCCCGCGCAGGGCGACACCACAGCGGTGATGGTTACCGGTTTGTGCTCCTACTACCGCCAGATGCCGTTGCGGACTGGCTGCAACGCGCCAAGCAGTCGCGATGGCCCCCTACCTTCCGGTTCCCTTGGCGCCAGCGGCCGCCTCACGCTGAACCAGTTCGGCGAGGGCGTCTTGCACCTTCTTGGCGTCAACGTTCACCGCCACTCGCTGCGGTCCTGCCCCCGGCGCCAGGCGAACGTTGACTTCTCCCAACTCCAACCTGATCCCGCGGGTCTTCCTGTTCTTCGTGGTGCCGAGCAAATAGACCGTCACCTTGAACTGACCCACCATCATCATCGGGATCTGCACGGTGTCTCCCTGGCCCAACAGCACACCGAAGTTCCGTCTTTGCAACCCGCCAAACTGGCGGCCGACCTGGCGGCTGGCGTCGTCCCACATCTCGAGTTGTCTCGGGATCCCGGTGCCCTTGACCGGCTGCAACTTGACCCAGACCAGGGCCTGCCCAACAAGGCGCCGCAAGCCTGGCAATCGCAGCTCCACTGGCGGCAGTTTCACGAAGCGGACTTCACTCGTACCCATCGGCAACAATGCAGGCTCGGCGAGATGCCCGTAATCGAACGGCGTGACCTCGAGGTCCGGACTCGCGCTGATGATCTCAAGCTTGGAACCCTTCCAGGGGAAGCCGACAAACGAGGTCTGCCCGCTCGGACGCATGATCTTCGCGATGAGTGGCCAGCGGGGCTTGATCGGCTGACCATGCTGGTTGACCGCGGTGAGTTCGAACCGGTGCAGGAATGACCCGAGGTCGATGTCGAGCAGTCGTGGGTGCACCTCCGTTTGGCCCGGCAGGATCTGAAGTCCGCTGGCGCGATAGATCGGATCCGGGAAACCCTTGAGTCGGATCGAGACGGTGTAGCTTCCGGGCGGGACGCGTTCGAAGTAGATGAACTTCTTGCCCCGGTAGAAGTGGATCCGATCGTCTCGGCGTTTCTTCGCACCGAGCTCGGACTCCAGGACCGTCCGCAGATCGCTACTGCGGAGCCATGACGGCGTCAACACGGTACCGACGAGCTGAGAATTGCGCAGCAACTGCAAGTCGAACGCTGAGCCAGTGCGCAGATCGTTGGAATTCAGGGTGAAGTGGCCGCGCGCGGTGACCCGCAAGCGGTAGCGTCCGGGCTCGAGTTCGCCAAACATCTCGTAGCGACCTTCCGCGTCGCTACGCCCCACCACGAAGGCCTCATCGACGAAGGCCATCTTCAGCTGCTCACCGCCCATCTGGCGCTCACGCTGCAGTTGCAAGCTCGCACCTTTGATCGGCTCGCCGCGGTCGTTCATTACCACGCCGTAGGCAATCGCGCCGAACCCATCGAGTTGCAGGTCTCCGAGATCGGTCACCCGCGCGGCAGGCAATCCCGGGAGGCGCATCGCCAATCCTGCAACCGGACGCACCCCCTTGTTTCGGATCTCGAGCCGGTACGGTGGCTGGTGTTTGTCACGGACCTGATATGGCAGATGGAATCGACCATCCTTGTCGGTCGTAACATCCTCTCCCTCGAGCCGCCCGACGCTGGTGTTGATCAGGAAACTCGGTCGCAGGCCGGCGAGCGGCTGCCCCGCGTTGTCGAGCAGGCGACCAAACAGCATGCCCTCGGTTGGCGCAACCACCACATCGACGGTCACTCGCTCTCCCGGGTTGCTCGGACCAGCGATCGATGGGACCTTCCAGCGGAAGTCATCATCATCGAGCCGACAGTGGGCGGTGAACTGCAACCCTAGCCCGATGAACGGGAACACGATCTCCGACCGGTTCTGCTCCTTGCGCTTTTGCAAGCGTGCCCAGGACACAGCTTGCTCAGCCTGCATGCGAAGATCAACGTGCACCGGGTGGGTGAACGGCCGACCTTCGAGGTCGACCATACGCAATGCGATACTACCGGTCGGTGGCATCCGCAACTCGACGGTCTCGGTCGGAACCGGGCGACCGGAAAAGTCGCTGGCCTCCGGATTGTGCAACGGCATCAGCAACACCGCCTCGAACTGATCGACGTGCTGCTGCGGCCACCACGTCTCCTGGTAGCGGCGGTAGGTCTGGAAGTGCCGGAATACCGCGATCCCTTCAGCATCCGTGCGACGGCGGGCCCGCACATCGGAACGGGTCGTGATCAAGTACTTGGGTGGCTGGCGGTCCGCTGCCCCGCGTCGCTGCCTGTCCCCACTCCGCTGCCTGCTCCCACGTCGCCGTCTGTCCCCGCTTCGTCTGCTGCTCCCCTTCTTGGTCCTGGCCAGTTCGCTTTTGATGGTGCCTTGCTGTTCACGGATCTGCTTGATCCTGAACTGCGCTCGCTCTTTTTGAGCCGGATTGGCGCGAACGTAGCGCTCGACCTGGGCAGCTTGCCGTTCGAGCTCCTGCATCTTTGCCGTCAATCCCTCGATTTCCGTCAGGTTCTTACGCATCGGAACCCGCTGGGCCACTCCAACCGGTACCCCTGCCACCGGGCGATCTTCATCGCCGACAACACGCACGGTTACGGTCTCGTCAACCCGCAAGGTGATCGTCTCGACCCTGCGGTGTCTGCGGCCGATCTTGGTGAAACCATACATCCCTTCCCGCTGGGCACTGACCATCGCTCTCTTCTGCACCGCAGGCAACTCGACCCGACCCTTGGCGTCGGTTTTGAATCGCTGCCCGTGAGCTTCGGTCAGGTCGCCCGGATGCTGGGCGAACGGGTCCTCCAACTCCGGCCCCTCGTATCCGTCGAGGAAGAAGACATCCGTATCCGGAGCGGGCACGCCTCTCTTGCCATTCCAGACTTGCACGACCAGGTAGCGGAGGTTGCCTCTTTCTCCCTCCAACTCCTGGCGTGACAGCTCCAAGAGGCCCGCCGGTGTCTCTTCGGACTCGTCGGAGTCTTCAGCCACGGCCTCCGACTCGCCAACCGCGACTGGACTGGCCAGGTCGGGTGTCTCGTCCTGGGTCCAGGCAATCGGCTCGTTAGGCGTGACGGTCGTAGCCTCGCTGCCAGCCCACACAAAAAATGCGCAGGCGGCACCGACCAGGACAACCAACAGGGCCAGGAAGAGAGTCTTGTTCATGAGCGAGTCAATGCGATGGACCCAAGTGGAGCACGCGCCCCCAGAGTAACCGGGGTTGAGAACTCTGTGGAATACCCAGCCCATCAACGTGGCTCACGAAACGTCTCTTTTTTGAACCACGGACCTCGGGGCCTTCGGCCTGCGATCGTATAAGGTCAGGCTTCGGCGATCCCACGATCCGAATCCGAACTGGCTCGCACCTCGTTCCAATTCAGCCCCAATGACCACTCAAGACCCACCGACACTGACGTCACACGAGTCGCCGTTCTGCGTCGACTCCTGGGGCAGGAACCTGTTCCGGATCGGTCCAAAAGGCACCATGCTCGCCACGCCAGGCCCTGAGAGCAGCATCGATCTCCATGCGCTCACCCTGGAACTCCGGGAACAAGGCATCCACACGCCCGTCCTCGTTCGGTTCCCCGACCTCCTGCGCCGCAAACTCACCGAGATCCGCGAAGCGTTCGACGCCTCGATCCGCGACAACCAGTACGAGGGCGGCTACACCTGCGTCTACCCGATCAAGGTCAACCAAAACCGGGTCGTCTGTGAGCAGGTCCGGGACATCGGCGCCCCGCTCGGATTCGGCCTCGAGGTCGGATCGAAACCGGAACTGCTGGCGGTAATCGGAATGACCGCCGACCACCCGCAGATGCCGATCATCTGCAATGGGTTCAAAGACGACCGCTTCATCGAGACGGCAATTCTCGCGCAGAAGCTCGGACGGAACATCACCCTGGTCATCGAACGTCTCCCCGAACTCGAGGCAACGATCCGACTCGCCAGGTATCACGACGCCCAACCGCAGATCGGCGTCCGCTACAAACCCTCGTCCAAAGGTGTCGGCAATTGGAGTTCGTCCGCCGGAATACGCTCGAAGTTCGGACTCCACGCCACCGACCTCCTGACGGCGATCCACATGCTCAAGGCGGCAGAGATGCTCGATTGCCTGACCTTGTTGCACTTCCATCTCGGCAGCCAGGTTTGTGACATTCGGCAGATCAAGGACGCAGTCGCAGAACTCGCCCACCTGTACAGCCAGCTGCGGGCCAAAGGAGCGCCGATTGCCACTGTCGACGTCGGTGGCGGCCTCGGCATCGACTACGACGGCTCGGCTGCGAACACCGAGTCCTCAATGAACTACTCCCTTCGCGAGTACGCCGAGGACATCGTCTATCGGATCAAGGGCGTCTGCGACGCCACCGGCCAACCGCATCCTGAGATCATGTCGGAATCGGGCCGCGCGATCGTCGCCGAGTCGAGCGTACTCATCATGGATGTGCTCGGGCAGGCGCGCTTCGAGGCCGAGATCGATGCCGTCGCCGTTCGCGCCGCGCTTTCCGAAGACACTCCGCAGCCAATTCTCGATCTGGTCGACACCTTTGAACACCTGGATCAAACACCGCCAACCGAGTCCTTCCACGACGCCCAACAAGCGCGCACACAAGCGGTCTCCCTGTTCGGCCTCGGCCTGCTCTCCCTCGAAAATCGCAGCCTCGCCGATCAACTGTTCTGGGCCTGCGCGCGGGGAACACTCAATGCGACGTCTCAGGACCAACGACCCCAGGAACTCGACGAAGCACCACTGTTGCTGAGCGACATCTACTACTGCAACTTCAGTGTCTTCCAGTCACTGCCCGATTCCTGGGCTGTCGACCAGCTGTTTCCGGTCTGCCCGATCCACCGACTCGACGAACCGCCCGACCGCACCGCGGTACTGGCCGACATCACCTGTGATTCCGATGGCCAGATCGGCCGGTTCCCGACCCCGAGGTCGATCCCAGCCGAGATGACCATACCACTCCACTCGCTCAAAGACGGCGAACCCTACTACTTGGGGGTATTCCTGGTTGGGGCGTACCAGCAAGTCCTCGGTGACCTGCACAACCTTTTCGGTGAAACCAACGCCGTCCACGTCTCCCTCGACGGTACTGACGGCTGGCACCTCGACGAGTACATGCCAGGCGACACCGTCCGAGAAGTGTTGGGGTACGTTCGCTATGACACCGATGCCCTGAAACAGGCGATGCAGCAGAGCATCGAAGCGGCCACGCAATCCGACCAGCTCACGATTCCCGAGGGGCAAATGCTGCTAGATTTCTACGAGCAGGGTCTGAACGGGTCTACCTATCTGGACTAGCGCCGGAACCCCATGCGATGTTGTACAGGATAGGCTGGGCGGGGATGCGATACGGGACAGTAGGTCAAGACAACCCGTCGTGCTAAAAAAACCGATCTCCCTGGCTGACCGAACCCACCCAACTGGATTTTCTAATGCGCATCGGCATGAACACGCTCCTGTGGTCCTTCAACACCCGTGAGGAGCACTTCCCAATCTTCGATGACCTGAAATCGGTCGGCTTTGACGGCATCGAACTCCAGATCACCGACGACGATGAAGCACACTACGCCAAGGCAGGCAAGGTGATCGCTGATCTCGGATTGGCCGCAACCGGCGTCGCCGGCGTGCCCGAGGACTCCAATCCCGCGAGTCCCGATGCCAGGCAACGTCAGCGAGGACTCGACTACCTACGTAGACAGATCGACAAGACCGTGGCACTCGGCGGTGACGTGCTCGGTGGCCCACTGCACTCTTCCTTCAAGGTATTCTCGGGACAGGGTCCTACCGAAGACGAACTCTCCTGGTCAGCCGAGGTCCTGCATGCCGCCGGCGACCACGCGCAGGATGCTGGTGTCCGGCTGGCCTTGGAATTTCTAAACCGTTTCGAATGCTACCT
>JAYZDB010000305.1:0-4481 GCA_036338025.1 Planctomycetota bacterium
GACATCTGGTCGATGGAGAGGTAGGACGGAGTGCCTCCCCCGAAGTACACAAACTGGGGTGTGCGTCCCTGGAGGTATGCACGATTGGCGTAGCTCGCGACCTCTTTGATCACCGCATCCAGATATCGGTTGACCCGTTTGGCATCGTTGTCTGTGTAGACCCGGAAGTAGCAGAAGTCGCAGCGCTTCCGACAGAAGGGGATGTGGATGTACAGGCCCAGCGGGCGGTCTGACGGCGCTTGCCGGTCGAGGAGGGCGTCGACCGCCGGGGTGTCTTCGGCTCGCCAAAACGAAAATGGCGGGTAGTTGGCGACGAAATAGTTACCGACGGTGGTCGACCCGTTCGTCCCTGCGGCCGAGTCATCAGGCTGGTTCTGATCGCCGTTGCTATGGGAATCGCTGGTCATCTTGAGTTTTGCTGCCCTGCCGGCCCGCAAGGGCCGTGCCCGGCACGTGCCATATTAATGGTACTCGTTTTGCATAGGCGGGAGTCGTATTCGTATGTTGAATTCCCGTAAAGCCCTAACCACGTCCGATCGGATCGCGATCCGACCACCTGTACCCCGACCCCTGCTACCGACCGTGAGTTCGACCGAATTTTCTCGCCTACGTTTTGCCGAGGTGAGCGTCTGATGCCGCAGACCGATGTTGTTGTCATTGGCGCGGGCCCCGGCGGTGCGGCGCTGGCGACCCTGGTTGCCCGGTCCGGGCACTCAGTCCGACTGTATGAGCGGCAGGGATTCCCGAGGTTCCAGATCGGTGAGTCCTTGGTGCCGGCAGTCAATATCGTGCTCGAGCGTCTCGGCGTCCTGCAGCAACTCAATGGGCAACGCTTTACCCAGAAACACGGAGTGCAGTTCTTTTCTGCGGACGGACCGACCCGACCGTTCTACTTCTCCGAGGTCGAGGACTCCCGGATGCACCACACCTGGCAGGTGCTGCGCAGCGACTTCGACGCCATGATGCTCGAGAATGCGGTGTCGGCGGGTGTGCAGGCGCAGACCGGAGTCGATGTGGCGAGGATCCTGTCGGATGGAGATGCGGTGACCGGCGTGGAGATCGCATTTGAGGACGGTAGTCGTCAGGTAGTAGATGCCAGGGTGGTGGTGGATGCCAGCGGCCAAAATGGTCTGTTGGCCCGGGATCGTGGTGAGCGGCTGTCGATTCCCGGACTTGAGAACGCCGCTGTGTTCGCCCACTACGATGGTGCGTCGCGTGGCGAGGGTCGCGATGCCGGTTCCACCCTGATCTTCAGACTCGATGGGCAGGCCTGGCTGTGGTTCATCCCGCTGGTTGACACCGTCAGCATTGGCCTCGTTGCGCCCTCGCAGCGTGTCTCAGAATTTGGCAGTTCGCCAACCGAGATTCTTGATGCGGCGATCGCTCGCTGCCCGGCGTTGCAGGAGAGGTTGGTGGATGCCACTCGAACCATGGAAGTCAGGGCTGCCCGTGACGTGTCCTACCGGGCGGAACACGACGGCGGACCTGGTTGGTTGCTGGTCGGGGATGCCTTGGGGTTCATCGACCCGATCTACTCGACCGGGCTGTTGCTGACCCTCAACTCCGCCGAACTTGCTGCAGTTGCCATCGACGCGGGACTCGGAGGTGATTCCGTCGCGGATTTCGCCGGTTACTCGAAGGACTACCAGGTGGCCTTTGATCAGTTCCTGATCCTCGTGCACGCTTTCTACCGTGAGGGTTTCCAGTTTGGCAAGCTGGCGCAGAACCCGACCTATCGCCAGGGTCTGATCGATCTGCTGACCGGCATCGTCAGTACGCCGGAGGCGCTGGAGGTCACCCAGACCATTCAGGCTGTGTTCGATGCCGAGGGGACTGCCTAGGCTGGGGCGTCCCGGGTAGGGATCCGGGAGATCGCCTTGCGGGTCTGGAATCAGGCCGGACTCCCCGTCGTATCCACTGTCGAGGTTGGTGTTTGGACACATCTCGGTGTTTTTTGTTTGCAGGGAGCATCGAATTCGAGCGTTATACTCCGCAGCCTCCTACCCCACCCGCGAGCGGTGCGAGGGCCCTCAGGGGATTTCCTGGCGAATCCCGATGTGGGTCCTGGTCCAGAGACTTGCCTCCCTCCACTGGAGCTACGATGTCGCGCATGGTTCTGCTTGCTTCCTGCCCCCAAAGACTGGCGCTGGCCTGCACCGCGATCTTCGCGGTGAGTTGCTGCTCCAAGGCTCCGGACCCATCTTCGACGCCTGAACGCTCGGCGCCACAACAGCGCGCGGGTGTACAAGGCTGGCTGAGTTGGCGGGGTCCGCAGCAGAACGGTACCTCTAGCGAAGAAGGCTTGCCCGACAAGGTCGCGATCGATGGCAGGGGATCTTGGAACTATGTGCTCAAGGGTCGTGGAACTCCCGTCATCGCGGACGGCAAGGTCTTCACGATGGGGTACGCGGGGACCGGTAAGGAGCTGCAAGAGAAGCTCGTGTGTCTGGATGCGACCTCGGGCAAGTTGCTCTGGGAGCACCGGTTCACAGACTTCATCAGTGATATCATCTACCACCGATTCGCGATTGGCAGCCCGACGATCGACCAACAGACCGGCAAGGTCTATTGCATGAGCACCGCAGGCCTGCTCAACAGCTTCACTGCGGATGGTGAACTGCGCTGGCAGAAGTCACTGATGTCAGAATACGGTCGGCTGACCTTTCCCAACGGTCGCACCGGCGCACCGTTATTGGTCGATGGGCTGTGCATCGTACATGTGATCTCTTCGGCCTGGGGCGCACACGGCCCGGCGCGGGATCGGTTCCTGGCGTTTGACATGCACACTGGCGAGTCGATCTGGAGTTCGACCCCGGGTGGCCCGCCCAAGGACAGCTCGTTCAGCTTCCCTTACGTCGCCGAAGAGCATGGCAAGCTGGTCATGTACGCGGGCCTCGGTGGCGGCTACCTGGTGTGCGTGGATGTGCGGACGGGGGACCCGATCTGGCGGTTCAAGATGGCCATCGGCGGCCTGAATTGCAGCCCGGTGGTCTACAAGGACCATGTCATCGCGATCCATGGCAAGGAGAACATCGACTCCTCTGTGATCGGGCGGATGATCTCGATCAAGCGTGGCTCGCATCCGGGCAAGGGTGAGAAGGGGCCCAGGGAATTGGCTATCAAGACCCATGAAGGGTGGCGCAACGACCTGGTCGCCTTCACCAGCTCCCCGCTCCTGGTCGGTGATCGGGTCTACGAGACCGATGCTCACGGCGAGTTGTCGTGTATCGACGCCGCCACCGGCAAGATCTTGTGGCATGAGAAGCTGGCCCCCGACCAGATCCACGCCTCGCCGGCCTGGGGTGACGGCAAGCTCTATGTGCCGATGAACAACGGCACGTTCTTCATCATCGAGCCGAGTGACAAAGGTCCCAAGGTCCTCCAGAAGCTACAGCTCAAGGGCAACTGCGTGGGCGCACCGGCGATCGCGAATGGCCGGATCTATGTGCACACGACCGACCGGCTGTACTCGTTCGCGGGCGGCAAGGGCGGGTCGAAGCCAGGTTTCGTGCTGCCGAAGTGCCCGCTCCTGAGTGAGGCGACGCGGCTGCAGGTGGTGCCGGGCGATGTGGTGGTGCGGCAAGGTGACGCCGTGAAATACCGGGCGCGCAGCTTGAGTCGGCATGGTCTGGTCGCGAAGGAAGACACCGCCGATGTCACCTGGAGCGGCCTGACGGCGACGGGGGTTTCGATGTCGGGCGGCTCGCTCAAGGTCGCCGACGACGCCAGCCCGGGTGCCATGATGGTCAAGGCCTCCGCCAAGGGGTTGCAGGGTCTGGGGCGGCTCCGGGTCGTCCCCAAGATCCCGTTCCAGGTGGACTTCAATAATGTCAAGCTCGCGCCGCACCCCAAGCAGCCCGACTTGATGCGCGGCCGCCCGCCCGCGCACTGGCTGAGCGCGGGTCCCAAGTGGGAGGTCCTGAAGCTGGATGGGGAGCAGGTGCTCGCCCGTACGCTGACCAATCCATTGTTCCAACGCACCATGTGCCTGATCGGGCACCCGGACCAGAAGGGCTATACCTCCCAGGTCGACATCCGCACGGACGGCAACCGCCGGAGCATGTCGTCGGCCGGGCTGGTCAACCAGCGCTACCTGATCGTCTTGAAGGGCAACCACCAGACCTTGGAGGTCAGCTCCAACATGGAGCTCCTCAAGGAGAGCGTGCGCTACCGCTGGAAGGCCAAGCAGTGGTACACCCTCAAGACCCGGGTGGATGTCAAAGCCAATGGCGACGGGGTGATCCGCGCCAAGGTCTGGCCGCGAGGCGACAAGGAGCCCGAGGCCTGGACCCTCGAGGTCAAGCACCCTAACGCTCACACGCACGGATCGCCGGGGGTCTACGGCTTCACGCCGCAGAGCCGCTTCCGTGTCTACCATTAAACTCTCTCCGTGCCCCATAACGGATAATCGAATGTCTGACGCTTCCTTCCCTTCGCGTGCCCGCGTCGGGTTCCTCTGCTTGACCTGCCGCGCGCGTGTG
>JAYZDB010000306.1:0-10081 GCA_036338025.1 Planctomycetota bacterium
GTCCATGCCCTTGCGCTCCCGCATCTCGAATACCGCGCGCTGTTCTGGGTTGATAGCCTGCAGGGCGATGTCGATTCGGTGGCCGATGTCCTTGCTGTTGGCGATCTGGTCGGGCGGCAGGGAACTCTCGTCGTGAATGGCGAGGGGCCCTTCGTCATTCAGAGTCGATGACATGCTGAACATCGGGAGCTGCTTCTTTTTCAGGATGTCCAGACAGTGATTACGGGTGAATGTGAGCGCCCAGGTGCTGAACTTCACGCCGCGTTCGACATCGAAGCGCTGCAGGGCCCGGAAGATCTTCAGGAACACCTCCTGGGCAATATCCTCCATCTGTCCGCGGTGCTTCGGGCCGAGGAGCCGGAAGATGAAGCCCATCATGGGGCGGTGCATCTTCTCGATGATCTCTCGGGCGGCGTCGGGGTCGTCAGCTTGTGCTCGCTGTACGACCTTGTTGTCTATGAGGTTGCGGGTATCCATTGCCGGGTGTCCTGTAGAGTGGCCGGGAACCGGTCTCGACCTTCGTCACTTCTTCCAACGCTTGACCGGGCGGTTTTTTGGCCCTTCGTTCCAGAATATGGCAATTTCTTTTTCGCGCCCACAGCACAAGCCGGATAGATGACGCAAGACCATTATTATAAATGACTTATGTCTTTATGCCTCCCCTGGTAGTGGCCGGCTGTGGCGGCCACCACGGGTCTTGAATCCTGGACCGGCTGAGCGGACCTTGGCGGTCCTTTGAGATCCGACCAGATCGTTGTTTCCGTCGAGCACGCGAGCGCGCGGGTTCCAGCCCGGCTGGAGGGCCTCGGCTTGCCCGATTCCTGGCTACAGACCCATCACGGGTGGGATCCGGGCGCAGCCTTGGTCGGTCGCTTTCTGGCCCGGCGGTTTGGTGTTCCCCTGCACCTGGGTCGATGGTCACGCCTGGTGGCGGATCTGAATCGCAGTTCGTTCCACCCTCGCGTTGTTCCCAAGACCACCGGCACCCGGTCGATTCCAGCGAATCAGGATCTGTCCAGCGCGGCTCGGCAGCAGCGCCTCGCGGGATATTGGCTGCCATACCGCACCGCCGTGGAAGCGGACTTGGACCGGGTGGTCGCCCGTCATGGGCGGGTCTTGCACATCAGCGTCCACTCCTTCGCACCGCGCTTACGGGACCAGGTGCGCAGCAATCACTTCGGCCTGCTCTACGGACCTTCTCGCAAGCTCGAGCGGGCAATGGCGGACCGGTGGGGCGGGTTGCTCTCAGAGGCGGGGTTCCGGGTTCGACGGAACTACCCGTATTCGGGCCTCGAAGATGGCTTCTGCATGCGGATGCGCGCAGAACGTCCGCCACGGACCTACCTCGGCATGGAGATCGAAATGAACCAGCGCTGGGTCCGCCGGCCGGCAGGCGCTCGGCGGTTTGCCGAGGCTCTGGCGGCTGTGCTTGGCAGTGAGTGTCAGGATTGCGGTGGGGTATCCCGCGCCTGACCGGTCCAGGCTGACCTGTGCTTGCCTAGATCGCCGCCCGGAGGAAGCGTGTACCGGGGGGTGTGGGAAAAGATGGAATCGAGGCTCTTGCCTGGGGGACTGAACTGCCGATATCACGGGCCGACTGGCCGCCTTTCAATATGAAGCCGGATCGGCTATTGATTCCGCGTTCGGTGTAGCTACGGTCCGTGGCCGTTTTTTGGGGACCAGGGACGAATTCTGCTCCGAAAACCGGGCTGTGCGCGCTACGCGACCAACCAATGAAGATCCATGACCACCAAGACCACAGCCGAGCAGACCGCGGCGGACAAGAAGCAGTCCAAGGACGATCACGTCGTCCGACATACGCGCAACATCGGCATCATTGCCCACATCGATGCCGGCAAGACCACGGTAAGTGAGCGGATCCTGTTCATCACCGGCCGGAGCCACAAGGTAGGTGAGGTCCACGATGGTGAGGCGACCATGGACTACCTGGAGGAGGAGCGACAACGGGGCATCACGATCACGTCTGCCGCCACGACCTGCTCCTGGAATGATCACGAGATCAGCATCATCGATACCCCGGGTCATGTCGATTTCACCGCCGAGGTCGAGCGTTCCCTGCGGGTCCTGGATGGCGCGATAGGCGTGTTCTGTGCCGTCGCTGGTGTGCAACCCCAGTCGGAAACCGTCTGGCGCCAGGCTAACCGGTACAACGTTCCTCGCATCGCTCTCGTCAACAAGATGGATCGGACAGGGGCCAACTTTGATCACGCCGTCGAGACCATGGTGGCCCGCTTGCGGGCCAACCCGGTGCCGATCCAGATGCCGATCGGAGCTGAGCGCGAGTTCAAGGGTGTGGTGGATCTAGTCGAGATGAAGGCCTTCACCTGGGACGAGGACGCACGCGATTTGACTGTCGGCGATATCCCGAAGGAACTTCTGACAGAGGCCAAGCGGCGTCGCGACGTGATGGTGGAGGCGGTGGCGGAATTTCACGATCCGGTACTTGAGAAGTTTGTCGAAGGTGAGGAGGTTCCGGCGGACGAAGTCAAGCAGGCGATTCGAGCCGGGTGTCTTAGCCTGAGCATCACCCCCGTCCTCGCCGGCTCGGCGTTCAAGGACAAGGGTGTGCAGAATACTCTGGACGCGGTTATCGATTATCTGCCGTCGCCATATGACGTGCCCACAATCATCGGTACGAACCCCGACAGTGGGGATCCGGTAGAGCGTCCGCTCCGATCCAGCGAATCGACGGGTGCTCTGGTATTCAAGACGATCAGTGACCCGAACGGAGATCTGACCTTCGTGCGTATCTACAGCGGTCAGATCAAGCAGGGTCAGAAGTACTACAACTCCCGCCGTGGGCGCGAGGAACGCGTCGGGCGTCTGTTGCTGATGCACGCAGACCAACGGGAAGCCGTGGAGGTCGCCAAGGCCGGTCAAATCGTCGCGATCGTTGGTTTCCGCGAAGCGATTACCGGCGACACGATCTGTCAGAAGAACGCCCCGATCGCCTATGAGTCGATGGAGTTCCCTGACACCGTGATCTCGATGTCGATCGAACCGAAGAAGTCAGCCGATCGTGACAAGCTATCGACTGTGATCGGTAAGTTGGTGCGAGAAGATCCGACATTCAAGGCGCACACCGAGGACCAGACCGGTCAGGTCGTGATCAGTGGCATGGGAGAGTTGCACCTTGAGGTGGTTTGCAACCGGATTGCCCGTGAGTTCAAAGTTGACGTCAACGTTGGCAAGCCGAAGGTGACGTTCCGCCAGACCATCAAGTCCGCCAAGGATATCGAGTCGCGCCACATCAAGCAGTCGGGCGGCTCGGGACAGTATGCGGTCGCCAAGGTCAAGTTCGAGCAGGATGACGAGATCGATACTCTCGAGTTCGAGGACACGATTACCGGCGGGAGAATCCCGCAGGAGTACATCGGTCCGTTTGAGCAAGGCTTGCGAAACGCTCTGGCGTCTGGCGGCCGCTCCGGCTACCCGTACGTCAAGATCCGGGCGACTCTCTACGACGGCAAGACCCACGACGTCGACTCTAGCAACATGGCATTTGAGTCTTGCGGCGCACTTGCGATGCGTCTGCTGGTCGAAGGCAACACGCAGTTGCTCGAACCGATCATGAAGATCGAAGTGGAGGCGCCTGAGCAATACACCGGTGATGTGATCGGTGACTTGAGTTCGCGCCGAGGGATGGTGGAGGACATGGTGAACAAGCCCGACGGCATTACCTCCGTCAAGGGCAAGGTCCCGCTGTTCGAGATGTTCCAGTACTCGACTACCTTGCGGTCCGTGACCCAGGGTCGAGGCCACTACACGATGGAACCCGATTCCTACGCTGCGGTACCGGCGAACCTGTCCGAGAAGTTGTTGGGCGACGACTAGCTAGAGTTTCTCCCGCATGAAGCGCTGGCTCAACATCATGTAGTGCCTGCGGACGCTGGGAGAAAAACCGTGGCGTGATCTGGCGTAGGGCATGAATTCGAAGTTCATCTTGCCAGCTTTCTGCAGTGCGTAGACTAGCTGTATCGCGTTTTGCAGGTGGACGTTGTCGTCCATGGTGCCGTGAGTGATCAGGAGTTGTCCCTTGAGGTTCTTGGCTGCCTTTACTACTGACGAGATGTCGTAGCCTGCTGGGTTGTTTTGCGGTGTCTGCATGTACCGCTCGGTGTAGATCGTGTCGTAGAGACGCCAGTCGTAGACGCCTGATCCAGCGACACCGCACTTGATCTTGTCGCTGTGAGTCATGGCATATGCAGTCATGAACCCGCCGTAGCTGAACCCGGACATCCCTACTCGTGAGGCGTCGGCCCAGGCATTGTCGCAGAGCCAGTCGATCGCATCTTCAATGTCCTTGAGCTCTTGAACTCCAAACTGCTTGTAGCAGGCCTTGGTGGCGTGCATGCCAGCTTTGGTGGCGGAGCGGACGTTGACCTGGAATTGGATGAGTGGGCTGGGTGGCCGTGAGGCGCCCCGAAATCTGTCAGACACCGTAGGGGCAGCCGGACCGGAGTAGGTATTGATCCAGACCGGGTACTTCTGTTTCGGGTCAAAGTCCTTCGGGAGGGTGTAGGTGACGTCGAGGAGGAAGCCGTCGCGGGCTTTAATCTGGTGCCACTGGGGTAGACCACTGGTGTTTGGTGTGTCGGCAGACCAGGTCTTGGTGATGTCCTTGCCTTCAACCGAGCGTAGCCACTGTTCTCCCGCGTTGGCGAGATGGTTGAACGTGTCGATCACCATTGTGCCGGCTTTGTTGAAACTGACCGAGTGGTGGCCGCGGCCCTTTGTCACACACTTCTGCGATTTCCCGTCCAGGGACACCACGTAGGCGTGGCGTCCGATGGAGTAGTTCTTCGTGTTGCCGTAGAACGCCAATGAGTTCCTCGGCTCATCGATGCGGATGATCTCTTGCGCAGACCACGGACCCTTTGACAGGGCTGTCCCGACGCCATCCACCCTGTATCGGTAGTAGTGACGATAGCCAGTGCGGTCGCTCTCCCAGATGAACGAACCGTCCTTCAACCACTTTGGCATCGGTAGGCGTTCGATCCAACTGTCGTCAGAATGCTCGCGGATCACTGTGCGCGATTTCCCAGTCGCTGGGTCAGCGAAGTTCAGATCGAGCCAGGTCTGTTCGCGGTCCTGCACCATGTAGACGACCTGCTTGCCTTTGGGACTCCAGCCAACGCGCACGATCAGGATCTCGTCCTTCTTGGAGTACTTGGACAGGTCCACGGCGACTACCTTCCCGTTGGAGGCGGCGGCGACGTGCAGTGTGGCGCGGGGGTTGATCCGTCCCGACTTCGGGTATTTGATGTCCTCGACTACGAGTTGGTCGTCGATGTGGTCGATGACGCGAAACGTGTCGACGCCTTTCTCGTCGATGCGCATGTAGGCGAGGTAGCCGCCAGCCGGTGACCACCAGTTGGCTTTGAATTCGCCACGACCGTAGACCTCCTCCTGGTAGACCCAGTCGAGTTCGCCGTTGAAGGTGTCGACGCCGCCATCCGTAGTGATGCGTCGCGGCTTGCCATCTTTCGTCCCGACGATGTAGATGTCGTTGTCCAGGATGTAGGACAGTGCAGAGCCGTCGGGTGCCATGCCGAAGTGTCGGGTCTCGCCGAGGCCGGCGACAACTTCCCGTATCTTGCTGCCAGTGCGTTGAACCCAGAGCCTACCGTCCAGGATGATGGCCGAGGTCTTCTTGTCCCCAGAGGTCCTGCTGCCTTGTTTTGGGGTGGCCGTTCGGGGGATGGTGGTGCGCACCCGCACCGCTCGCAGGTCTCGCGTGGTGGTTTTCTTGACGCGTTCGATCGACAAGGCGTCTGCGAAGTCCGCTGCAGAGGAGTCGGGCTTCGGTTTGCTCCTGCGGGCCGGGACGGCTTTGACTTTGGTCCACGTGTTGGCGGACCGCCAGGTGTCATTCAACACCACGTGCTTGCCGTCGTGAGCCCATCGAGCACCAGGATTCTGGCTTTGTTTGCCACGCCGACCTTGAGCCTCGGCGACGGTCAGCAGTGCGGGGATCAGGGCGAGAAGGAGATGGGGAACGAACTGGTTGCTCACGGTTGGGCTCCGTAGGGAGATGTGCGATTCGGGGGGGTGAAGATAGACATTGTCCACTTGGGAACAACCCGATCCTCTGGTATGCGGCGGCGAATCCTCAGGCTGGTGCGTCGCATCCTCGTGCTGTCGGTGGGCTTGCCGCCAGCCACCCAGTGCGACGATCAATCCAGGCGCAGAGTGTTCCGGAAGCCGTGCTGGATCATCGCTGCGGTCTGGCGTCTGGCAGATTCGGCGTCCCCTGCGCGCAGGGATTCCACCAGCGCCGTGTGGGTCTTGGCGACTTGCGACACCAACTCCGGAGTGAGCAGCGCGGGTTGTTGCAGGTGCCGTTTGAAGATGCTGCTCAAGACGAGGTAGTCCTCGCACACTTGCGCCAACAGGTCATTGCGAGCGGCTTCGATGACGATGCGATGAAACCGCTTCTCCGATTCGATCCACTGTCGGCGGCTTTCCTTGTCGTCGAGGGATGTATCTGGTTGCGATTGCAGTCGGTTTGCGAGTTGCTGCCAATTTTCACAGATCGTCGTGAGTTCGGCGAGTTCGTTGGCCTGGATGTTGGTTGCTGCGATGTAAGCGGCCTGCGATTCGAGGGCTTCACGAAGACCGTAGAGTTCGACAATCTCCTTTTGGTTGGGCTGTCGAACCGAGGATCCCGATCCCGGTACGTGGTCGATCAGACCTTGGGTAGAGAGACGGCCGAGAGCCTCTCGAACCGGGTTCAAGCTCGAGCCGATTTCCTTCGCGATTGTGCGAGTGACGAGTCTTGTGCCAGGAGGGTAATCACCATTCTCGAGTTTGAGGCGCACGTAGTCGTAGGCGCGTTGGGATGCCGTGTTGGATTCGAGGGAGGTTGCTTGCATGGCCATTTTCCCAGACTAGCGTGCCCGACAACTCTGTGCTACGTGACCAGGGGCCGAAGGCTTGCCGGTACCGTGACTCCATTGGTCGTTGGATCGATGGTTGTGAACTCATCGATTGGTCGTGCAGAATCCAGTGGAGGTCGCGACCTGGCGATGCCCGGGTCGTTACTTGCCTTGTCCGAGCAGGCGTTGGCACTCTGCGAGGAACCAGGTCGGGTGGTTGAAGGGCTCATGGCTGATGTCTTGAAACAGCATCCGGCCGGCGTCATCGATCAGGAAGGTGCCGTGCATGGTCTCATTGGCGAAGAAGTCGAACGACGTCCACTCCCGAAACACCTTTGCCTTGGCGTCGCTCAGCATGGTGTAAGCGAACTTCTCGGCATAGGGGAGCTCTGCAGAAGCCGTCTGCATGTTCTGCACGGTGTCCGTTCCGATCGTCAGGATTTCCAGGCCGGCCTTGCGATACGTCTCGACGTGGGGTTGAAAGTCGCGCAACTGCTCGACGCAGTGGAGGCAGCCGAACCCGAGGTAGAAGAGCACAACGATCGGGCGACCCCGGTAGCTCGATAGGCGATGGTCCTTGCCGTTGGAGCGCGTCAGTTCAAAGTTGCGGGCGATCGGTGCTTGCCAGCGAGCCGGTCCGAGCCGTGGGTTCTCAAGCGCAGGGGCCTGAACGGAGCCTGGGTTTCGCCAGTCATTGGGAAAGCCGAGCTTCTCGGCCAGTGGTGCCAGGCGCTGGAGTAGCGGCAGGCTGAGATCGCTGTGGGCTGCCGTGGTCCGCAGGCGATCGAACAGCTCACGTGTCTTGTTGTTACCGGGGTCTGGCGGCAACGCGACGAGCCTTGCCAAGGTCGGCACATCAAGCGACGACGCGGCGGCGGTCAATAGGACCTGTCGGGCTCGCGCGGGCATGCCGAGGACCTCGTAGCAGTCGGATAGCTGCGTAATCCGCATCCCGCTGGCCTGCAGGGCTTCGAGGGCTTGCGCCGTTCGTCCTTCACGTACTGCGAGGAGGGCGAGTTGTTCGCGCATCGCCTGATCGATCGATCGGGCGGTTGCGGCATCCCACACGTCGGCCCGCAGCGCGGTGACCCGGGGTAGGAGCGATTTGGCGGTCTTGACCTCGCCGAGGTCCAGGTATGCGCTGGTGAGTCCGGCGGTAACGTGCACAGAGGCGCGTCGATCAACTCCGGTGTCGAAGTAGCCCTGCGATGCGAGTTTCTGGAGTTCATCCAACATGCGGAATTCTCGGCAGGTCTCGATGAGCACCGCCGCGCCGCGCCCCGCGAGACTTTTGCGATCGCTGGGGCGGTTGAACTTGGGGTGCCGCGGTAGCGCAATCATGTACTTGGCGAGCGTGAGCGCTTCGCGCACCTGGCCGACCCGACGGTAGTCCGCACACAGGGCTTCGAGGTTGGCTGCATAGCCTTCGACCCGAAACGGCATCTCCTGGTAGCGCGCCATCCGAGCGTGGTCGAGACGCATCGCGGAGCGACGGTGACGAATTGCCCGGTGGTTGGATCCACACCGTGCCCAGACTTCGCCAGCGGTGCGCCAATGCTCGGCGCTGCCAGGGGCTGCTGTCGGGCTCATGTTTGCGGATATGAGCGCACGTCGAGGTTGTGTGGGTAGCCACAGCCGCATCCGGTACAGGTGGGCGGGGTGCCGCGAGTTGGAATGCAGGAGTTTGTCCAGCTGGCCGTCGATTTCTTCGGGGTCTGCCGGGGGCAAGCCGAGATCCCGGTTGCGGAGCTGCTGTGCGATGAGGAAGGCAGTTGCCTCGGGATCGTCTGGATACGCGGTGACGATGCCCCGGTGAAGACTGGTGAGCCGGCGAGCGCGGTCTTGTTGAGGGCGCCGGAATGTCGGGACCCGGAAGCGGGTCGGGTCAGGTTCGTCTTCATCCTCGACGACTTCTACGACGGTGAGGGATTGCGCTGTGACCTCGAAGTAGTTTGCGATCGCATCGATGAACTGCTGCTCACGTGTGCCAGCTTGCGCACGTCTGCGCATGGCACTCTTGACGAACCCGACGGCTCGATCAGGGTGTGTGATGTTGGCCATCGCCATTCCCCAATACGCCATGGCTACCTTGGGCTCGAGGGACGCGACTTGCCGAAAACACCGCTCAGCTTCGTAGGTGGCGCCGCCATGCAAGAACGCGACGCCCTGGTTGAAGTGGCCCTGGCTTTCACCTTTTTCACAGGTGATCGGGAAGTTCACGGTCCCAACTAGTCTCGTGGCCGATGGGGGCTGACGAGGTTGGTCATCGGACAGGATCCCCTCGATTTGAGTGGTGGCTTCCTGGGCGCAGACGGGGGCCCCGATCATGGCAGTGATCAGGATCGCAGATGCCACTGTGAGGGGATTGATAGCCATTGGCTTGAGTGTGCCGACAGCGTACCCGATTCGTGCCGATCGCCAATGTCCCGGGATTTTGCGAGGGCTGCAAGGGGTGTTGAAGGGGTGTGAGAGCCCCGTTTCCGGGGTTCTGCACTATGTTGACCCCAGGCGATTCCAGGCTTGAAGGCAGAAGCGTCGGCGATGAGTGTGGGTTACCGTGGTTTTGCTAGGCTAGGATCCCGAGGTTCCAGAATCATGAAACAGTGGACGGTCTTATTCGGTGTTCTCGTGAGCGCGGCGTCGTTGGCGACTGCGACCTTGGCTCAGACCCGGAATCGGAGGCTGCCTGAGACAGCGTTCCCCCACGAGAAAGATCCGATTGCGCAGTACAAGAAGTACATCCAGCGCGTTCCGTTCCTCTACCACACCTGGGGACGCATGGTCCTGGCCAAGGCTCGTACATCGGCGACCCTCGAGCTCCTCCTGAACGACTATCGCAAGCCGATTGGCTACGACGAATTTACGCGCTACACCCTGTCGCAGCTGTTTGGCCGCTACTTCGACGCCTTCGCATGGACCGAGCAGTTTGCCGAGCTCCGTCAAAAGTACGACGGACCAGGGGACATGTGGCTGTGGATCAACACCCTGGCACTGAGTGGCGATGACAAGGACAACGCGGTGGTGGCCCAGTTCATCCGGGAGACCAAGAACGTCCAGCACAAGGGCGCTGCGATTGCCGCCCTGGCCCTGCGACAGCGGCAGGTCGTGATCGACGTGATCCCCGAGGTATGTGCGGAGTTCCCGCGCAAGAACAAGCCCGGCGAACGACGTCTGCTGGTCGG